>JAFDZW010000002.1:300000-478370 GCA_018266755.1 Bacteroidota bacterium
CTGAGCTGCTGACCCAGATCGCCAGGACGTATAGCCTGACAGGAAAATTCGACGAGGCCCATGCGACGCTCGACCGGGCCGACAAACTCATCTCCGATACAATGCAACTGGCTCGTGTCCGATACCTTCTCGAACGGGGCCGAACATTCAATTCGTCGAACCAGATCGATACTGCCCGACAGCTGTTTTTCGAAGCGGCGAACCTCGCCATGCAATACCATATCGACCTGCATGCAGTCGATGCAATACACATGGTGGCCATCGCGCAACCCGATCCGAAGGACCAGATCGAGTGGAACTTGAAGGGCATTGCGATGGCGGAGCCAAACGAGAAACTGCACGGATGGCTCTGGGCCCTATACAATAACATTGGCGAAAGTTATCTTAAGCTTCGTGACTTTTCCAATGCGTATCAATACTTCCACAAACTTGCTCAATACCAAACCAAGCGAGTCGGCAAGGCTGATATGTATACCGAGAAGGACGAGGCCAAATGCCTCCGACTCCTCGGCAAGCCCGCCGATGCCTTGGCTCTGATGCAGCCATACTATTCGAAGTTCGCCGAGGCCAAGACACCCGACGGCTATATCAGTTGCGAGTATGCCGAAGACCTCGAAGCCCTTGGCCGACACGGCGAAGCCAAACCAATTTTCTCCGAAGCCCTGCAGCTTCTGGAGAGGGATGACTGGTTCATCAATAATGACAAGGAACAATTGGAACGACTGAAGCACTTTTCCTCCCACTGATTTCATCACGTCATTCTGAGAGAGCGACCGCGACCGAAGAATCCCTTCGGTACTGTACGGATTATTGAGGCAATCCTCAAGGGATTCTTCGCTTCGCTCAGAATGACAATAGTATGTTGAGTTTTCAACTCTCTGAATGAAGCGAATTTCTGCCATCGTCGCCGCCATTGCCGTTCTCGGTTTGGCTATCGTGCTTGCTGCTCTGTTCTGGAAGAACCCGTCCGGACCGAAGGAGGAGGTCCTGATCCATGTTCCGAAAGGAGCAACGCTCAGCAGTGTGACCGATTCGCTTGTCAAGTATGACTTGATCCGTTCCAAACTCCTGTTCAAGATCGCTGCGAAGTTCGAAGGTGCTTCGTCTGCCTTGCAGCCCGGCAGTTACCGGATGGTCCATGGGTTGTCGAACATCGACATCCTGACCCGCCTCCTCGGTACCGAATTCTCCATCGTCTTCGAGGCGACATTTCCCGAAGGGTCCACCATTCGCAAAGTAGCATCCATTGCGAAAGAGAAGTTGGGACTCGACTCTGCGATGATCGTCAAACTTGCCCGTGATACCGCCTTCATCCATTCTGCCGGTGTGCCGAATGCAGCCCGCACCGCCGAAGGTTATCTCTTCCCCGATACCTACCGCTTCTACCTGATGATGACACCGCAGGAATTACTGAAGCGAATGGTCTCGAGATTCCATGAAGTCGTCAGCGATTCGCTGCTGGTCGGAGCGAAGGACCTTGCGATGACCCCGACCCAATTCCTCACGTTCGCATCGATCGTCGAAGCCGAAGCACAGCGAGCCGACGAACGAGATACCATTGCCGGTGTGTACTTCAACCGATTGAAGATCGGCATGAAGCTCGATGCCGACCCGACTGTTCAATACGGCCTCGGCCTTTCGCGGCCCATTACGCATGACGATCTGTTGAAGGATAACCCATACAATACCTATCTCAATACCGGCCTGCCGCCCGGACCGATCAACAACCCCGGCAAAGCAGCCATCGTAGCGGCGTTGCATCCGGCCCACCACGACAAACTCTACTTCGTAGCCCGCCGCGACGGCAGCGGTGGTCATTACTTTTCAAAGAACATCGCAGAGCAAGAGAAAGCGATCAAGCAGTCGAATCGGAACCAAGCGAATTAGTGGCTGAGTGCGGCCTCGACGAATGGATCATCGAATCTTCCGCCCGATCGCCGACCATCACCGTCAGCTCCCCATGCCGCATCGGCACATTCTTGCAAAACGCCGCCCCCTCAGTCGACAAACGTAAGTCGGATTGCTTCGAGTGTTTCATGGGAGTATTGTTGATGTGTGAAAAGAATTGATCGACCTGCGGACCCGGTTAGCTTTGGTATTGTCGGAAGCTGACCGCAATACCGATTGATGATACCAAGCAAGGGGGATAGAAATCACCCGACATAAATAGCAATATATTGTTACAATCTGTTTTCCTCATTGTCATCACAACATACCAAATAGCCGTCCGATAACCGTAGGCACTGAGCAGATCGAGCACGCTTTTGTTGACACTTAGTGCAAATGGGGGCCTATGTGTCACAATACATGCAGGCCCTGTGTCATCACATGTAAGAAACCACTGAGCAAATCTGGAATGAGAAATCTTGTCTGGTCCATAATCGCAATGCTATTGCTATGTCTGACCTTCCCGAATCGCAATCAGGCGCAATCCATACAAGATAAGGATTGGTCTTCAGCATTCGGCTGTCCAACAGTGACGGTACGCTCGTTCGACACGCCGTCTTCCTCACAAATCTTCCTCAACTACCATGATACGTTATTGATCGGCGGTCCGCTGTTAGAGTATGGTCAGCAAATTCTCTCCGGTGTCTATCGGGTGGACGGAAATTCGCTCATCCCCTTCCGGGGAACCGGGTCGCTGAGCTTTGGCGAACATGGCATTATTCGCTGTATGGCCCTAGACTCAACCGGCCGACTCATCATTGGAGGTTTCTTTGATTCAGTCGACGGGCAGCCTGCCAGCAACATCGCATTCTTCGACGGTACGCAGTGGCAACCACTCGGAGGGGGTGTCGCGCAACCGGTGATCGGCATCGCGTGCTCGAAGAACCACATCTTCGCCATGTCTGAGGGCGAGGCATCGATCTCAGAATGGGATGGTGCGTCATGGAAGAAACCAGCGAATCAACAAGGAGAGTACTTCAGCCAGATCTGCATCTTCAATGGACGCTTGTTTGGCGTGCATAGCGGATGGCTTGTCAGTTGGGACGGATCAAGTTGGACCGACCACACCGAGCACTTCCAGAATCACAGTGACAGGGTCTTCATTACGGGGATCGCCCCGCTACGGGGTATGCTATATGTTGCTGGTGCCTTCGATAGTGTCGACGACAAGCCATCGCGATGGCTCGCCACCTTCGACGGTACGAGTTGGGGCGTGTTTCCCGGTGCAGATCGTATTCCGTCGAACGCCGTCGGGGGAGTCGTCACTGAACAGACAGACGGGCGATATGTTTACTTTGACTTCGATGCAGATGCTGCCTCTGCAGTCACTTCGGGTGCTATTCTAACGGGAAATGGAGTTCGTTGGGATGGTGCACGATGGAGCGCAGCCCCGCCGTACTCGCGATTAGACGGCGCCGTCTGCGAATACCATGGCAAGTTGTTCGGTCTTGCAGAGCAGGAAGGAATCTGGTGGGCCGACTCTGTGTCGCACGGAGCACTTCGGCGATCAGGACAAGCAGGATTAGCACCGTACGTCCGAGGTCTCGTTCGCTCAGGCGAAAGGATATTTGCAACAGGACGTTTCACGTTCGTCGATACATCCGGACCGGCAACATGGAGACTCCCATATCGCTACGATGCTCTCATGCAGTTTGACGGCACGACATGGCACCGCCTCTATTTCTGCGATTCGGTAGGTGAAGCGCTGAACTCGAATATCATGATCGACGGCATGATTGCTCATGATTCAAACATCTACATATTCGGTGGGTTTGAACGTTTCCGTGATCGAAGAACCGATGGCCTGATACGATTCGATGGTAGTAACTGGTTTACCTACCACGATCCTGCACTCGATACGAACGTCGTCTTCCGCAACTTCCCCAGTGCCCTGGCCGTCGATTCATCCGGATCAGTGTTTGCCGCATTCGAGGCCCAGAGTCAGTTCGCCACGCTGACGAAGTGGAATGATACGAGATGGGACACGATCCCATCCCCGTTCCCGATTCATACGTCAGATAATCCCATAGTTATCACGGGCTCGTCGGAGGGATTCTACCTCGTTAGCACCTCATACGCTCCTGCAGTCTACTACTGGACAGGGAGCACCTGGGACACGATACTTCCCCCGGGGTCAGTGCTCACGCTTCGCTACGACTCTATCTATCAACGAACCGACACACTGGAAGCATACATCGGGTTGGCCAGATGGCACAATGGGAAGTTGTTCATTGCCGGGCAATTCAATCATGTCAATGGAGTACCCGCGACTGGGACGTGTTTCCTGAACGGGCATAGTGTCGAGTTGCTTGGCACGGGGGTATCGTACGACCCGATTCATCCCTTGGCCACACGGGAGTGCAGCGGGGACTGGGACGTGGCGTTTGATAAGAACGCGATCTATCTCGCCGGTTCGTTCAACATGGTCAATGGAGAGAACACGTACGGGGTGGCCGCATGGGATGGTACTCGCTGGTGGCCGATGGGCAGCGGACTTCGCAACATTGATCGACAGTCGTACGCGCAAGATGAGTATAGCGGGTGCGGAAGCGGTATAGTCGTTACCGATTCCGGTTGCATAGTCAGCGGATTCTTTCAACGCGCCGGGGGCAAACCTGCATATAATCTCGCCGGTTGTCGCATTGATCCGAATTTCGCGTCGGCGACAGTTGCTCGGGCGGCACAAGCCCGCGGGGCGCAGATCGTCGTGTGGCCTGACCCATGCAATGCGAGCACAGTCCTGACAGGATCAGATTCGGTCACACCCACCAAACACATACGGATCTTTAACATGGCAGGTCAGGATTGTACCTCGATCGTCAGTATCTCCCATACGCAACAATCGGGGCTGTCACTTGATGTGCACCTTCTTCCTCCCGGTCAGTATTCTATCCAGACCTCCGATGGTGATGAGCACGCATCGGGAAAGTTCAGCGTGGTTCGTTAGTTGCCGACCGTATGAGAGACTTGGCGATCGCATCCAAGCAATCCGTCTGAACTCGGATTCGTCGGATTAATGGATTTGTGGGATTGGCTGCATCAGGGCTCGATTTGGCATCAGTTTCGGGCATTACGTGCGGCTGCGTCAAGAAATCCGATGAATCCCTGAATCCGACGAATCCAAGTTCAGACAACCATTCCCCCCTCCCCTGCGTTATCATTCACCTACCACCGAACCATCGTTTTGTTTCTGTTTCTATTCTTCTTGTTCTAATGGATCTTTCGTTTCTCTTGAATACCTGGTGGGGCGCGCTGATCGTGATCGTTGTCGCGGGCCATTTTTCCATCATGTGCACGTCGTTGTACCTGCACCGTTCCCTGACGCATCAAGCCATCACGTTCCACCCCATCGCGGCATTCCCGATGCGGTTGTGGCTATGGCTCTTTACCGGCATGTCGGCCAAGCAATGGGTCGCCGTGCACCGGAAACACCACGCCCATTGCGAGACCGATGAAGATCCGCATTCGCCGGTCGTTCACGGTTGGGCACAGATCCTGTTCCTTGGCGTAAAGTATTACCGTAAGGCGTATCAGGATCCTGAGACGATCGAGAAGTTCGGCAAGGGCGTCCCGAACGATTTCCTGGAGCGCTTCCTCTTTGAGCCGACCAAGTACATCGGGCCGTTCGTGCTCCTCGGCATCTGCATGATGCTGTTCAGCTATTGGGGTGTGCTCGTGTGGGGCGGCATGGTCATCTGGGTACCGTTCTGGGCTGCGGGCGTTGTCAACGGCCTCGGACATACGATCGGTTATCGCAACTTCAACGTCGAGGATCAAAGTCGTAACCTCAGCCCGATCGGCCTGCTGCTGAGCGGCGAAGAGCTTCATAACAACCACCACAAGCATCCGTCGAGCGCGAAGTTCTCGGAGAAGTGGTTCGAGTTCGACATGGGCTGGGCCTATATCCAGTTGCTCCGCGGTCTCGGGCTGGCGAAGCTGCGAGTGGCGAACTGAGTCTGAGTAATTAGAAATTAGGAGTGTAGAACGGCTCGGGGCACCCCGGGCCGTTTTTGCTTTAAGGGGTGTCATTCTGAGGAGTGGCTTTAGCCCGACGAAGAATCCCTGCGGGTGTGCACAGAAGTTCGTGGCACACCCGAAGGGATTCTTCGCTTCGCTCAGAATGACGGGCATCGCCATTCTTCTTTCCTGATTCCTCATTCCTAATTCCAGATATCCTCCCCAAAACTACCTCTCCGCCCCTGTTGTTGCCTTGTGCGAATGAGCTTACCGAACCAGCTGACGGCCCTTCGGATCGTGCTCGCACCGCTATTCTATATCTTGTTTGCGGTCGCGGCGCCGCCGCATTACGGCTGGGCAGTCGGCGTGTTCATCGTTGCGGCTGTGACGGATTGGTACGACGGCTACTTCGCGCGGCGCCTCGGCAAGATGACGCCATTCGGTGCGTTCTTCGATCCGCTGGCCGATAAAGTGCTGACCTCCGTCGCGTTCGTCGCGTTCGCCGCAACGGGCCTCGTGCCATGGTGGTGCGTAGTGCTGATCGTGTTGCGCGATGTGTATCTGACGGTTTTTCGCATGGCGGCCGATTCGCTGCGCCAGTCCATCCGCACGACGACGTTCGCAAAGTACAAGACCTTTTTCCAAATGGCGTTCATCTCGTACGTGCTGCTTGTCCTACTCGCGCGCGAAGGAGATTTCGGCACGGCGCTCGCGAACACAGCGGGCATGCTGATGCAGCAAGAATGGCTGCTACCGATCACGCTGCTCGTAACGTCGCTTACGCTATTGACGGCGTTGAAGTATTCGTTTGATAATTCGGCGGTGCTCTCGCGCATCATGAACCGCTACATCCTCGGCAAATCAACGCAAGCGTAACTCATGGCAGAATACAGCGCACTCGCAAAAGCACGCACGCGGCTCTGGAAGCCGATGAGTCCGAAGATGAAAGACGTCCCAATGTGGGCACTCTTGATCGGCTCCTTCGGCTTTGCGGGTTTGTCGCCGGTCTCGAGCGGGACGGTCGGCAGCTTGGTTGCCGCTGTGCTGTACTACTTCATCCCGACGCTGCAGCATTTGGGCTTTCTTGCTGTGGCGTGCTTCTTGGTCTTTATCCCTGGCGTTGTGGCGACGGACGTGATCGAGTTGAAGCTCGGCGAACACGATCCGTCGGTCGTGGTGATCGACGAAGTGCTCGGCCAGTGGATCGCGCTTTTCACCTGGACCTATGCAGGCGACCCGATCTACGTCGTGATCGCGTTCGTGATGTTCCGCTTCTTCGACATCTTCAAAGTGTGGCCGGCGTCGCTCTTCGAGAAACGCAACGGCGGTTCTGCCGTAATGCTCGACGATGCCGTCGCCGGCGTGTGGGCGAATATCGCGACACACTTAGCGATGATGTTGTATGTCGTAGTCAGGGGCCAGTAGTCAGAGAAGACGGCCGGCCTACTATCCTGACTACTGGCTACTCACTACTGACTACGACCGACCAAATGCTTTCAGCAGCCATTCTTTCCATCGGCGACGAGCTCCTCATTGGGCAGGTCGTCAACACCAATGCTTCGTATCTGAGCCAGCAACTCAACGCCATCGGCGTTGACGTGACGTCCGTCGTTACCGTCGGCGACGATGCCGTACAGTTACGTCGCGCCATCGACCGCGCGTGGAAGGAGCACGACGTCGTCATCGCCACCGGCGGCCTCGGCCCGACGCACGATGACATCTCGAAGCATATCGTCGCGAAGTACTTCAAGAAGCAATTGCATCTCGACAAGGCTACGCTCAGGCGCGTCAAGGCCCGCTTTGTCGCCTACGGCTACAAGCGCATGCCGGAAGCGAACATCGGACAAGCGATGGTCCCCGACGATTTCGAAGCGCTCGCGAATGCGCGTGGCACCGCTCCCGGACTCTGGTATCACACCAAAGGCAAGACATTCGTCATCCTCCCGGGCGTGCCGCATGAGATGAAGCACCTGACCGAAACGCATCTCATCCGCCGCTTCAAGCAGATCTATGCGAAGAAGCTCGGTGCCGTTATTTTACATCGCACAGTGCTGACGACCGGCATCGGCGAATCTGCATTAGCGGAGAAGGTCGGGAATGTGAAGGATTTCCTCGAAACCGGCGCAACGCTCGCATTTTTGCCCAAGACAAGTGGCGTGCGCCTGCGCATCAGTGTTCGCCATGAGAGCGAGCGCACGGCCAACGCAATCATCGCGCGCATCGAGAAGAAGATCCGCGAGCGCGTCGGCACTGCGATCTTCGGCACGGAAGAGCAGACGCTCGAAGAAGTTGTGGTCGGTTTGCTTCGCGCGAAGAAGAAGACGCTTGCGACAGCCGAAAGCTGCACGGGCGGAATGCTTTCGATGCGCATCACGAATGTGAGCGGTTCGTCGAAGGTCTTCGAAGGCGGCGTGATCTCGTATTCCAACGAAGCGAAGATGCGCGAGCTCGGCGTCCCCGCCGCCATCATCAAGAAGCACGGCGCTGTGAGCGAAGAGACAGCCCGCGCGATGGCCGAAGGTGTACGCAAGAAGTTCGGTACCGACTACACGCTCGCCATTACCGGCATTGCAGGTCCAGACGGCGGTACGAAAGAGAAGCCCGTCGGCACCGTGTACATCGCCCTTGCAAGCAAGAAACAAACACTCGTCAAGCTCGCCCACTTCGGCGGCGAACGCCAGATCGTCCGCGAACGATCAGCCGACGCAGCGTTGGAGATGCTGCGGCGCGCACTGCTTTTGTAGGGCATTCGCTAATCCCTCTGTGCAGATCTCCGAGCAAAGAAGCAATCATTGCGCTCGATTACCTTGTCTGCGAACGCTTATTCGATACCGGGAAGGAGATACTCAGAACAATAATTCGACAAGCTTACTATCTGCTAACGACGAACTTCGAGGTAATTAATTGCCCACGATCGGTTTCGAATACAATCGAATAGACACCCGGTGATAGGGCGGATAAATCCACTGTCGTTGTCGAACTGCCCGACACCATACGCATTGTCACTTGCCGACCGAGTAGGTCGTAGAGTCGATACCGCACCGCATCGAGCGGCACTGAAACCGTCACGGTCCGTACTGCAGGATTTGGATACATCGCGAAGCTGCCTATTGCTCGCTTCGTTGCCACTTCATTCTGACCGGACCATTGACCTTGTGCGATTATGGCTTGCCCGGGTGCATACAACGGGAATGCCTGGAAGCATGCAATAATGTGCCGATCGGATGTAACGGCCAATCCTTGGGTTAAACCGAAATTGTAGTTTGTGTCGAGTAGTGCCGAGTCCAGTTGCCACGTGGCTCCCCGATCGAAGCTCACGAACAGGCTGCTATGTGCATTCCCGCCCGCGATCACAGTGTCCGATGTTAGCGGGGTGCTACAAGTGGTCCCGCCGCCATACCAATATGATCGGCATACATACGGTGTTCCCCAATGCTTGCCGCCATCCACCGTACGTATGATAAAGCAATAGCCAGGCATTGTATCCAGTTGGTCTCCTTCACGCCCCCATTCTCCGTACGCCAATATTGTATCACCCAAACCAAAGGTACAGCGATTTACAAACTTACTTTGCCAATGCTTGTCAATAGTGGAGTCAAATACCATCCGAGTGGAGTCTACCGTACGGAATGTGTCAAGTGTCGTATATACCTCACCTGTTTGGTAATTCACAACACGATATTTACCATTGCCGTACGAATGGCACTGACATACATTGAGAACGTTGAATGGGGCTACGTTCCAATGCATGCCACCGTCAAATGTTAAATGGATCGTGTTCGAATATCCTGGTGCAACAGCAATTCCGGTAAGACGATCGGAAAAATGAATGTCGACTACACGGTAAGGCGTCTCGCACTGCTGTTTTATCCAATGTTCCCCACCATCAAAGGTCCGAAGAATGACACCAGAATCTGTAGCCGCTACGGCATGCAACGAGTCGATCTGTTGAATCTGGGAAAATCCTCGCCCAACATCAGTAAATGTCTGTGGAAGGTCAATATTTGGCTGTTGCTCGATCCAAGTCTGGCCGGCATCGGTGCTGCGAAAAAAGGCAGGGGTCCATGTCGGGCCATCGTAGTCAACGATCTCGGCTCCGACAATACAGACATTGCCAGAGCACGACGCACGATGGAAGTAATACCGGACTGCCCCTATCTGGTCGGTATGCACAACATGCCAACGGGGCTGAGCCTTGATACCGCTGACTGCAATGATACAGAAAATCAAGAAATAAATTCGAACGGGAGCCATGAGCATCTCCGAGTGCATCGATATTATGATAGTTGCTAAAGTGACGCACGAACGATACGCAACGTTCCATACATGGGAAACAGCTCCATGCAATATAGCACCCCGACACCACTTCGGCCGTAGTGGCTCCGTTTCAACTCTATTTCTGCGGTCATTCTGAGCAAAGCGAGGAATCCCTGCGGCGGAGACTCACTACGTTTCATCAAGGGATTCTTCGCTTTGCTCAGAATGACTGTTGTGTAAGCCATCCGAACGGTGCCACCATCTCATCCGCTGTGAACTTGTTTGAGGCAAGGAGGAAGACCCGCTGTTAACATCCTTTACTCCCGGCGTCGCTCGGGTTCGCGAAGTGCCGAATGCTCGCGCGATTGGCCATTCCATCCGCTCGGCACGCTTCTTGAACACTCCTTCCCCGTAGAAAGGAGTACCACGATGCCTACGCTACAAGGATCACGGACCGAAGCGAACTTGCTCAAGGCATTTGCCGGCGAGTCGCAGGCCAGAATGCGTTACGATTTCTACGCATCGCAAGCCAAAAAAGAAGGATTAGAACAGATCTCCGCGATCTTCCTCGAGACCTCGGCAAACGAACGCGAGCATGCGAAGCGGTTCTTCAAATTCCTTGAAGGCCGCGCGCTCGAGATCACCGCAACCTATCCGGCCGGCAAGATCGGCACCACGCTCGAGAACCTCCGCGCGGCTGCCGAAGGCGAGACCGAAGAATGGACCACACTCTACCCGGAATTCTCGCGCATCGCCGAAGAAGAAGGCTTCAAGGAGATCGCCTCCGCGTTCAAGCTGATCGCCCGCGTCGAGCGCGCTCATGCCGACCGCTACAACAAGCTCTATTCGAATCTCGAAGAAGGCCGCGTGTTCGAGCGTGAGGGCGTGATGACGTGGAAGTGCCGCAACTGCGGCTATCTGCACGAAGGCCGCAAAGCGCCGGAGGTCTGTCCCGCCTGCATGCATCCGCAGAGCTTCTTTGAGTTGGTGGACGAGAATTTCTGAGCGAGTAGCACTTATCTTGTCATTGCGAGGAATCCGCGAAGCGGATGACGAAGCAATCTGGAATGTTCGGATGCGGAAGTAAGCCGCGCGATTTCAGATTGCTTCGTCGCGCAGAAGCGCTTCTTCGCAATGACATTTTTTGTGTGCAGAGGCGAGCACGGACGCGAGTGATGATCCTGAAGGGATTCTTCGCTTCGCTCAGAATGACAGGCTACCCACCATTTATCCAGTGTTGTCTCCTTTCGATACTACACAAAAAAATAGCCCTCGCGTTCTGCGAGGGCTCACTGTACGGGGCTAGCCGATGCATGCGGTAGCCGGCCGCCGACAGTTTCATCCTTTCATCCCGGAGGATTAGGGGACTACTGAATCGGAACGATCTGTTCTTCTTCCTTCGGTTTGGAGGCGCCGTTTTTGGGAATCGTTACCTCAAGTATTCCATCCTTCACAGTTGCAACGATCTTATCTTTCTTGAAGCCCTCCGGAAGTTCGAACTGACGGACGAATTCGCCGAACGAACGTTCGACACGATGATAGTCCTTCTCTTTCTTTTCTTCCTTGCGTTCTTTCTTGCCTCGGATTGTCAGAATGCCTTCCGAGATCGAGATCTTCACATCTTCTTTCGTCATTCCCGGCAGTTCGGCCGTCAGATACAGATTCTTCTCATCTTCCGACGTATCGACCTTTGGCATATATTCCGGTTTCTCGAACGTGGTGGACACCGGCCACTTGAAGCTTTCGAAGAAATGCTTCATCTCATGTTCTGCGCTCTCGAGCGAACGCCACGGATCAAATTTCACGAGTGACATGACCTTGCTCCTTTTGTTGATCGTGTTAATAGATCGTCATTAAAAGATCGGAAGATGTACTGTCGGATCGATATGTGCCCACGGTTCGTCCGTATTCTGCTGTTTTGTCTCGGCCTCATGTGCTGCTGTCAAGACGGCAGCATGAGGCGCTCCGACTGCAAGAGGCTGCGATGTGGTGCGCGCCATTTCGGTACTCCCCGGTGATCGGCGCAACGTTCGTGCACCCTGAACGACGAGGGGTGCACAAAGAAACGCTAACGTTGTGTGCGGTATCATCGGAGTATCCTTTCAAACAGTACATCTTATCCGCGTACACGCATGCATCTTGCAAACTGTGTGCCACAACAGATTCAGTCACAAACTCAATCGCTTACCGATAGGCCGTCGACTGTACGTGTATTGATTTTTACATACCGACAATAATTTTCCTCACTGCCTATCGTGTGTTACACCACACGTTCCGCCTCGACCATATTTTCGATTCCACGAAGTAACGCATCCGGGTTGAACGAGATACTGTCGATTCCCTGCTCAACGAGGAAGCGTGCGAACTCGGGCCAATCGCTCGGTGCCTGACCACAAAGACCGATCTTTGCCCCGCTTGCTTTGGCCGTATGAATGACCTGCGCGATCATCGCTTTCACGGCATCGTTGTTCTCGTCGAACAGGTCGCTGACAATCGCCGAATCGCGGTCGAGACCAAGCGTGAGCTGCGTCAGGTCGTTCGAACCGATCGAAAAGCCGTCGAACACTTCTGCGAACTCACGCGCGAGGATGACATTGCTCGGGATCTCGGCCATGACATAGATCTCAAGGCCATTCTCGCCGCGCACGAGGCCGTGCTTCGCCATCTCCGCGACAACTTTCTTGCCTTCGTCAACAGTGCGGCAAAACGGGATCATCAATTTGACGTTCGTGAGTCCCATCGTTTCACGGACTTCTTTCATCGCAAGGCATTCGAGTCGGAAACCGTCGCGATATCGCTCGTTGTAATACCGCGATGCCCCGCGCCAACCAAGCATCGGATTTTCCTCGTCGGGCTCGAACTGCTTACCGCCGAGAAGATTCGCATATTCGTTACTCTTAAAATCGCTCATTCGAACAATCACGTCATGCGGATGGAATGCTGCGGCGATCGTAGCAACCGCTTGGGCCAGACGCTCGACGAAGAAGCGCGTTTTATCGGCATACCCTGTTGTCAACGAATCGATCTCTGCTTTCACCACAGAGTCGCGAAGTTCGTCGAACTTCACCAACGCCATCGGATGAATACGGATGGCATTCGTAATAATAAACTCGAGACGCATCAATCCCACACCGCGGTTGGGATAGAATGACAAGCCAAATGCTTTGTCGGGGTCGCCGACGATCAGCATGGGCGCCGTGCGCGGCATGGTGACAGAGTTGAAGTTGATCGTCTGTTCACTCCAGTCGAGCTTGCCGTCGTATATCTTCCCGGTCATTCCTTCGGCGCAAGAAACAGTGACGATGCTTCCGTCGGCGATCGCACTTGTTGCATTAACGCATCCGACAACAGCGACGGCGCCGACTTCGCGTGCAACAATCGCTGCATGGCTGGTGCGTCCGCCTTTGTTCGTGACAATGGCGGATGCTTTTTTCAGGATAGGGTCCCAGTCGGGATTCGTAATATCGGTCACCAGTACATCGCCGGGTTGCAGCGCATCGGCGTCTGTCGGCGAGAGGATGATCCGCGCCGTCCCGGCTGCAAGACCGGAACCGACGGCGCTCCCGCGTGCGAGCACGTTTCCTGTCGACGTCAGTGTATATGTTCGCTTTGTGTACGGATCGCGTGACGAGTGAACGGTCTCGGGCCGTGCCTGTACGATGAAGAGTTCGCCGCTGACTCCATCTTTCGCCCATTCGATATCCATCGGCCGGCCGTAATGCTCTTCAATGCAGACGCACCATTCGGCGATGTGTGTGATCTCCTCGTCGCCAACTACCCAACGCGAGCGCTGTTCAACCGGCGTGTCGGTGTTCACCGAGCCTCCACCCGGCGCAAAGACCATCGTCTTTGCCTTCGTCCCGAGCGTCCTCGACAGTATAGCCTGCTTTCCAGCTCGGAGCGTGGGTTTGAAGATCGTAAATTCGTCAGGGTTCACCGCACCCTGTACTACATTTTCACCTAAGCCCCATGCGCCGTCGATGACAACGACGTTGCGAAAACCGGATTCAGGATCGAGCGTGAACGCAACACCCGAACTTGCCAGATCGGAACGAACCATTAATTGGATCCCCGCTGAAAGCGCGACTTTCAGATGATCGAATCCGTTATCGACACGGTACTTGATAGCACGAGCACTATAGAGCGACGCAAAGCATTGATGCACTGCACGGACAATGTCATCGGCGCCGCGGCGATTGAGAAAGGATTCATGCTGCCCGGCAAAACTCGCGTCCGGCAAATCCTCTGCCGTTGCGCTGCTGCGAACGGCCACAGCGACTTCCCGACCGTAACGCTCGCAGAGTCCGGCGTACGCTGCGGTCACTGCATCCGCAATGGCTGTCGGCATCATGGCACTTTCAAGTAAGGCATGTGTCCGCTCCCCGACCTCGTTGAGATTGTCGAACGTCGTAGTGTCGAGTGTCGCGAGTTCTGCACGCAACGGAGCCTCGAGGGTATTCTCGCTGAGGAAGAGCCGGAAGGCATCGGCGGTCGTGGCAAAACCATCCGGCACTCGTACACCGACGCCCGCAAGCGAACGAAGCATTTCTCCGAGCGATGCATTTTTGCCACCGACGATGGCGACATCACGGTTCGTGATCTCGGCAAATGGCAGCACGAGTGTCTGCGCGTGTTCCGGGCGGTTGTTCATGGCATTGAATAGATATCGACGTGTGATATACGCAACATGTAATGCAATTTACGTGCAGAACCGTCTCTGTATCGTGCCAGCGTCATTCTGCCACATTGCGCGTGACAACACGCGATGGAAGCACGGCCTCTGCAACTCCTCGGTGACAAGATTTCTTTCGGCTCGCATTGCCATGTGTCAATTGTGTACGCGGATAAGCATTATTTCTAGTGGCACGGAATTTGTGTCGATCTTCTCAGCGACCCCACCCTCGCAGCATAAATAGAAAGGGAGGAAAGGGAAATGAGACAGCTACTATTCCTCGCATTGATCGCCACGACGCCGATCCTGCTCAACAGTTGTACCGTGAACAAGGACTTCTCGTTTGGGCTCGATAGAGAGTTCGTCGTGAATAACTACTCGTCAACGACGTACTCGCGAAGCGATACTGCAGATGCGAACAAAGCAAGTTCCGATTTTACAAAGTATAAGTCCGACATGCAATCGCTCGAAATCGAGCGCGCAACATACACAATCACCTCGTTCAGCGGATCGGCAACCCAGACGATCGTCTCCGGTTCGCTAGCCGTAAGCGACATTCGCGGCGGGACAAGCATCACACTGGCATCAATTAGTAATGTCAACCTATCTAGTGTCGCAGCAATGACCCAGGAGCTGCCATTATCTGACGCGGGGAAGCAATTCTTCAAAGACCAATTACTGGGCTCCGCGGGCGCAGCGATCCTGACATTCAGCGCTACGACGAATGAAACACCGATCACGTTCACGGTACGCTTCCACTTCGATATCAAAGCTACGTACGAGAAGTCGTTCCCGTAGGCGGAGATGACGATACGCACGGAGGCTGCGCGTGACCGGTAGATGAACCGACGGCCGGTGTGCTCCCTTTCGCACACCGGCCGTAGCGGGCATTCAATAAGACTTGCGTTGTTGGTCGATTTGAAGGAGTCGCTGGAGGCTCCACGTATGAAAAGGCAGCATCGAATCGTGCATACAGGGATCTTGCTCGCGCTTGTCACATATGCACTGGGCTTTCTCGCATGCAACGAAAGTGTAACGAATCCTCCGGAGAACAGCGGCGGATCTATCAAGACCGGCGAAGAGATTAGTGTTGCATCGCAGAGCATCTCACAAAGTGGCGGTATCGTCACTGTCTCGGCACCGGGCAAGCCGGTCGATGGGTTACAGATCATCGTACCGGCAAATTCATTCACAGAGAGCCGCACGGTTTCCGTCAGCTATGCACCGGTCACGAGCCATTCGTTCGGCGACTACTTCAAACCGGTCTCGCCCTTGATCACAATCTCAAACGGCGGCGGGTATGCCGATTCGACAATGCTCGTGAAGATACCGGTGACACTCGCGACGGGCGAGATCCCAATCGCATTCTTCTTCAACGACAAGACCGGCAAGCTTGAACCGATACCGGTCGCTTCGTTCGATGTATCGAGCGTCACAATCATGACGAAACACTTCGACGTCTCGGGCATTGCTGCCGGACTCGCCGGCAGCAAGCATGCGCAACCGAGCACCCTGTCGAACTATGCGAAGCTGATCGTCAGCGGGCTCTCGGAAGCGATGTTCGCCGATCTCACTTCCAAGGTCACCGATATCAATACCGGCTACGAGCCGGGTATCGACGACTGGGAATTCGTCAATAACGGATCCTACTTGCCCGATGCGCGCGCCGGTCACTGTGCGGGCCAGAATGCATCCTCTATCTGGTACTTCTTTGAGAAGAAGAAACAAACCGCGAAGCAACTCTACGGACAGTTCGACCAGGTACACGTCGCCCCCGACAAGATCTGGGAAGACAATCCGCTCGGATACCATATGGCTTCAGCGTTGCAGACGAAGCTCGACTGGACGAGTTACTCGCTCAAACTCTACGAAGAGTATGTCGGCATGCAGGACGATTGGACCTGGAGAGCGCTGGTCGTGAGCATGCTCCTGTGCAAAGAACCGTTTGCGATCGGCGTGTACGGGATGCACAATGGCGCCCGGGCCGGCCACGACCTCACTGCATACCGCATCGATATTCCTGCCGGTAAGATCTACATCGCCGACCCCAATTTCCCCGGCAACAAGACGAGGGAGATCCTGTACGCCAACAAGCGATTCGGCAATTATCTGTCAGGCTTGACTGCGGCTCAGTCGGACATCACGTTCACTGACATCAAGT
The DNA here is from genome assembly GCA_018266755.1 of Bacteroidota bacterium. Lineage (NCBI taxonomy): Bacteria > Pseudomonadati > Bacteroidota > Bacteroidota bacterium. The sequence goes on from JAFDZW010000002.1 coordinate 316,995, forward strand.
TCAATGCGAAAACAGCCGTGGTCGACTGGAATGTCATCGGCCAAACGTGGAACGATGTGATGGTCAACAAACAAAACCCCGGGTACCCGGCGTACTCACTCCGGGTAAATGACGGCGCAGGGTACCCGCTGACCGATGGTCTGAAGACGGATCTCGATACGCTCGACTTCAATGCAACGTGGTCGCAAGCGGGGAGCATCGAAATGACGGTGTACGATGCAAGCGGAAATCGGATCTCCCCCGTTCCGGGCCAGCAGTATCCGCTCGTGAGCCGGGATACCATCGTGCTCAAACCCGGAGAGAACAAACTCGGGATCGCGGTCTTCGGCTCCGCCGGTGGATTTATGTACTACATCGACTTTCAATGGATCACGGTGACCTACCAAGCGTCCTCGCTTCGTATCGATCCTGCGACGATGAAGGGATCGAAGGACTCGGACTACGTGTGGCATGCCGTCTTTGAATCGAAGCCCTCCCGCGCACGCTACGAATGGGACTTCGGCGACGGCAGCGCAAAGTATATCCTCACGAACGATACGAACGGTTACCATCGCTACAGCGCTGCCGGTACGTATACGATCAAGCTGGAGGTGTACGATCCGAGCACGTCGGTCAAACTTGGCGATGCCACCGCCACCGCAACGATCGGCGCCGGTTTCGAGATCACCTCGGTCGTACCGGACAAGGTATCCTACGCGATGCCGGTAACGATCAACGGCTCCGGCTTTGGGGCGACGCAAGGTACAAGTTCGGTGTTGCTCGCCGGTATGGCACCGGAGAGTATCATTTCCTGGAGCGATACGAAGATCGTTGCAACGATCCCCGATGTAACAAGCGGGTCGATGACTGCGCAAGTGATCGTTGGCGGACAAGCAAGCAACACGAAGTATCTGACTCGGATGTACCCCAAGATCACATCGCTCTCGAAGTCACACGCGAAGCCGGATGAGCTCGTCGAGATCCGCGGACAATATTTCGGCTATAAGCAGGGTACGGCGACGTTGTATCATCGATACGAATCGCTCGGCTGGACGATCGTGACGTGGAGCGATACGGTCGTCACTGCATTAGCAGCCGATGCGACGACGGATTGGCACTATGGGTTTGGGAATCTCTATCTGGCTCGCACCGGATGGGGGATGTCAACGATCGAGTTCACTCTTGACGAGGACGTGTTGCGTACGCTCCACCGGCTGAACTCCTGGACTACGTTCTCGTTCGCCGGCTGGCAACTGATGTACACGTCCTATCCGACACCGCATGAAGCCTATCAAGGTTTATGGATGAATATCTATAACAAAGACTTCAATCACACGAAACAGCTTGTCTGGAGCGGTACGGCGTTTACGTTCACCTTCACTCAGACGAGCGGAGGCGGCACATATAATATCACTCTCGACGGCACGGTCTCGGACGACGGAACGATGATCAAGACGATTCACGGCCTCTACGAATTCAACTATCAGGATCAGTCGACCACACAAGACCATCACTACGAATATCGGTTCACCGACATTCCGCTCAAGGAGAGTTATCCGAGCGGACCATGGGTCGAGTTCGACCTGACCGGGTCGACGGTTCGCGATCACATAGTGAGCGTGGTGTATTCGGAATCGACGAATAGCGTCCTGCAGGTGGAATATCGAGGGACCGATTGGACAAGCACACAGTTGATTCCCGAGATCAAGTTGCGATTCGAAAAACAGTGACTCGTTGTGCGACGGTGAGCGGTGCCCTGGCAGGGAATGATCAGGGAGTGGCGACTCTTCTCGTGATGTGGATTGGAGACAAGAATCGGAGGTGCACCGTCAAGTTTCTTGCTTCCGACATGGGTGATCGTGCCTCAGAGATACTCGGAAGCGGCATATCCATACTGGCATAATACTTGCACCTCGTTTCCTATTATTTGGGGTCTTTACAGCGGAGGATAATATGCGTACACGTATACTTGTTGGTTGTGCACTTAGTCTTGCCATGGGTGTGATTAGTTGGTCACTACCGGCATTCGGTCAAAGCAACCTCGACGGTATCTGGCAGACATACAATCGCGCGAATTCCGAGATCAACGCCGATAGCGTCATCGCCATTGGCTTTGATGGCAATGATGGCGTCTGGTCGGCCACGCGCTATGGCGCGCAATCGTTCATTGGTGGTATCTGGACTGATTATGTCGATCTCACGAAGATCCCTTCAAAGGATATTTGGGAGATCCAGGGTGTTGGCGGCACGGTCTATTTCGGGACGCGCACCGGCCTGACCGGATACGACGGATCGACATGGACGACGTACACGACGACGAACTCGGGTTTGGTGAATGCCCCGGTGCTCCGTCTGGCAGATGACGGGAGGGGTCAGTTATGGATCGGCACAGCGCGCGGATTATGCCGGCTTGGTACCGACCATCTCATCAGTTCATTCAAGCACGACGTCGTGCCGGTGATCCCGGATAATGGCATACAGGATATTGCAACCGGCCTCAATGGCGACATTTGGCTGATCTTCATCGGGCCGAGAGGGTTCGTGAGATTGCCGGGCGGATCGGGTGCGCTCGGTACATTCATCCGGCAGGATACCATTTCCAATATGCCGAGTGAAGCGATCACGTGTATTGCCGTCGATCACAGCGGAAATGTATGGGCAGGTATGAAGAGCACAGGCGTTGTGCGCATCAGTGCGTCCGGCGGTACTGTGTTCAACGCAGGCAACACGTCTGCCATCCATAGCAATATCATTAATAAGATCGAGGTCGACCAATGCGGCAATGTTTGGGTCGCAACGCAACACGGCACTGCCATGTATGACGGCGCAACGTGGACAGCCATCCCGACCGAAGCGGCGCACGTACCGAACGATACGATGCTGACGATCTCCGTCGATGGCCGCGGGCATATCTGGTTCGGGTCCTACGGCGGCCTCACCGTCTTCAAGCCATTACCCCAGGCATGTACGCTCATCACGCCGCTGATGGATATGACCATGAACGCCGACAGCGTGCTCTGCCAGTGGGACTGGAATTGCCCAGGCATCACAAAGTACTGGTTCGAGATTGCGGATAACCCGGATTTCGTGAATTCGGTAATTGATACAGTAAGTCCCTCGCTCACTTCGAGCGCCAGCCGGTGGAATCGCGGAATCGCGAACAATTCGACTCACTTCTGGCGGGTGAAGGCGAAGAACGACGCCGGTTGGGGTCCGTTCAGTCCGACGTGGGTGTTTCACGTCAGCTTCCCCGATGCCGTCCCGACGCAGCCGATGCTCAGCATTCCGAGCAGTCTCGGCCAGAACTATCCAAACCCATGCTCCGAGCGAACGGCGATTGACTTCTATGTCGCAACGCATGGGCGCGTCACGCTGACGCTCTTCGATCTGCTCGGACGCGAATACTCGCAGCCGTTCAATGCGGTCGTCGGACCGGGTTCGTTTACGATCCCCGTCGATCTGACCGGTATATCGGCAAACGGACCGGTCTTCTATCGGCTCGAAGCTGGCGGCACAACCTTTGAGCGAATCATGACTGTGGTGCACTGATGCAAAACAGGTCCTAAAAGTGGCCTTAGAAAGTCACGTACAGCCCCGGCATCCGCCGGGGCTTTTTTGTGCGCGAGTCCGGTGTAACTATCGCGCCGGAGCGAGGTTCTTCCAACAGTATCGGTGGTTGCCGATCGTTCCGGCCGAGCGTTTGTCTCAATTCGCTTCCACATGCTTGTGATGATGCTGAAACATGCTTACTTCCTGATGCTCCTCGTGGTGCAGTTGACATGCGCCACTGTTCTTCATGCACAGATCTCGAGCAGGTACGTCTGCGAACGTCGTTCGGCGCCGTTCGTATCGCTCGCACCCACCGCCAATGCGATCTTCCCCGATGAGATCACAAACTTCGCGGGAAACGTTGACCTCGATGACGGCCTCAAGCACGATATCCCGCTCGGCTTCACCTTCGATTTCATTGGCAATGCCTACTCGACGGTCAACGTGTGCACCAACGGTTGGGTATCGCTCGGACCGAATGCACCGACACCGACAATCACCAACGACTGTGTCAACCTGTTCTTGCCTGCCGGTCCGAACAACGTGCTAGCGCCGTACTGGGGAGATCACTTTGTCAGAACACTGGCAGATGACAGCTTCGGTTTCAGACGGACAAGCATCCGCTACCAGACTGACATGGCTGCGGATCCGAACCTCAACGGAGAGCCGGGTCAGTTCTTACACGTCTTCACTCTGGAATGGAACACACTCAATGTGAATGACAAGACCGACCCGCTGAGTACGGCAACATTCCAGCTTAAGATCATTCAAAACCCGATGGCCCACGACTTGACGACGCCGGACAACCGCGCAATCATAGAGTTTCACTACGGACCGACCGGATCGGCTTTTCATCCGGCGGGCTGCACGGTAGGGATCGAAGACAGCATTGGATCTTCGTTCATGAACGGGCTATTCCCTTCTACGGTGGCGAACGGCGACTCAACCCGACTCAGCCACAGCCGGACAACCGAATGCTGGCCACCGGGCTCATGCGTGGAGGGCACCGTCATTGTCTTTACACCGCGTCTTTCCGATGCCTCCGTCTCAGATGGCACGGGTGCTCAGAACATCGAAGGGACAACTGCCTTTCCTAATCCGTGCTCCTCGCGGACACAGATCCGTTATCGGCTGCCGAACGCGGGACGAAGCAGTCTCACCGTATTTGACGCGCTCGGGCGTGCCGTCGTCCACAAGATCCGCGACGCTTCGAATCCAGGGCCTCATAGTGTTGCCATCGATGCGAGCACACTCTCAAATGGTCTCTATCGATACCGAATCGAAACTGGCTCGGCCATAGTGTTTGGCTCCTTCGCCGTCGAGAAGTAGGGCCCGTCTGAGCGGGGCTTTTTTGTGCACATCGAGTGTTGCTAACCCTCGATGTACGAACACCTGCTATCCCCGCTGAAGATCAATTCGATGACCGTCCCGAACCGGCTTGTCGTGCCGGCGATGGTCACGCGCCTTTCGGGCGAAGACGGCCTTGTCAATCAGGCGATCACCGATCGCTACGTGCGCTTCGCCAAAGGCGAGGTCGGGCTGATCGTCGTCGAAGCAATGAGCGTACATGGCGCCAAGAGCGGTCCCCTCCTGAAGATCGCAAGCGACGACTTCAAGCCCGGACTGACCGAGCTTGCAACGCGCGTGCACGATGCGGGCCCGTCAATGATCGTCCCGCAGATCATCCACTTCCTCAAGATCGCCCGCTCGGGTTGGCGCCAGAAGATCGAAGACCTCTCGCGCGACGACATCAAGCTCATCATCCAGCAGTTCGGTCAGGCGGCGGTGCGCGCACGCGAGTGCGGGTTCGACGGTGTCGAGCTGCACATGGCCCATGCCTATACAATGAGCTCGTTCCTCTCGCGCAAGAACAAACGCCCCGACGAGTTCGGCGGGAAGTCGCTCGAGAACCGCTTGCGCGTACCGCTGCAAGTGGTGCAGCATGTTCGCAAGATGGTGGGCGACGACTTTGCTGTTGGCGTTCGATTCCTCGGCGAAGAAAGCATCAAAGGCGGTTACACGACGGAAGAATCGTCAGAGATCGCTGTGCGCATGGCAGAGACGGGTGTGAACTACATCTCGCTCTCGGCCGGCGGCAAATTCGAAGACGCCGTACACAAAGAAGGCGAAGTCTTGTATCCGTACACAGGCTACAGCGGCGACCGCTGCATGCCACCCGCCGAATACCCCGACGGCTACAACCTCCACATGCCCGAAGCCGCGCGGCGAAAACTCCGTGCAAAAGGGCTGACGACACCCGTCATCGCAACTGGCAAGATCTCCACGCCCGATCTCGCCGAAGAAGTCTTGAAGAACGATCGCGCCGACATGATTGGTATGGCCCGTGGATTGCTCGCCGACCCTGATGTGATCAAGAAGGTCCGCGAAGGCAAGCGCGACACGATCGTCAAGTGTATCTATTGGAATGTCTGCAAAGCGCTCGACGAGACCTTCCATGAAGTCGTCTGTGGCCTCTGGCCGAAGGGGTACCAACACGCGCCGCTGAGCGACGACACGATCGCGCCGACGTGGCAATCGGCCGAACCGTTGAAGGTCTTGGCACGCACGAATCAGATCCGATTGAACTGGGAGAAGGCCGTCGATAACGAACAGGTCGCAGGCTACGAGATCTGGCGATCGGAAGACGACGGCAAGCACTTCGAGCATATTTACTCGGTCACGGTCTCGATGTACTCCGACAACCTCGCGCAATCCGGTCGCAAGTATAAGTACTATCTGCGAGCCTACGACCTCGCAGGCAACAAGAGCGAGCCGTCGAATGTGGTGAACGTCGAGGTACCGATGCGCATTGCGCTGCTCGACGAGTAGTCAGTAGCCAGTACTCAGGTGGAATGCAATACCTGACTACTGGCTACTGACTACTTAGTACTCCCCTAAATGCTTTGCCAAGAATCCTTCCATCGCTTCATATGCCTCGATTCGATTCTCTTCATTATGGAAGCCATGACCTTCGTTTTGCTTGACAAGGTAGGGGACATCGATGCCACGCTTTTTCAGTGCTTCGACGATCTGGTTCGATTCATTGATATTGACACGCGGATCTTTCGCCCCTTGGATCACCAGCAGCGGCGAGGTGATCTTATCGACATGAAATACCGGTGAGACGTCGTGCATCATGACCGAATCTTTCACCGGATCACCGACCATCTCATGGAACATCTCGAGGTACGGTTTCCAATACGGGGGGATCGTGCCAAGGAAGGTAAAGAGGTTCGAGACGCCGACATAGTCGATCCCACAGGCATAGAGTTGTGGGGTTAGCGTCATTCCTGCTAGTGAGCAATAGCCGCCGTAGCTTGCGCCGTAGATGGCTACTCTCTTCGGATCGGCGATACCTTGATCGATGAGCCACTTGACGCCATCGGACACGTCGTCCTGCATTTTCTTTCCCCATTCTTTGAACGAGGCTTCCCAGAACGTGCGGCCGTATCCAGTGGACCCGCGGAAGTTCATTTGTAGGACTGCATAGCCGCGATTTGCGAACATCTGCACTTCACCGTCGAACCCCCACTCGTCGCGCGCCCACGGTCCGCCGTGCGGATTGACGATCACCGGCAGGTGCTTCGGGTCTTTGCCGTTGGGAAGGGTCAGGTACCCATGGATCGTGAGACCATCACGGGAAGTGTAGGTGATCGGTTTCATCTCGGACATGTCATGTTCCGGGAGCCACGGAGAGACGTCAGCCAGCTTCGTGAGTGTGTTGCTCGCGACATCGTACGAATAGTACGATCCACGTGTGCGGTCGTTGTAGGTCCGAACGATAAAGACCGACTCTGCCGTATCGGCGGAGTTCAGACCGATCTCATATCCGGGCAACTGTTTCTCAATGTCCTTATAGATCGACTCCGTAACCGGATCGAGGAATTTCCGTTCGTTCTTCCACGTCGTGTAATCAATGACGGTCAGCACTTTGCGCTTACGCGAGTATCGCAAGCCTTCGACATCCACATCCGGGTGCGCAAAGATCTGTCGCATCTCGCGTTTGTTCACGGGGTCGTAGATGATGATGGCCTCCTTATCGCGGCCGATGTTGCTCGATGCATACAGGAAACGGTTGTCGAAGCTGAAGAAAAGCGGGGTCATGGACTCTTTGAAGTTCGTCGTCACGATCGGCTGAAACCCGTCGTTCTCCGATCGCCGGTACAGGACCGTGCTATTGACACCGTCGGTCGTGACGGCGACGCGTATCTTGCCGTTGTGATCGGCGAGCCAACTGGAAATATTCCCTGGGTTCTCTGCAGCAAGCGTCATTTCACCGCTCGTAATATTGATGCGGTATACGTCGAATATCTCCGGATTGCGCTTATTCAACCCGACCAGCATTTCATCCGGTCGTTCGTCGAGCGCATCGACAATCTGGGCACGCACACTATCGAACGGAGTCAGATCCTTGAGGTCGCCGCCATCGCGATTAACCGAGATGAGATGGAAATTTTCGTCTCCCGATTTGTCCTTCAGGTAGACGATCCGGTCGCTCGACTTCCAGAAGTATCCTGCCATATCGCGCGCCGTCTCGGAGGTGATCCGCTTGGCCTCGCCGCCGCCGACGGGCATGACGAAAATATTCATTCGCTTCTCGTATGGCGCCAGATACGAGATCCACTTCCCATCCGGGCTGATTTGATAGGATGAGTGTTCCGGATTGCGAAAAAAGTCTCGAATCGGAATGCGCGAGGCGTACGCGCCGAGCGGCACGAAAACCACCAACAACACGAGAAGAACACGGTAGCGATGGTACATCGATGTGCATAGAATGATGAATGCTAAGCGTACTGTACACGTGGAGGATTTGTTTCATACGCCGACACGCAGATCGCCAGGCTCCGCGAATGGATAAATTCGTGGACGGGAGAGCAACGAAGGCTACTCCTCTCACCGTTCGGAGAACCGAATGAGCTTAGCCCACGACTTCAGCCGTGGGCTACCTATCGAATACCGGTACGCCTTCAGTTCAAATGCTTTGCCAGGAATCCTTCCATCGCCTCGTACACTTCGAACCGGTTCTCCTCGTTGTGGAACCCGTGGCCTTCGTTTTCTTTGACCATGTAAGGTACGTCGATACCGCGCGCTTGTAGTGCGGCGACGATCTGGTTGGATTCTTCGATGTTCACGCGTGGGTCCTTCGCGCCTTGAATGACAAAGAGCGGCGCTTTGATCTTATCCACATGGAAGACTGGCGAAGCAGCTCGAAGCAATTCCACATCCTTCTCGGGATCGCCGACCATTTCGTACATCATTTCCAGCATCGGCTTCCAGTAGGGCGGGATCGTCTTCATGAAGGTGAAGAGATTCGATACGCCGACGTAATCCATGCCGCATGCATAGAGATCCGGCGTGAACGTCATTCCCGCCAGCGTACAATATCCGCCGTAACTGCCACCGTAGATTGCGACACGTTTGGGGTCTGCAATACCTTGTGCGATGAGCCACTGCACACCGTCAGTCACATCGTCTTGCATTGCGCGGCCCCATTGCTTGAACGATGCCTCCCAGAATTTCTTGCCGTACCCGGTCGAACCTCGGAAATTCATCTGGAACACCGCATAGCCGCGATTGGCAAAAAACTGCACTTCCGGATTGTATCCCCATACATCGCGATGCCACGGTCCGCCGTGCGGGTTGACGATCACCGGAAGGTTCTTCGCCTCTTTGCCCTTCGGCACGGTAAGGTATCCGTGAATGGTGAGTCCGTCGCGCGAGGTGTAGGTGACCGGCTTCACTTCGCAGAGGTCGTTCTCGTCGAGCCAGGGGCTGACATCGGCAAGCTTCGTAAGCGTGTCGGTGTTTTTCTCGAAGAGATAGAACGAACCGAGTGAGCGGTCGCTGAACGTACGGACGATCATCACGTCCTCGTCTTTATTTTCGCTGGCGATCGTGACTTGATAATTCGGCAGCAATTCCTGGAGCCGTGCAAAGAGTTTTTCGGTCGCATGATCGAAGAAGTGCCGCTCGGTTCGCCACGTCGTGTACGTAGCGTGCGTAATAACTTTGCGCTTACGCGAATAATGGAATCGCGTAATATCCACTTCCGGATGCTGGAAAATCATTTTCTTCTCTTCGCCGGTTGCCGGATCGACGAGCACGATCGCTTCGGTGTCGCGGCCGATATTGCTTGCACAATAGAGGTTCGTATTATCGAACATGAAAAAGAGCGGGCTGATCGAATCACGAAAATTCGTACTCAGGACCGGTTGGAAGGCGTCTGCTTCCGTTGCACGATACAACAATGTGGTGTTTACGCCGTCGGTCGCTTGTGCGACACGTAGTTTCCCGTCATGGTCGGTGACCCAATGCGTGATGTTCCCCGGGTTTTCTGCGATCATACTCATCGCGCCGGTGGTCACATCGATTCGATAGACGTCGAAGATCTCTTTGTTGCGCTTATTCATCGCAATGATCATCTCGGTCGGGTGCTCTTCGAGATCGTCGACGACCTGAACGGTCACCTGCTCGAACGGCGTAAGGTCCTTGATGTCGCTGCCATCGACGCTGACGGAAACCAGATGAAAATTCTCATCGCCGCCGAAATCCTTCGCATAAATCAGCCGGTCGTTCTGCTTCCAGAAATATCCGGCCATATCGCGGGCCGTCTCGCTCGTGAGGCGGCGTGCTTCCCCGCCTGCTCGCGGACGAACGAAGATATTGCGCCGACGCTCGTAGGGTGCGAGGTACGAGATCCAATTGCCGTCGGGCGAGATCTGATACCCGGACTGGTCGGGATTGCGGAAAAAGTCTTTGAGGTCGTACCGTTTCGGGGTGTTGTTCTTGGCCATGGATTACAACAATCTATAATGCAATCGCAGGATAACGCTTTCGGCGAGAAGGCCATTCCGAACCGAACGGAGGGGTTGTGGCTCAGTTTGAAACGGTGTAAGGAGCTGTCATTCTCAGCAACGCGAAGAATCCCTTTGGCGGTGCCTCATAGGGTTTCATCAAGGGATTCTTCGTTTCACTCAGAATGACGATTGAAATACAACCAAAACCGAGCCACTACCAACGGAGGAACGGGTACTCATGATGGGAGGTTGTCTCATGATCAACGCCTACTTACACAAACTATGAGCCTCTTCAAGATGACCGCCGAGCAACGTGCGGACCAGGACGTTACTACCCGCTTGTTCGTCTCCTATATCGGGACGATGCTTATCGCTTCACTGTGCGTGTACCTCGCAAAGGCGTTCGGGATGGGAATAGAATCGCTGCACCAGAAGGAAGGTGGCGTGCTGCTCCTTTCTGCGATAACAACGCTGAGTACGGCGGCAAACACCCTCCGATGGCCATGGAAGACGATCGTGCTCGTGACGATCTTCGACGGTCTGCTCGTCGCCACTATTTCACTGGTGATCGGCATCAATTTCTAACCGCATAATTGTGTGGCAAACAAAAAGCCCTCGCAGAGCGAGGGCTTTTTCGTATGATCGCGTAGTACGTACGCTCAGTTCATCGACGGGCAGACGATGTTGTTCTCGCGGACGACGCCGGTGAGCATCTCGTAATATGCCTTGGCGCTGGCGCGGGCTGCGGAGATCGCAAGCTCTTCGTCTTCCTTCGTCGTGATGAGCGACGCAAGCATATCGCGTTCTGCACGGCGATGGACGATATCGGCCTCTTCGTGTACTTTGAAGAACGACAACCCGTAGTCGCTCTCGACACCGTAGAATTTCTTCAACCCTTCGATCTTCGTGGTAGAGACCTCCGGGATCTGCGACTCATACGCATAGAGTGCCGCTACACCCTCGAGCGTCGAGCCGTTACGGCAAAGACCCATGAGGGTCCCGTCGAGCGACGCGGTTTCGGCGTAGGGCTTGGCGGCACGAACATCGGTGCGATCCGAGCCGAGCGATTCGCTGAAGCGAAGCCACAATTCCGGATGATTTTCCTCGCCCCACTCTTCTTCGAGCAGGTTCTCGAGGAGCTGTTTGCGTACCATCGGGTCGTCGGCGCCGCTGTGGACGGCCGAGACGTAGCGCGGGAAGTTGCGCTCGAACTGGTAGTACTGCTTGGCGTATTCCTGAAGCTGCGCGTTCGTCAGGGTGCCGGCATTCCAGGCCTGATAGAACGGGTGGTTCAGGACGTTGTATTCGGCGATAACGGCATCAAGCCGCGTCAAGAAATCGGTTGCCATGCGCGTGATACTATTGTTTGGGTGAAGAAACGAGTAAACACAAAAATACGCAGAAAGATCGAGCCCTGTGAAGAAGTTGACCGTTGAGTGTTACAAACCGGGCATTCATTTTGTCATCTATATGGGGAAATCGCCGCAGATACGTCGCTCGATGCCCCTGAGGCGCCCCAAACCGACGCGGAAACCTATCGCAGCGGTCGGGACATAGTAAGAGAGGGAGTAATCTGTACTCGAATCTTTCACCGGAGGCTACACTAACTGTGAAGCGCGTTGCTTCGATATTTCTCGTCTATATCGGGCTGTGTTGTCTTACCGTGCAGGTTGCGTCGGCTCAGTGGAGCACGATCGGCACCCGGCGGTTTTCCGCATTCGATATGGTTACCCCGCACCACGGACTCGCAGCAACGAGCGATGTGGGCCTTCCGATCCTATGTTTATACGACGCCGACACCATCGGTGGCATCCTGACGCTCTCGAACGTCGTCACCTCGATTATTGCCGTCGACAGCAATACCGCCTACTTTACCGTTCGCAACGACGGACTCTACCAGGCCACAAATCGGTGGACGACCTTCACGAAGATTTATTCGAGCGACTCGCTAACACTCCTTGCCGTTGCGGGGAAGCACGTGATCGCCCGTTCGAACAATCATGTCATCTATAGCAACGACGGCGGCCAGAGCTTTCAGAACGTGAATGGGCTCCCTGTTGCGTTTTTGCCGCTGCAATTTATTTGGGCGGTGACGGCCGTCGGCACACAATCGTTCGTTGCGGTGGACGTCGGGGATATATATCTCTCGAGAGATGGCGGCGCCAACTGGACCACTGTGCTCAGCGGCCTGACCGAGATGCGCTCAGCGTATTGCGATCACATCAATAATATTGTGTATGTCGGCGGTGGTGCCCTCTATCGGTCACTTGATAGCGGAGCACACTGGCAAAAAGTCCTGAGCCCGATCTTCGATCTCAAAGGCGCTATCGCCGGGACGAACGATTGCACCGGTGCTCTGTATATCGGCCCTGATCACCACACCCGTGGCGAGCTACTGCGCACGACGACGCTCGGCAAATTCTTTCAGTCGGTCGGGGCCGCAAATCTTGCTTCGACGAGACAGTTGCAGATGGAGGTCTTCGACCGCGGTTCGACGGTGTTTTATCTCGACTCCAGCGGCATCTTGTCGGTCACACGAGTCGGTGTCGATAGTACGGTGACGGATCTGGTGGCGTCGCAAGTGCAACTCACAGTCGATACGACCTTGCATAATGCCTTCTGCCCCAATGCCGTCGCATCGAAAGCAACATTCCACGTTGGTTACAACGAATGTACCGCAATCAGAATCGACAGCATCAAGCTCGTCAAGCCGAACCCCGCATTCGCCATCGGCTTCGTCCCGGTTGTACTCGGCGACAGCTCGATTGATGTTCCGTTCACGTATCGTGCCCGCTCCGAGAATCCCGACAGCGCACGATGCCGGATGTGGTTCCATTCGACATCCTCCGGGAATCATGAAACGATCGACTTCATGCTTCGCGGAATTCCCGATCTCGGTCAGGCGGGCTTCACACTTTCGACATCGACACTCGATTTTGGCAAAGTGCCGGTCGATTCGACAAAGCGGTTCTCCTACACGGTTACCAACAGCGGCTGCGATACGCTTGTGATCGATGCCGTGGCATCGAGCGACCCGTCGGTGTTCATTCTCTCGGGCAGCAAGTTACCGATCGTACTTGCTCCGGGCGGGAGTACGCCTACCTCTGTCGGGTTCAAACCGCACGAAGGCCGTCAGTATCTTGAATCCGTGAACATTCACACGAATCTCGGGATGCGCTTTGTCGTGCTCAAAGGCATCGGTGTCAGTTCGCCGGACGATACGCTGTCGTCGGCATCCTCGACAGCGTTGGCAACCGACGTTGCGATCTACCCGAACCCTGCCACCGACTGGGTGAGAATCCCCTGCGATCCGTCACATCTACATGAGCTTCGCATGTTCGATGCGCTGGGCCGTTCGATCCCATCGCTTATCCGATCGTCCGATGCATCAAGCATCACGCTTGATATTCATTCCTTGCACGCTGGTACATACTCCGTCGTACTCGGTACTCGCATAGGGATGCGATTCATCAAAGAGTGAAATTCATTTCGTTCATATCGCTCTGCCTGCTGCTCGTCATCTGTCGGACGGAGGCCTCGGCGCAACATTGGACGAAAGTACTCAGTGTTCAGTCGGTCGGCAGTGCCGGGGCATTCACGAATGCCGATCACGGATGCATCGGTACCGGTGATTATTCGAGCGGCGCGGCGATCCAGATCTGGTTTACCAGTGACGGCGGCGCACACTGGACCCGCTCGCTTCTGCCGAACATGCGTCTCAATGGGCAGGTTACCGACATGGCCTTTCGCGACGAACTCAACGGGTGGGCGACGATCCAGGAATCGATCGAACACGGATGGAGCGGTCTCTATCGTACCTACGATGGCGGCCGAACCTGGCAGTTGTGGACGCAAGCGACATTCCCCGTCTCAATCAGGATCACCGGTCGCGGCATTTTTTATGTCGAACGTTATGCGGGCATCAAGCGCTCGACCGACGACGGACTGACATTTACGAACATCCTCTTTTCCGGCGGTGCACTTGGCCTCGACTTCATGAACGACAACGTCGGGATCATGACGACCGAAGGCGACCCAAGCCAGCCATACTATACCACCGTCGATGGCGGCCAAAACTGGCTTCCCTATCAGGCCAGGCGTGAATCATGGGGAGCATTCGCCGACCCTGCATCCAAGAAGCTCTTCTTTTCGAGCGAGCACGATATTCCATACCCTGGTTCGCAGTCGTTCGTCGGGATGAGTTCGAACTTCGGTGTGACCTTCCAGCAATCGTATCTTACCGATTCGACCGATGGCCTCACCGGTGGTATCTCGGGCGCTCGCGGTTGCCGTTCGGTCGTCTATATTCAGCGCCAGTATGCCGCGCGCGGAAATACGAATCTCGACGACGGCATGCTCCGCAGTACCGACGGCGGTCTGAAGTGGGTACCGATCGGAGGCCCCTACAATTACAACGACAAACGATTCGCGGTCACCGGCCGCGGAGCAGTCGTCTATGCATTCGATCACGTAGGCGGAATCTGGAAAACAAGCGACGGCGGCGACGGGACACTCACGCCGTCGGTCCTCAATTCGTTCAAGGTCATTTCAATCGGCAGCTCGGGCCCATTGAATGCGACAGTATGCGACAGCGCCTCCGTCGTGTTCAAGTTTAATTATGCCGATTGCGACAGTGTGTCGATCATCGGCGTCGAATTTCCCGATGACTCGCTGCACGAACTTTCCTCGCCGCATCGTCCCCGATTCTTCGGGTATGGCGGTTCATCTGTCGATTCGGTAACGATCCGATTCAAGCCGGTCGCAAGTGGGACAAATACCAGAACGATCCGTTTTAGTATTCGTCAGGCCGACGGGTTCATCCAGGACACTATTGTAACGATCACGATCAACGCCTTTCCCTCACCCGAGAAATTATCGATTGCGGAAGTAGTCGGCGATTCGCTCGGGTTTGGTGAAGCAAGTGTCTGTGGTGGAGACTCCGTACGAACGATCACCATCTCGAATCTCGGATGTACCGGCCTATCAATTGTAAACGTGCAAGTTCTCGGCACCTCATTTTCGTTGCGATCGGGCTTCACCCCGTTCGTGCTCGACCCGGGATTCTCGAAACAATATCTGCTGCGTTATAAAGCAACACTGGTCGGACCGGAGGTCGGAGCGCTGGTGGTGACGACTGCAACCCAATCGGATACGACCTCATTACGCGGCATCGGGAAAGCGGGGCAACGATTACTCGTCCTCTCCCAACCGTCGATTACGAGCACGATCTGCGACTCTGCGCTTGTAACGATCCATCTTCGCAATTTCTCTTGCTCGTCTGTTCGTATCGATTCGATGACCGTGCCCGACCCATATCGGCTTGGCGCCGTCACACTGCCGGTCTCGATCCCAACGGATTCACAAATCACTATTCCGCTTCGCTTCGTCCCCTCGACACCCGGCACATATTCGCTCCCCATCGTTGTACATGGCAAAGACATCAACGAAGCGTTCGATACGAACCTAACGGTGACGGCGGTCGCCACCGAGGGCACGGCATCCTACTCCTATTCGCCCGATCATATCGATTTCGGTTCGGTCTCGGTGTGCTCGGCACGCGAGTTTACCGTGACGGTTGTGAGCACCGGTTGCGATACACTGGAGATACCGGTGGATACGCTTGGCGGTGCCGATACAGCAGCATTCCACATCACGGCGGACGTCTCGACCCGGCGAGTGCTTGGTGGCGACACGATTCGCATCACCGTTCGCTTCCACCCGTTCGTAAAAACCACGTACAATACGACGCTTCATATCACAACGAACGTCGGTATGATCGACATACCGATGACAGGGACCGGATCGTCGGACCCCGGCGTACTTTCGCTCGGCGATGCGACACTTGGGACCATCCTTACTTGCAACGATACTACGTTTGCGATCCGATTGGAGAATACGACCTGCGACTCGCTTGTGTTCGACTCGCTACGGATCGAAGGAATCGCCAGTGCCGACTTCGCGATTGCCGCAAACACACCGCAGCCGCTCGCGATCGGGAGTGCTGTCACACTCGGCGGAAGATTCGCACCACTTACCGGCGGGAGCCGTGACGCAATCCTGCACTGCTATTTGCACAAGAGCGATGGCTCGACCGTAGAGGTCACGTCACAGCTTCATGGCGACGCATTGCAACCACAACCCGTGCGCATCACACTCAATGCAGGTGCCATCACATCGGTACCCGGTAGCGTCGTCTCGATTCCCGTGGAAGTACTCGATACATGCTATGTCGATGTTCGGACGGTGCGCCTCGTCCTGAAGCTCAACACCGATCTGCTCACCCCGACGGCATTCGTCACGACAGGATCGATCATGCAAGGGATGAGCATTCGCAGTTTCGCAGCCGAAGGAGATACGGCAAGCGTGCTGCTCGATGTTCCAGCGGGTCAGCACCTCGCAAGCGGATTGTTCGGCACGATGATCTGCTCGACGTATGTCACCGACACCAATTTCACTCCGATCACGATCGCAGCGTTCGATCTTCAAGATGCTAATGGTGCAAGTGAGTGCCTGCCGACGACACTCGCAGCCCAGTCGCAGTCATCGTTCACGCTGTTGGGAGAATGCGGGACGAACGTACTCGAACAATATCTCCAGCACGGACCAAGTGCGATTTATATCACCGGTATCGTCCCCAATCCTGCGCATCGGACAATCATGATCCATGCTCGTGTTCGAGGGGGTCTTGGTGAACCGATCGTGATCGATATTATCAACGATGCCGGAGCGATTGTGCAATCACAGGTCGTTCAACCGCCGACCGCTACAGCGGTGATCAGCGTACCAATTATACTCGAAGGCGCATCGGGGCCGCGAACCGTGCGTATGCGCAGCGGCTCGTTCGAAGCGAATGAACGATTCCTCTACTTGAAATAAATGGGAGCGCTCAGAGTCCGCGCAGGTCGTTAAAGACCATGAAGACCATCAACAGCAAGAGCAGCGTCACGCCCACTCGTTGAAAACCCATCTTGAACTTCTGCGAGAGCTCGCGGCGAAGTACGGCCTCGATGAGCACAATAATAAGATGTCCGCCATCGAGCGCCGGCACAGGGAGGATATTCAGGAAAGCAAGCGAGAGCGAAAGGATCGCCATGAAGCTCAGGTATGCCACGATTCCGCTTTTGGCACTGCGCGAAGCGAACTGCGCGATCTTGATCGGGCCGCCGACATTCTTCGAGAAGTTTACCTTCCCGGTAAAGATCATCGCGATATTCTGTACGTACATCTTCGTCTGATAGAAGAGGTCGTTGATGCCCGTTGAGATCGCCTCTCCCATCGAGTAATCCAGCTTCGTCGTCGGACCGGAATACGGCGCGGGGCTAATCTGGACGCCGATCTGTCCGGCGGCGTTCGGAGTCACCGCAACGTCTACCTCTTTATTATCGCGCACATACGTCACGGTGATCGGTTGGTTGGCATGCGTCTTGATCATATCGATCATCGCCACCTCGTTGAGCACCGGTACGCCGTTGATCTTGACAACGCGATCGCCCGCTTTGAACCCCGCGTGATCGGCCGGATAAGACGCCGTCACATCGTTAACGGTCGCGCCTGCCATACCTTCGGGATAGAGGCCGAATCGCTTATCGAGCTCGGCGGGTTCGGTCGTCATTTCCGTCGTATGATACGTGACGGTATATTTTGTACCGGCACGCTCAAGTGTCATCGCGTAGTCGCGGCCCAGATGTCCGATCGTCCCGTCGATATCGACATCTTGCCAATTCGTCATTGGTTTGCCATCGATCGCGATCACTTTGTCGCCGGGCAATACACCCAGTTTCGCCGAAACCGAGTTCTGCGCGACATAGCCGATCGTCGTCGTATTCCAAATGATCTTCCCTTCGGAATACTTCAGGCCGATGAAGATCGCACCCGCAAGCATGAAATTCAGGATCACACCCGCCGAAAGCACGATCGACTTCTTCCACCAACTCTTCGAACGGAATTCCCACGGCTGGGCCGGACCGGAGATCTCTTCCATCTGTGTCTCGTCGATCATGCCCGCAATCCGTGCATAGCCGCCGATCGGCAGCAGTGACAGACGGTAATCGGTATTCTTCCCAAGTTGTGCTTCGAGCTCTTCACTGAGCGGACCGAAGGTGAAGCCGTTGAGCTTGTTCCACCCGAACAGACGGCGGCCCATCCCGATCGAATAGACCGGGACATACATCCCGAAGATGCGACCTGCGATGAAGTGTCCGAACTCGTGGATCGAAACGAGGACGAAAATCGTCAGGATGAAGTAGAAGAGCGTTTGCAGAAATTCCATAACCGTGTAAATGCGAATTCGAATGATTGGGTTCGGGCCCCGGTAGGGGGCCAGTGTTGGCGTTCGTAATACATGTCATTCCGAGCGAAGCGAAGAATCCCTTGATGAAACGCAGTGAGGCTCCGCCATAGAGATTCTTCGCTTCGCTCAGAATGACGTCTTCTTAAACCTTCAAACTGATCCTCCCCAGCCCTACCGTGATGGCGGTCTGCGCTTGAGAAAACGTGTCGCCGGCCATTGCCTCCGCCAGTAGCCGACCGGGTGAATGCGGTCCTCGACAATATCGTAGAACTTCACTGTTTGCAAGTCCTTACTGACAAGCAACGAAAACCATCGCACCGAATGGTCGGTATGCGATTCACCAACATAGATCTGGTAGTACTTCCGTTCGATCGCGGTTTGACCCGAATCGCTCGGAATGCCCTCGACGTACATGATCGATTCCACGCTGTCTCGTGCATAGTGTGCATTGAAGCGGGAAAGTACGTCCATAAAATCGGGGATCTGCTCGACCCGGCGCAGGACGGAATCTTCCATGGTCGTGGTCGGCTGGGCTCTCGCTGAAGCGGCAAGTACGAGTCCTGCCAAGACTGCAACGACGATACACCTACCCGATACGCTCCTGGGCATATACTCTTGTCTGTACGTCGGCATCGTAGATACGTTCCAAACCGGCGGCGATACCGGCCTCGGTGTTTACATCGAAGGGTTCGGCACAGCTCGCCGGAGCGTTCGAGATAGCATCGGCGATCACATGCGGAATATCCGTAAACGCGATGCGCTCTTCCAAGAATGCCTCCACTGCTACTTCGTTGGCGGAATTGAGGATACACGGATACACACCGCCGAGTGACGCCGCCTCGCGCGCTAACCGCAGCGCCGGGAATCGGGTAGTGTCGGGTTCTTCGAAATCGAAGCGATTATTCTTTAGCAAATCGAGCAGGTCATACGCGACCGGAAGACGTTCGGGGAAACCGAGTGCATATTGAATCGGCAATCGCATATCTGGTGCACCAAGCTGGGCTTTAATGCTACCGTCCTTGAACTCGACCATCGAATGGACCACCGACTGCGGATGCACAATCACATCCACTTGCTCGAGCCCTACACCAAAGAGCCAGCGCGCCTCGATGACTTCGAGCCCTTTGTTCATGAGGGTTGCCGAGTCGATCGTGATCTTGCGACCCATCACCCAGTTCGGATGCTTGAGCGCACGTTCGAGCGTGATCGCGGCAAACTCTTCTGCGGGTAGCGTACGGAAGGGTCCGCCGCTGGCGGTGAGGATAATCCGTTTGATCAAATCGTTCGATTCGCCGACAAGGCACTGCGCTACTGCCGAATGTTCGGAGTCGATCGGCACAAGCTCGGCACCGGTGCGTTTGGCGAGCCCTGTCATTAATTCGCCCGCAACGACGAGCGTCTCTTTGTTCGCTAACGCCACGCGCTTGCCTGCATGGATGGCGGCGATTGTCGGCCGTAACCCTGCGAAGCCGACCATCGCGCCGACAACAGTGTCGACCGCATCGTCGGCAGCAATTGCTTCGAGCGCCTCCGCACCGAAGCGCACATCAACGGATGTCCCGACCGCTTGCAGCACCGCATGATAGGCATCGCTATCGGTCATGACCACGACCTTCGGCGAGAACTCCTGAATCTGACGGAGCACTTCGTCAACCGAGCGATGGGCGGAAATGGCATACACCGAAAACCGATCGCGGTTATGGCGCACGACGTTGAGCGTATTCTTGCCGATACTTCCGGTCGAACCGAGGATACACAAGCGGCGGGGTGTGGTATTCATGCGTTATGGCGATATCGATTCGTTGCTCGTTGCGTCTAGCGTATGCATCATCCTTCGATGCAACAATTTGACAATTCTCGCGTTACTTGGAAACTGAATAAACACCGATCGCCCTGAAACAGTACCGAACGAGACGCTCCGTCCGCCCTCGCAGTAGAACTGCGTGGGTTGTACTTGCTGTGATCGGTCTTGTATCTGCACTCGCATGGTGCGCAGACGCTCAGACTCTCCACACCGATTCGTTAGCTCGGCCGGATTCCGCAAAGACCCTTGTTGTTCGTCCGTTTCGACGCCCCATCGCCGTCGATGCAGGTGCGAGTACGCATCTCACGAACGAAGCGGTACGATATTATGGCTCGCCGCAAACGATCCCATCGCTGCTTGAGAATGCGGGAATCGGCGCCGCGCTATTGCTTGGCGATCAAGGCTATGGCCGCGAGGTCAATCTATTCACTTCGCGCACCTCAGAACCGCTTACCGCTGGGTTCATCAACGGGATCCTGCCACTCAACGACCCGATTAGCGGGAATTCGATGCTGAACTACTATCCGATCGAACTCCTGAGTGCGCTCAATATCTCCCATGGCGGCGCGATGGGGTCGCTCGATCATGCGGCAAGCGATGTCGTTGACGGACACATCGAAACATTCCGAACGCCGATCGCCTATTCCCGCATGCATTACACGCAGGAGCTCGGCCACAGCTTCTCGAATTTCGAAGGACTACTTGCCGTCAGTCCGTCGGAGCCGCTCAATATCGCGCTTGCCGTGTACCGCCGGGGCTCCGGGTCGGCGCTCAACTCGACCACGCTCAACCTGAACCCACGCACCGACGATTGGTGGGTGCGCTCGCAGGCGAGCTACGACAGCAAGAATATTCACGCGCTCCTCTTCGCCCTCTACACATCTGCATTCAGCGGCACCAATGGCGGGACGTTCAAGATCGACTCGACGACCGATGTCTTCGACGAACAGCTCGCACCGACGTATTCGCCGCGCAGCTACGATCATCGAACACGGCTGGACCTGCTCGGGCAATCTGCCTTCTCGCTTCTGAGCGAGAAAGACCCGACGCTCATTGCCGCATATATGACGATCTCGGCACGAAAGCTGTTCGTTGCGGACTCGACATTTTCATCGATCGCTGCACCGCTTCGCAACGGTGACCGTTTCGGGATGACATTCCAGCAACCCGCCGAACTCTCGCTCGGCGCTTTCACGACCAGGGCGTTGCTTCGTGCCGATGCACAAGTGCTGTCGCGGACGACGCCATCGAACAGAACTACGGATATTCTCGAGAAACGATACTCTGCGCTAGCAAGCGATTCGCTTTCGCTCGGCGGTGCATTCGGCGTGAGCGCCAATGGCTTCTTCCGGTGGACGCTCTCGAGCCTCACTCTTGGCGGCAACACCGAGCCGGACCTTGCACTATCGAACTTCGGGCTCGAAGGCTCGGCACGCCTGAGCCGTGCGCTTTCCGTAACTGCGCAGTTCACCTATATGCGCGATCGGGCCGTGCAATCGCCAGACCCGCTTGCGACCTATGAACTGCGCAATTTGGGTATCTTCACTACGCTCGGCATTCCGTTCGGAGTCAACGACAGTATTGCGATCACAACCGGATATCTCGACCGCGTCGAACCGGAGGGCATTATCCTCGTCCCCACGAGTTACAACGATAGCCTTTACTACCCTGCCTTCTCGGCTACTGCGCTTCATTCGCGAGGCATCAACGGTTCGATCAATGCATGGCTCGGTTCGTTTCGCATTAATGCAAGCGGGACTTTCCTGCCGAGCGTGCACCCTCTCTCGTCGTACACGAACATTCCGTCGCTGGTGTCGGATATATCGGCACGGATCTCGGCTCAGGCCGGAGTCTATTATGAAAGCGATATTGCCGATGGCAACCTGCGGCTCAGTCTTGGTGGACGGACTCGATACCTGAATCGTCTGACCCCCGCCTTATCGTACGATGCCGCGACTGATTATTATGCCTATCGAGGTCTTCCGCACTACGGGACGACACTCACCGACGATTCACGTTTCACCTCACCACGATATATAGTCGACATTCTCGCTTCCGCTCTGATCGATCAGCGAGCACAAGTGAACGTACAGTTCTTGAATGTTCTTGGCACTCCGTATTTCAATGTCCCGATCTACCCACGCGAGGGGTTCTCGTTCCGATTGGATGTGACGTGGGCATTCCTCGATTAGCCTACCGCATATCGCGGCTGTCCTCAACATAGGTGATTATACCACTACGAAATACCGGTCGTGGTGTATGATTGCGAATATCCTGATAGAAATGAAAGTGGGTGAACGGATTTGAACCGCCGTGTGTGTCATAATTACCGAACGTGTCGATCGGTGCAGCATCCAACTCTCGATTCCACACCGCCGTTGACCAAACGAGAATCGTCGCGGAGACCATTGTTAGAGTACACAACCCGAATGCAAGAACCCGGCGCGAACGGGGATGTCTCAGTGTCCGGGCAATGAATGCGACTATTGCAAGATACCCCACATACGTAAATCGCACGCCCGGCGCGACCATCCCACCGAGAAACGCCGGCGAGAAGATGGCAATCGCAAGAGCGAGTGCGCCGATCACGGCTGAGAACTCCCAGTACCGAGCGCGGATCGAACGGACGATCATCCACACAGCCCCGATCCAGAACCCAATCGCAAATACGGCGTCGAACCACACGAACACCGTTGATGGCTCAAAGACATGCTTCATCCGGTGGACCGGCATGACTACCGCCGGCAACGTCCGTATCGACGTACGGACCGACTCCGCATAAGTGACCGAGAATCCGTCAGTCGGGCCCATCGGAATGTCTTTTGCTATGCAGTACTGCACAAACAGCACCACCGACGGTAGCAGCGCCAATAGCGATCGTTTGAACAGCTTGACATTCGCTTCGCGCATGCACACGACAAGCAATACACTACAGAGGATCGCAGCGGCGACAAAGTGGGAGACATATGCGGCAAAAAGAAACAGCATCAGCGGGAAACCGAGCGCAGAGCTACGATGCCGAAGTACATAGACACTGCCATGCAGGGCAACGCCGAGACCGAAAACAAAATTTACAAAGCCCATCTGGACATCCAGCGTCATGCACCCACCAATGGCTACAAGGATGTTGACCGCCTCCTGTCGCGATCCAAGTACATACATCAGCCGAACGCTTCCGCTATAGCACAGGACCAATGTGATCAATAGATAAATTTTTCCGGCAACGATCGGGGCAAGCATGCCCTCCAGCGCTGCGATCACCAGAGTTGCAGCGGAATTCGGGGGAAGATATGGCTGAAGCCGAAAGTGGCCGCCGAGATCGTCATGATGTGCGAGCCATTGATGCATTACGTAACCGTGATACGTCCATTGCGGTAGATCCTGGAAGGGAAGATATTCGAATCCGCCGACGTACATCGCAAGCGTCGCGACGACGAGGAGATGTATAATTCGGGACCGAAGCGAGATGTGTTGCATTTCGGGATGTTCCTTTTATGCAGGAACACGGCTGCAGAGTAGCGGTTGTCTCTACCCACATACGAAAAGTAGGTCTCTTCTGCGTACCCCAGCAGCGGCGACGTTTCTCCTTGCTTACGTGTTTGCACCTGCGCAGAAGTAGCGAATGAGCATTCTTTCACGCATCCGAGGCAGTAAGCTCAAGCCCGCCTGGCAGTTCCAAGCCGGCGATGGGAAGATGTTCTGGCGCCTGCTCATCAGCCCGAACGGTATCCTCGGCGGTGAGGAGCGCGATGTGGAGAACAAGACGGCTTCGCTCTTTGCCCTCGATGTGGCATCGGGCACGATGATCTGGCGAAACGTCGGCATCGACGAACCGTGGTGGTTCCATTCGGCAAAGCTCACCCCGCAGAATCTCTATATCCATCGCTTCCGCAAGCCCGACATGCCCGAGCCGCTCGGCATCGTCACGCTCGACGCCGCGACCGGTACCGTTCGCTGGGAGCAACCGGATGTTGCGATGCTCTTCGAATACGACGGCAAGGTGTACGCCCAACGCGAGGCGCTCGGCCGCACTGAGTTCTTTGCGATCGATAGCCGCAGTGGCGAAGTGCTCGAGGCTTTTGGCTCGGAGCGCGAGAACATCCTTGGGTTGCAGGCGCTTGTGGCGAACGAGGATACGGAATCTATCTACTCGGTACCGATCGCTCCGGGCGAGGAGCTCTTCGAACCGATCGCAGCGCTCGTAAGCGAAGTGCTCGATGTGAATGAACTTCGCGGCTCGATCGACTTCGCCGACTTCGGCGGGAAGCTTGTCTTTAGTTACCACACACGCATCACCGGCGATGCCAATGCGATGCTCGCGAACACGCTGTCGAACCACCTTGTCATTCTCGACAAGGACAGCGGCGATGTGCTCTATCGCGAAGTGCTCAATAGCCGCACGCCGTATCCCGTGCCCGATAACTTTTTTATCCATCGTGGAGTATTGATCTATGTCAAAGAGACCACAGAACTCGTGGGCATTCCGCTTCGGTAGTTTCGCTGTCGCACTGCTCGTCGCAACGATGCTCAGCAGCTGCGATCGCGGCGCCACCGAACAGATCCAGGCTGCCGAGCGATTTGCCGAAGCAACTGCTCGTAACAACGTCGGCATGCGCGACTCGATGATCGCGACGCGGCTCTTTAAGTCGTACTTCAAGAACGACTATGTTGCCAGCGACTTCATTACCTACATCCAGTCGATCTACGATTTCCGTAACCATAAATTCATCCGCGCTGCAAGCGCCGATGTCGATAAGGACTTCAAAGCAGACCTCACCGGTGGTCTTCTCGACGCAACTGACATTGAAGAGACCGGCATGGTAAAGGTGAAATCGCCGCATGAAACCGATCCGGTCGCGTATTTCTGGATGGTCAAGCAAAAAGGCCAGCACTGGAAAGTCGCGATGGTGACCAAAGGCGAACTGCAGGTAGACTTTAGCAAAGTTCAGCAATAACGGTATGCTCACAGTAGGCGATAAAGCTCCGGACTTTTCCGGAATCGACGACAGCGGGAAGACGATCTCGCTCAAAGACTTCAAAGGCAAGAAGTTCGTCCTGTACTTCTACCCGAAGGATAACACGTCCGGCTGTACCGTCGAGGCGTGTGATTTCCGTGATACTTTTCCCTCGTTCCGCAAGGCTGGCATTCCGGTCATCGGTGTAAGTCCGGACACCGAGAAGTCGCACAAAGGCTTCAAAGAGAAGTATGAACTTCCGTTTCCGCTGATCGCGGATACCGACAAGAAGATCTGCGAAGCGTTCGGCGTCTGGCAAGAGAAGTCGATGTACGGCCGCAAGTACATGGGCGTCGTGCGTTCGACGTTCATCATCGACGAAAAAGGCAAGATTGCAGCCTTGTATTCAAAGGTGAAGGTCCCGGGTCACGTCAAAGAAGTGTTGGAAGCAGCGAAGGCATGACGATCTACACCGTCGAAAGTGCTGTGACCATTGCCGCCCCGATCGAGGCGGTGTTCGATTTTCATCTCGATGTTGCGAACCTCAACAAGATCTCGCCACCCGGCATGTCGGCGCGGCTGGTGAAGGACGAGGGACTCGGTACGGCCCGGACGATGTACCTTGAGATTACCCAATTCGGATTATTCAAGAGCCATTGGATCGTGAAGATCGACGAATTCGATCCGCCGTTCAAGCTCACCGACCTCGTGGTGAAAGGTCCCTTCCCCTACTTTCGCCATTCCCGTACGTTCAGCCAGCCGTGTGCAGCGCTGACAGAATTGCGCGACAAGTTGGAATACGCCCTGCCATTCGGTGCGATCGGCCGATTGGCGAACAAGATTTCGGTGCAGCGGATGATCAACGATATGTTCGAGCATCGGCACCGCATCACCAAAGAACTGCTCGAAGAGCGATTCTATATCAAAGAGATCCCTGTATCGTGATCTTTCCCGAACACGAGCCACAGTACCCTATTCCAAAGCGAGTCGTGACCAAACGCCTCGTCCTGCGCGCGTTCGACTCCAAAGATGCCGAGAGCTACTACGATCTCGAACAGCGCGGCCTTCGCGACCACTTGGCGGCATTCATGCCGGGTACTCCTGACGACGAGCGAGCGCGGGCCGAAGGCATCCGAGAGATGCGCGCGAAGATCAGGACGACGCTCGACAAGTGGGACGACGGTACCGACTATCGGTTTGTGATCCGCGAGTCGGGGTCGGAGACGATCATCGGCCAGATCGCCGTCACGAACATTATCCGCAACGTCGCACAATCTGCCTTCGTCGGCTATTGGGTCGGCCATGACTGGTTGGGCCGAGGCGTTGCGACCGAGGCAACGGCGGCGATCCTGGCGTTCGCGTTCGATGTGCTGCGGCTGCACCGCATTTCGATCTGGATCTCACCCGAGAACGCAGCAAGCCTGCGCGTCGTTGAGAAGTTGGGTTTGCGTTATGAAGGGACGGCCATCCGCGCATTGCATCAGGGCGGGAAATGGACCGATACCCGTGTCTTTGCGATCACCAGTGAAGAGTGGAATGAAAGAAGGAATGAACTACAGACATTCTATCAGTAAGATCGTGCTCACCGTGTTGGTGATGCTCCCCATGCTCGTGCGTGCACAATCGACGAAGGAGGTCATTGCCCGGCTCGAAAGCACGTACAAAACAGGCGCCGGAGTCGAGGTGCAATTTGCCTTGCCGGATAAGAGCAAGGTCACGATGACGCTTGCGACAGACTCGAACGCCTATCATCTGACCAGCGCGACCGAAGAGTTCATCTGCGACGGCAAGACGCAGTGGCATCTGTTCAAAAAAGAAAAGAAGGTCGTCATCGATAAAGCGGGCAGCAGCGGTGCCAATTCGCAAGCCATGCTCGACTTCGCGCATAACTACGATGCGAAGCTCACCAACCCAAGCAAAGGCAATTACACGCTGACGCTGACGCCGCATCCGAACATTGCGTCACTCTTCAAGAGCATCGGCGATGTCAAGACCGTCGAGTTCAAGATGGTTGCCAAGGGCGGTGGGTTGGTCGTCGATTCGATCTCGGCGCAAGCCCCGAACGCGTCGATGACGCTTGCGAAGCTCAAGATCACACCGAAGAAGACGCTGCCGAAGAGTCTCTTCACCTACAAGCCCGCGAGAAATATTCAGGTCGTGGACATGCGCGACTGAGCACGACGATGAGCGTCCCGAAATACACGCACCATATTTTCGTCTGCGAGAACTACCGCGATCCGAGCGATCCGCGCGGATGCTGCGCAGCAAAAGGCTCGGAAGCCATCCGCAAGAAGCTCAAAGAAGAATTAAAGAAGCGCGGACTCAAAGGTCAGGCACGAGCGAACAAAGCCGGATGCTTGGACCAGTGTGCAAAGGGTCCGGCCGTTGTTGTATACCCCGAAGGCATCTGGTACGCTCACGTCACGGAGAACGACGTCGAGGAGATCGTCGAATCGCACATCGTCGGCGGCAAGCCGGTCGAGCGGTTGCTGATGAAGTAGCGATCGTTGTCATTCTGAGCGAAGCGAAGAATCCCTTCGGGACTGCACGAACATTCAGGCAGGACCGAAGGGATTCTTCACTGCGGCCGCAAGCGGCCTTCGTTCAGAATGACATGCCGAATGGAGCACTACCCTTTCATCTTCTCCACAATACCCGTCGTGCTTTTCCCATCGACGAACGGGATCGTCATCACCTTGCCGCCGCTCTTCTCGACCGTATCGCGTCCGACAATTTCTTCAATCTTGTAATCGCCGCCTTTGACGAGTACATCCGGGATGACGAAGTCGATTAGCTCTTTCGGCGTATCCTCATCGAAGATCACGATGCAATCGCATGCGCTCAGTGAAGCGAGGATCAGTGCACGATCTTCTTCGCTCTGGATCGGACGAGATTCTCCTTTCAAGCGTTTCACCGATGCATCGGCGTTCACCCCGACCATCAGCGCATCACCTTCGTTGCGGGCTGCAAGGAGATAGGTGACATGGCCCCGATGCAAAAGATCGAAGACGCCGTTGGTGAACACGAGCTTCTTGCCCGTCACACGTAAGGCTCCGCGCCATTGACGCAGAGCGGCTCGTTCTTTTTCGTCGCGGAATCGGAATACTGGTACGGTATGCAGCGGCGGCATTAGTGCGAGAAGTTTGCTGTTAGCACAACGAATGAACGAGACCCCGACAACGCTCTTTGGCTTGAATGAGCCCGCGATCGCGGCTGCGCTTGCGCAGGCTGATCCGTCGCTGCCGCGATTTCGTTCGCGTCAGATCTATAACGCGCTCTACGCAAAAGGCATTCGCTCGTTCGCCGAGATGTCGAACCTGCCAGCAGCACTGCGGGCTTCACTTGACGCGCGCTTCCCGATCGTCCATCCGAAGATCGTCAAAGAATCCCGTAGCGCTGACGGGACGATCAAGTATCTGTTCGAGCTTTCCGATGGCAGACAGGTCGAGTCCGTCCTGATCCCGAGCGAGATGCGCGATGCACGCGGCGAAGCACGCCGCAAGACACTGTGCTTATCGACGCAGGTAGGCTGTCCGCTCGATTGCAAGTTCTGTGCGACGGCATCACTGAAGCTCAAGCGCAACCTCACTGTCGGCGAGATCGTCGGCCAATACATCGCGGTCGAGCACGCGAGCGGCGAGAAGATCACGAACGTCGTGTACATGGGCATGGGCGAACCGATGCTCAACTATGAGAACGTCGTCGCGTCGCTGCGCATACTCACCGATCCCGAGCTTGAGATCATCGGCGCCAAACGGATCACCGTCTCGACGAGCGGCTTCCCCGATGAGATTCGCCGCTTTGCAAAAGAGGGACTGGGGGTCAAGCTTGCGCTCTCGCTGCATGCCACAACCGATGCACTGCGCGTGCAACTGATGCCCATCGACAAAAAGTATCCGCTCGATACGGTCATCGCTGCAATGGAGGATTATTACCGCGAGACGCACATCCC
Source organism: Bacteroidota bacterium (assembly GCA_018266755.1). Lineage (NCBI taxonomy): Bacteria > Pseudomonadati > Bacteroidota > Bacteroidota bacterium. The sequence continues at coordinate 346,321 of JAFDZW010000002.1, forward strand.
GGTCACCTACGAATACATTCTTTTCGACAAGCTCAACGACACGCCGGCGGATGCAAAGCGCTTGGCAAAGATCGCTCGTCGTGCGCCAAGCAAGGTGAACGTCATCCCCTTCCATCCCATCGACTTTACGCAACCGAGCGGACTCGGCGCGACGCTACACCCAAGCTCCGAAGCGCATTTCAACGAGTTCATCCGTCAGCTCAAAGAGCACGGAGCGCATGTGATGGTTCGCTCGTCGGCTGGTGTTGATATCGAAGCGGCGTGCGGGCAGCTTGCACTTTCGAACGAGCCGCATCTTCACGATATTGCTGTCGAATAGATCGTGATCACACTTGCGGAGACCTCCGAGGACGTTGCACGCTTTCTTGCACAGCGGTCGTCGCCGCTGCGTATCGCATACGATACGCTTTCCGATTCTACGATCGATACACTTTCGCTTGCGAAGCTTGATCGGGTCGTTTCGTATGAGCCCGAAGAGATGGTGATCGTCGTCGAGCCCGGCATCACACTTATCGCTCTTGAAACGCTGCTTGCGGCACAGGGTCAGTGGATACCAACAATTGTCACGTCTGAGATCCCGGAAACATCGCTTGGTGCTGCGGTCATTAACGACCACTACCATCCCCGTGCAGCAATACTCGGGATGCTTCGCACCTCGATCCTCGGAGGTACGTTCTGCACCACGGACGGTACGATCTTCAAAAGCGGTTCGCGGGTGGTGAAGTCTGTCGCAGGGTACGATATTCACCGTGCGTTCTGTGGCTCGCGCGGGAAATTCGGGGCGATCCTCTCGCTGACGATGAAGGTGCAGCCGAAACCGGAGCGCACTGCGCGATTCGCCATTGTGCCGGCTGGGCTTGAGATAACGCGACGGTTGAATCCGAGCGTTCTCATGGCCGATGTTGACTCTCCGATCATCGAACTCTCGGGATACAGCGAAGATGTGGACCAAGCGATGAATGCTCTTCGCGAGCATATCCACCACGAGTTGAGCAATGCAGAGTGGAGTCAGACGCTCGCTCGAGTACGTGTATCACATCTCAGGGCAGAACCGGATACAGAAGTAGTGAGCCTGCTGTCAAACGTTCGTGCGGTGTTCGATCCCAAACACATCCTTGTCTGACGAGAAGCACATATTCGCGGATATCGACGACAAGTTGCTCGCGTGCATTCACTGCGGGCTGTGTCTGGATTTCTGTCCGACCTACAGAGTAACGCACGAGGAGATGTCCAGCCCGCGCGGCCGCATCTACTTGATGAAAGCGGTCAACGAAGGCGCTCTCGATATCGCCGACCCGCTCGTGCAGGAGCACGAACTTTCGTGCCTCGTCTGCCGCGCGTGCGAAACGGCGTGTCCGTCGGGTGTGCAGTACTCCGTCCTGATGGAGCACACTCGCGACGCGATCGCACAAACAGGTTCGCGAGGGCCGTTGCACCGATTCGTCTATACGAACGTGCTTGGCTCGCGTGCGCTCACTCGGCTCGGACAGTTTTGCTTGGCGCTGCTCTCGCGTACTCGCCTGCTGAGGCTTGCACGAAAGACCTTCGACACGACAACTGGCATCTTCGCTCCGCTTCGCATAACGCCGGATAGCATCCCCTTCCCTCATGACCGCGATGGAGTATACCCGACAACGAAGCAACATATTGGTTCGGTCGGCCTACTCATCGGCTGCATCGGTGACGTCTTCACGAAGCAGGTCAACGATGCGACGATCGTCGTGCTCAATGCACTTGGGTACGATGTGCATACGATCCCCGAGATCAGTTGCTGCGGTGCTCTCGCATCACATGCAGGGTATGGTGAGCATGCGCGCACACTCGCTCGCACGACTCTCCATGCCATCGAGCGCTCAGGGGTGGACTACTTCATCACGAACATCGCGGGCTGCGGTGCGACGATGAAAGAGTACTCGAAGATGCTCGGTGCATCCCATCCCGCGCAAGCGAAGATCAAGGACATCTCCGAATTTCTCTTCGAGCATCATCTTTCGGACCTCGAGCGTCTTGGTTTGCGTTTCGACGAACCGACACACATCTCCTATCACGCACCTTGTCATCTCTATCACGGTCAGAAGATCGTTGACCTTCCAGCACAGCTTCTTCGCACGATCGCGAATGCCAAGGTGACGGTCCTCGAAGAGAACGATATCTGCTGCGGCAGTGCCGGCACGTATAACGTCGAGCGCCCGGAAATGGCCCGTGAACTGCTGGCCCGAAAGATGGAGATCATCGGCTCTGCCGGTGCTCCGGTCGTCGCCACGGCGAATGCGGGATGTCTGATGCAATTGCAGAGCGGCCTTCGCGAACGGCATGACGGTGCACAAGCCTACCATTTTATTGAAGTTATAGCCTCTCGAATTCGGGCGTAATTCCCCTGCCCGGACTGTAACTCTCCGTTGCAGGATGTGTTTTATTTACATTGAATGCAGTCTCTTACGGCCATAGGGGCCCGTGTCCGACCGGAGACGGGCGATCGTCGTCGCGGCACTCCGGTGCAAGCGGCGAGTGATGTGGCTACGAAACCTTCGACGAAGGTGCGAACGGATCTAGAGCTCATCGAGGCATTTCGCGCCGGCGACGAGCGCGCATTCGCCGAACTCTATACCCGCTACAAGAGCGAGATCTACACCTTCTGTTTGCGTATGCTCGGCGGCGACAGCGCCGAAGCGGGTGATGCGTATCAGGAGACGTTTATCAAGGTGTATGAGAAACTGCATACATTCCGCTACGGAGAAAATGTAAAGGGCTGGATCTACATGATCGCTCGCAATGTGGCGCTGAACATCTACCGGTCGAAGCGCCCGGAAGAGACGATCGAAAATCATCCGTATCTGCCCAGCACCGAGCGGCGTCTTTCACCCGAATTCGCCGGCGAGCAACGCTCGCTGCGCGAAGCGATCGAAGAAGCGGTTGCCACACTGCCGATCGAATTCCGCGAGCCGTTCATCTTGCGCGAGTTCGACGGCCTGGGTTACCCAGAGATCGCAGAGATCACGCAGACGACGATCACACTCACGAAAGTTCGCATTCACCGCGCCAAACAACGGCTGCGGAAGTTGCTTGCACCGATCATTACCGACGAAACCTATCGCGCGAACGGAACGCCGTTCGCTGCGGACGAGGAGGAAGAAGCATGAGTACCGAAGATCGCATACTCGATTATCTTGACGGCTCGCTTAACGAGCATGACTCCGCAGAGCTGATGCATCAGCTTTCGGTCAGCCCAGAGAAGCGCGTCATTCTCGAGCAGCACATCAAGCTCTCGGAGTTGACGCGCGTGGCTCAGCGACCGTTCGATGTCCCGGTAGAACTCGAAGAGACGCTCGCAAAGCGTTTGCCTGCTGTCATCGGAACAACGACAACTACGGCGTTGCGCGGACGTTCGGCGATTTCGTCGCTGCTATTGTTGCTACGCCAATACCCGATCCGTTTTGCACTCGGCGGCCTCGTTACGTTGCTTGCCGGTGGTGCTGTCTATTGGTACGGCATGGCCGGCTCGCCGTCGCCTAACGACGTTCCGACATCGGACCGTAGATTCGGCTCGGCCTCTACCTCAGAGCATTCGTCTGCAACAGACGCGCACACTCCGTTGGGTATGTCAACTGCACCATCGCCGTCGAACATCCAACCCGCCACCGGCACGTCACAACCTACAGGCGCAGTTGCGGACAACTCTGGCGTTCATTCGAACGTGGTGTCATCGACGAGCGCAACCGGGAACAAGAATACTGACCTTCGTCCGGACCGCATACATGCGATCGCACATTCGTCACAACCACGCCAGCGAATGCATCGCTCGGAGGTAGTATCGGCCGAACATACGAACATTGACGCGCGCGATCGTGCCAGTAGCACCACCGAAATCATCGGACAGCATACCGAAACTGCAGTTGCGTCCGAGTCATCAATCGCTCAAATCCCGACCGTCGCTATTCGTGATGCAGGTATGACGAACATCATCGGTTCGAATTCGGGAAGCCGCCAGTCGTTGCGCGATCTGGTGACGCATCCGGACGGACGCCGCAGCGATTGGGCACTTCGTGGTTCGCTCGGTTTTGGCACTACATTCCTCTATGTGCCGAGCGGGAGCAACTCGTACGTTACCCGCACCGAAGTAAATCCTCTGCTTGGAATCGACCGTATGCTCGATGCACATTGGGCTGTCGGTGTCGAAGGAGGAGTGAGTTCGAGTCAGGCGCTCACTCCGACCTCGTCGGTCATTTCCGATCCGAGCATATCCCGCATCGTTACACACGCAACATCGACGACGTCGACGAGTACGTTCATGCGTCTTGCACTTCGATACACCGTGAATCCGTATGATGCTGTTCGCATCGAACTCTCGGCTGGGGGCGGACGCGCGTTCGGCAGCGCAGGCGGGTGGATGGGCAGTGCCCAGGCAGGCATCAGCTTCCAACCTGGCTTAACGGACGGACTGGATTTCCAGGTATTCGCACTATACTCCGGTGTGCTTACGAACACTACCGCAACCACGGTTACAACGCCATCCAGCGTGAGCGGACCGGTCGAATACTCGACGACAAGCACACCACAGTCGAGGATCTTCACGCCGGCAATCACGCTTCGTGCCGGCTTCCAATACCGTTTGCCATGATCAAGCGCACGTACATATCGCTTCTGGTCGTTGCACTGTTCGCTGCGGGTTGCTCGAAGAACATTGTCGATGTCCCACCGCCGACCGGGGCCGGTGCTTCTTCGTACGGGTGGAATATGATCGATACGATCATCTACACGACCCTACAGCCGAAAACCGGAGCTACCTCGACAATCACTCTGCACTTCGCCGCGACTGCCGAGAGCGACCGCTATCAAGCGATCGAAAACTTCAATACGTCAGGCAGCGATACGCTCCTGCTTCATTCGTCTAACGATTCGCTCACCGTCTCCGGCCTGACCGAGCGAAGCATCATTCGCGTGCCGAGCGGCTATGCTCTTTCCGGCGTACGATACGATAGCATCGATCGGCCACGCAATATTCGGAAGATTCTCGCGTTCGGCGACGCAGGGAAGCAAGTGGTCGCAAGCGACGATTCGAGCCATGTCTTCTACTCAAGCGACGCAGGAACTTCATGGGGTCTGTCGACCGGACTTTCGATCTCTGCGAAAGACGCGATCGTCGATTTCGCCTATGGCCCGTTCAATTCGAAAACAGTTGTCGCAGCCGCAACTGTGAATGGGTTAGTCTATATCTCCTCGAATGGCGGGCAGTCGTGGTCCCTCGGATATGCGGGGAAACTTGGGGGCATCAGAGCTATCTGTTCGTCGTCCGACGGTATGTTCGCATCGATCATCAGAAACGGAATTTACCGCATGGCATCTCAGCCTTCGCTTGTCGCCCCTGGATTGCCCGCAATCGATTCGAGCGCAACACTACTGGCCACTTCCCGAGCACCCTTCAGCGGCGCGACTACCTTTCTGGCATCTGACGCCTCAGGGGGAATCTACTATATCAATCCGGACTCCGATGTGTACTGGAAGACCCTGCCCGCAGCAGTTCGCTATAGCAGTGCGACACCCCGAGTAATTACGCGAGCGACCGATACCACATTCATCATCAGTCTGCAGACTTCCACATCGACCGGAATAACTGCTTCGTGGATACCGACGGAGGATACATTTCATCTTCTCACAAATTCGTTCTTTACGCTCGCCGCGGTCGATGCGTTCAACCTCTCGGCGGTGCTTCTTGCAAACGAACGTGGAAATTGTGCTATTTTCAAAACAGCGAACCAGGTTGTGACGACAGCACCATCGGTACCCTTGTCGTCCTATTCGGTGCTGAATGCGATCACTCTCTGTAATGGCAACGCCTTCGCAGGGACCAGCGACTCGGGTATATACAACCATTCCTTTTCGAACGGATCGGGTGGGCCCTGGGCCAAACTTCACTCCAGCCCCACGCAGAGAACCGTTGTTCATACATTGCTCCCGCTTGAATTCAGGCTGCTCGGTGCAGACGACGCCGGCATCCATGTCGGCGGCACGTGGGATGCGGGGAAAATATTTTCCGACTCGCTCGGCGTGTCCGTTTCGCTAAGAGCCGATGTTGACCGGTATATCGACAGCCTCAAGTTGACGAATGGCCTGATCTTCAGCCGCATCTTTGTCGTCAACTACCGCTTTGCCGATCAGGCCGGAGGCACAACGACCTCCCCGGTTCGATGGACGATCTATTTTGCCAAAGGAGAGGGCCCGGTACTCATCGACGAGATCGAGGAGCCGAGCGGGATTCTTCTCTCGCGTACCTATCGTTCATCGAAGTAGCGTGATCGCTGCTTCGGTACCATCATGATATCAGTTCGGATCATCGGCGCAGGTCGGCCTGCGCCACCTGTCGTGCTCATCCATGCCTTTCCGCTGTCGAGCGCGATGTATCGGGATGCGGCAACCATGCTTGCCGATACCCTCCCTGACCGCTCGATCGTATTGGTCGATCTCCCCGGCTTCGGCGATGCGGCACGACAAGCTGCATGGACAATCAGCGGCGCAATGAAACAGCTTCACCACGAATTAGCAGAGCGGAATATCCGCGACTGTATCGTCGGCGGCACATCGATGGGCGGTTATGCTGCGTTTGCATACTATCGGCTCTACTCGGAGGAGATCCAGGCGCTGATTTTTAGCAACACAAAAGCCGAGGCGGATGACGAACCGGCGAAGAAGGGCCGCGAAGAATATGCGCTCGACGTCGAGCATCATGGGATCGACGCCGTCATCAAACGGCAACTCAATGCACTTGTCGGTGAGACAACAAAACGTTCGCGACCGGATCGGTTTAGAGAACTTCAGCAACTCATTACCCTGACAGATCCTCTCGCCGTTGCTGCCGCACTTCGCGCCATGGCGAACCGTGACGATTCTCGAGACCTCCTCGCGCAGATCACGTGCCCGACGCTCGTGATCTCCTCGTCCGAAGACACATTAATGCCAAGCAGCGTCACGAAGTCGATCGCTCTTGGGATCGAAGGGGCACGCTACGAAGAACTCCCGGATACCGGGCATCTATCCCCATTCGAAACGCCGCGCGAATGGAAGTCCGTCGTCGCTCACTTCGTAACTAGCCTCTGAGCCTCGCTTATTTCAAGCCAAAGTATCTGGCTTCCGGATGATGGCAGATGATGGCTGTCGTCGATTGCTCCGGTTCGAGATGATATTCTTCGGTGAGTGTAATACCAACGCGTTCGGGACGGATGAGATCGAACAACTTTGTCTGATCTTCAAGATTCGGACAAGCAGGATACCCGAACGAGAACCGCGAGCCTTGATATCCCTGACTAAAGAGCCGCTGAATATCAGTTGCATCCGATGTCCCGATTCCGAGTTCGGCACGGACGATCTTATGAAGATACTCGGCAAGCGCTTCGGCCGTTTCGACGGAAAGGCCGTGCAGGTATAGATAATCGGTGTACTGGTTCGACTCGAAGAGTTTCGCCGTGTACTCACTTGCCTCGCGGCCGACCGTCACCGCACTCATCGCGACGACATCGTACGTGCCTTGCGCGTTCGCACGTTCCTTCGAGAGGAAGAAGTCGGCAATGCAGAGCCGCTTTCCCGATGACTGACGTGGGAAGATGAAGCGTTTCCATTCGACGAGGGCACCGGCAACGTCGTCGTTCGACCATCGAGACTGCAATGCAGCGTCGTCGTATGATGACGGCTTCAAGATCACAAGATCGTCGCCCTCGCTATAGCACGGGAAATACCCATACACTGCTTTCGGCCGGAGAATGTGCTGTTGTTTACACAACAGTTTCAACTCGTTGAGCTTCGGGCGCGCGACAGTTTCGAGTAGCGCGGCATGATCTTCGGCGCTTTTCTTTCCTCGTTTGAATTGCCACTGTCCGCGGAAGAGCGCCACTTCGTTCAGATACTCCCAAATCTTATCGAGGATCCATTGCTCGCGTACTTCTACGCCCCAAAACGGAGGAGTCGGGATGATCGTCGCAGGTTTGACCCGCTCTTGGGTGGCCTGCGGAGTGCGCACATCCTGCTGTTGGCTTGCTCCACCGAGCCACGGCAGATCGCGCTTGGCAAGCACCATTTTCGACTCTTCGCCCGTCGCACTGTCGAGTTCTTCCTCGAGCAGATCTTCCTCACTGAGATCCGGGACAGATGCCGCAGATAACGATTCGCTGGCAGCATCGGGAAACTTCAATCGCTCCATGAAGTGCAGTCCGTCGAATGCGTCCTGCGCATACGCCAGCGTCCCTCCGTAAAGAGCACGCAGATCGTGCTCGACAAATTTGCGGGTCAACGCAGCGCCACCGAGCACGACCGGCACCGCAAGGCCGCGACCTGCCATCACTTCAAGATTCTCCTTCATGATGGCGGTGGACTTTACCAGCAACCCCGACATCCCGATCGCATCTGCATTCCGGCGATCGTACTCTTCGAGCATCTGTTCGAGCGAAACCTTGATCCCAAGATTATATACCGTATATCCGTTGTTCGTCAGAATGATATCGACGAGATTCTTCCCGATATCGTGGACATCGCCTTTGACCGTTGCGAGCACCATCTTGCCTTTGGAAGTATCTCCACCGGTACGCTCCATATACGGTTCGAGATACTTGACCGCGGCTTTCATCGTCTCGGCCGATTGCAACACAAACGGGAGCTGCATTTCGCCGGAGCCGAAGAGCTCGCCGACGACCTTCATTCCGCCAAGCAGAATGTTGTTGATAATATCGAGTGCAGGGTAAGACTTCAGGGCAAGCGCAAGATCGTTATCCATTCCGATCTTATCGCCGTCGATGATGCGTTGCTTGAGGCGTTCTTCGATCGAGAGATTCTCATAGCCGGATGCTTCCTTCTTCGCGGATTTCACATCGGCATAATGCGACATAAACTCCGTCAACGGATCATAAATCAATTTTCGCTCGTGACTATCCGACATTTCCAGGTGACAATAAAAAAAATCCCTGCGCCGAGGTGCGCAGGGATCGAAACATTCTACCTCCGGCGCTTTAGCACTTCTTTAACGTGGCTGCAAGCTACCTCGGTCAACGTGCCACGTGAATTACTAAACGGCATGTCGCGGTGTAGAGTTCGGCGTTGGCTATGCGGTGAGAACTATCACGGTAGAGCTCTGTTTGAAGTGTATTGTTCTTCATTTCTTCGTATACACTCATCGGTCAGATCATGAAGATACGAGCACCATTCTTCACACTGGTTGTATTGCAGATGTTGGTTGCAGGGGTACAGGCCCAATGGGCATATTTCCGCGGACCACTTGCGAGCGGTGCCGTCACAACACTCGTATCGAACGATTCCTCGATCTTCATCGGCTGCAACGGTGTAGCGCATAGCGAGGACACTGGGAAGACCTGGACATTCGGTACAGGATCGCTTACCGGTGCACCCCAGCAGCTTGTAATTCAGAAAAACGTGCTCGCGGCGGCAGCAGGCGAGGTGCATGTGTCGGTGGACGGCGGCATGCGCTGGACTCGCCATACGGCCGGGCTTCCAAGTGGTATCCCGGTCTATGCAATTGCGCTGCAAGATTCTACCATTCTCGCCGGAACATATTCTGCAGGTGTGTATCGCTCCACTGACCTCGGCACGTCATTTAGCGTTTCTGACAGTGGGATCACCAACAATTCGATACGTTCGATGACGTACCTCGGCACGTTGGCGTTTGCAGGCACAGGCGGCGGTGTCTTCCGTTCGGACGATGACGGCAAAACCTGGAGTAGTGCAAACAACGGTATACTCACCCCGTATATCAGTGTGCTCGTTGTGTACGACTCCTTGCTACTTGCCGGCACGTACGGCGGAGGCATCTACCGGTCTCTCGATTCCGGCAAGACGTGGATTCGCACGCTCGACAAAATCTCCAACGACAACGTTTCAGGCATTGCCTGTACGGGAGATCTGTTCCTCGCAAGCACGTCGAAGCAAGTGCTGCGTTCGACCGATGCTTACAATTGGGATGTTGTTACGGGGCCCTACTCACCTACTGCGATCACTGGTCATTGGGGAATGGTCTTCGTGGGTACATCCGAGGGCGTGTTCAGATCGCCACAACTTGATGCCGCATGGCAGGTGTGCGGTATCGCGCGTGGCACTGTTTCTCTTCTGAGCAAGCAGAATGGGATATTCTATGCAGGCACGCACACTGGCGTGTTCCGATCAACCGACCATGGAGATCACTGGAATGCCATCGGTATCGGTCCAACCTCATTCACTGCCGATCAGCTAATCCCGGGCGATACGTCAGTCTTACTGTGCGGCACAAACTCGCCGCTGCGATGGAGCACGACTATGGATGTCTGGTCCTCGTCGGATACACTTTTGCGTGGCCTAACCGTCAATACAGGCGTACGGATGGGTGACCGCATCATTATTGGAACTTCTAATCGAGGAGTTTGGTACTCGAAGGACGACGGCCAGAGTTGGCAACAATCCGATAGCATTGCAGATAATCAATATGTCGTTTCGCTTACCTCCATTGGTGGCGAACTATTCGCTGCTGTTTCAGGCCAACCAATACAGCACTCCACCGATAGCGGAGCAACCTGGACTCGCAGTGGCGCCGCGTCCCCAATTTCCTTCAATGATAAGCTTGCCACCAACGGATCCCTACTATATGATTGTGGTGGTTATGACCACATTCTCGTTTCGGAGGATCGTGGTCAGACGTGGACGCAATATCTCGTACAGACGTCATTTTCCGCAGCGCATATAGCTACAGACAGGAATTACGTTTTCTTATCGAACTACAACGGAAATATTTTTGCCAGCAAGGACTTTGGTCACACGTGGCAACAACGATTCTGGATTCCGAACCTTCAGGACATGATGGCCGACAGCGGCTACCTCTACGTTGCCTCCCCGAACGGCATAGCATACATACCTGAGGATTCGCTCAGCGTCAGCCCTCTGACGATGGGCAGCAACAGCCCAACAGTCGTGATCTACCCGAATCCTACGAGGGAGAACATTTGTGCAACGGGACTTCCTGACGATGCGACAACGATAGCAGTCTGCGATCTACTCGGTAGAACCGTTCGCACAGTTGTTCCCGATGCATCACACTCTACAAGTTTCTCATGTATAGGCATGACACCGGGAACGTACGTGATGAGGATTGTGACGCCTTCCGGAGTGATCGCCCGATTGTTCGTGATCGCAGCGCGATAGTGAGTCACCAACATCATTGCTTAATCAGTGTTGCCAGTGAATGTCAGGATCGCTAAAGGTGATGATCGCGCCGTCGCTGGTGCGGACGTTCACATCGATCGTCAGCACTCCGACAAGCTCTTGCACGTCGAAATAACCGATATCGGCAGTGGTGTGCTGCGACGATGATATAGTCTTCCCGGTCGATGCAGATTCCGCAATCAGCCGTGCCGTCGAGTCGACGATCGGTCGCGTGGTAATTCCAAGTTTCGCGACGACCGACGTGTCGGCAGTCACGGTAACGACATCGGCGTGAGAACCGGCGGGATTATCCTTGCAGCCGGTAAAGAACCACGATGAGAATACAAGCGCAAACAGCGCAGCAATGATGAGAGGTGTATTGGTCTTCATACGTTAATCTTCATATTCATCCCCGGCCAAACTAGCCGGCGTCTATGATGAAGACCCACCACTGCTCTCGTTGTTTCGCAGAAATGAAGGGGAATGATTCGTGACCTATCGAAGCGCCAACCGCGTTGCACCAATCAAATATGCCACACAAAATTCGCAACCGGTGTCAGCAGCGGAAGCGTGAAGTACATAAAGCCAAAGTCGGAAGAGAATCGCTGGCTTTCGACACGAACCGCAAACAGCAGCGCGAGTTTGTTCGGCGTTGAGAGATCGTGATTCCAGGCCTCGACCACCAACCGAGAATTCGGCACACCTTTGATCGGGGTATCGAACCCAATACCTGCTCCGAGCGAACTCCCGTAGCTAAATGAGAACTGACCGTACGGATACACACTGACAACAGGATAGTCGTCGCCAGACACCTTATAGAAGAACAAGCCGGTATAGCGTATCTCATTCTGCATCTCGATCGTCGCAGCCGCAAAGGCATGCAGGTAGAGATGCTCACTCGTTAAGCGCAGCAGATTTGCACCGACTGCAAACGAGACACCGTCCTCTTCGGCCAACGTTGCTTTCGCTTGCAGATAGGCGAACTGCGATTTGAAGGAAACCGTCGGAAGGATCGTCGCGCCTCCGGTGACACTCAGAACATTACCGATCCCAAAGCCCCCTTGCAGAAATGCAAGCTCCCAAAACCCAACGTATGGATTATCGATCGGCTTTGCCGACGGCATGATAAAATGTCGGTATGCATCGACAGGCGACGTGAGCGAATCGGTCGGCGATGCAATTGACGTCGAACAAAACAGCACCATCAGCAACAACGCAACTGCACTGCGATGCCGGAAGGACCGTCCTGGTTGGTGTATGGTCTGCACTGTAATGGAAGAGGTTTGCCGCATGCGCCAGTTAGAACCAGAGATACGCAATACTCAATTCCCCATTCTCGCGGTTATAACATTCCCGACCGCTTTCGGAGAAACCATTCGGTGCTCAACAAACCGATCGCCAATACAAGGAAATACCACGCAGTGCGGGCTTCATATTCTGAACGCTCCTCGATCTTCTTCGGCTGATAACTTGGCAATGCACGAATACGCGAGAGCAGATCCGCATCGTTTTCGGGTGTGAAGAATGCACCGCCCGTCCGCGCGGCGATCTCGCGCAGCAGCTCGCTGCGCATTCTAGGTTCGGCAAATTCGATCGAGTACTCGCCGACATTGAATCGTCCGCCATCGGTGCCGATCTGAGCTTTCCCTGAGACCGCAGATCCGGAGTATGTATAATCACCTGCGGGCAATCCTTGGGGAAGCCGCGCCGAATACCGGCCGTTCGAGAGCGGCTCCAGCGTCAGATCCAACGCTTGCTTGAGCCCAGGTCCGACAACTTTCATCGACACGATCGCTCCGTCAACCGGTTCGAAACTCTCGTCATATACCTGCGCAGTAAATTCGATCGTTTCTCCGGCATCATAGAGCCGCTGGGTTGGCTCGATGCGGACTCGTTTGCGGTCGTCGCGCATCACGAGCCAGCGTGTCGCGTTTCCGAGGAACAGGTCCAGGGCACTCTCAGACCCGACGGTTGTGTCTTTCGTACGTGAAAGCGAAGCAAACGCACGCTCCCGTCCGAATGACGTCAGCTTCCAGCGCCAGAGGCCATAACTGGTGAATGCGATCTCGCGCGATTTCCCGACTGTGCGTGAAAGCAACATCGGCTCGCCGATCTTCACGCCCTGCACCGTCGCTTCGATCAACACATCGCTTTCCGGCTTCGGGGCAAAGTGCATCTCCGTCTTCGCCAGCGGCGCAAGCGATTCCCATTTTACCGCTGCCGTTTGTTCCTTGTCCGCTCGCAGAATGGGGTTTGTAACGGTAGATTGGTTCACGGCGGCAGAGACACTGAGTTCGTTGCCCGATGCAGCCCCCTCTCTAAGAGTGAACGGCAATGCTTCTTCAATCTCGCGAAGCTTGGCGATATCGAGCATCTTTGAAGGGACGAAGAGCATCGACTTTCCTTCCGAAACCACGAGCCGCTTGAGCAGTGCCATGCTTTCCGTCGATGTCGATGCGATCGGGAATCCGACGACGATCACGAGATCGGCGTCGTGCAGTTTTTCGAACGTCGGAGTGCCCTCGTAGAACTCGGCTCCTTGCTTTTGAATATATGTCGTCAGTTCGATCTCCTTGCGCGCCCGAAAATAATCCCGAACGAACGAGACATCGGAGCTCGGAGCCCCCGCAAAGAGCACGATATGGAATTTGTTTTTCAGGACGTTCACGTATCGAATACTGACGTTATTCGACATCGTTGTTTCGCCTCCAGAAAGCGGAGTAACTCGCGCAGTGAGTTTCACACTACCCTCCTGTGCCGGAGTGTAGTTGATACTCACCTCCGCATCGTTCGCTCCTGCTTTGAATGTTACTTCTTCTTCAGCGATCTTCTCCGACTCGGCATACAAACTCACAACCGCCTTCTCCCCTGCATTCGCACCGGCCGCATGTACTTCGATATCGACAGGCTGTGAGACGCCAACCGTAGCGATATCGTTGGTAAACATCGAGGTGATTCCCACATCGCGCCGCTCACTCGAATCGCCAAGGCCGACGGTAAATACCGGAACGCCAAGACGCTCCGCAGCATAGAGCGGGTTCGATCCGGCCGTATATGCTCCATCACTGAAGAGGACAACAGCGCTGATATTCTGCGACTTTTCCGCCTCGGCAAGCAAACCGAACGCGCCGGCAATATCCGTGGCCGATCCATCCGCCTTCATTGAAGAAAGTACGTGCGTAAACGGAGTATCGACCGAAGAAGCCTTCTCGGAGAATACTTCGAGAAGACGAGCCGAACGATCCGATCGAAACGACTCGGGAAAGATATTTAGTAGGTTTCGGTGCATCGCCGAAAGCCTCGTCTTCGCCGTATCGCCCGGTGCCGGCGGTAATTGCATCGACCGCGAGTTGTCCAGCATGATGACGACGCGAGGTGTTCGCTCCTGGGTCTTCGTGAGTGTGAGAATCGGTTGAAAGAGGACGAAGAGGATGAGCGCGATGGCAATCGATCGAAGTGCGACGAGCAGCCTCCGGCGCGCCGGTGTTGTTCTCGGGACGGTGTGCCGATAGGTCCAGACTGCAAGACCGATGCCAATGAGTATGGCAGGAATTGCGATCCACCACGAACCCGATGCAAGATGAACGGAGAACGAACTCAATACTTCAAACTATGAGCGATAGAACGTACATTGTGATCGGTTTCTCTGGCTGTGCAAAAACACCTCATTTTTTCAGCCAGTCGAGGGTCGCAGAGCGAAGTGCATCGGGGCTCAGTTGCGGAGTGTCGTACATCCCCTTCTCCATCCGCTGGCGCATCGCTTCGAACAAACAGATCGCCGAAGCAACCGAGACATTCACACTTTCGACCATACCCATCATGGGGATATATACGAGTCCGTCGGAAAGTGTTGCAGCCTCATCCGAGATACCGCGATGTTCGTTACCAAGGACGAGCGCGGTCGGCTTCGTTAGATCGTATGCATAAATACTGGCCGCCTTCGGCTCGATCTTTGTCGCAAGGATCTGAAATCCTTCCCGATGC
The DNA here is from genome assembly GCA_018266755.1 of Bacteroidota bacterium. NCBI lineage: Bacteria > Pseudomonadati > Bacteroidota > Bacteroidota bacterium. The sequence goes on from JAFDZW010000002.1 coordinate 361,471, forward strand.
AACTCATCGAAACAGGGTTTGATCGAACGATACCGTTTGAATTCGAGCCACTTGACGGCCCCTGAAGCGCTCGTCGTACCGATCCCGGGTGGCTGTTCGATCGAATAGACCATCATGACGCGTTGCACTCCGACGGCGTCACATGTACGTAGAATGGCGCCGACATTATGCGGGTCGTGCACGTTCTCGAGCACGAGTACGAGCCCCGGTTGTCTGCGCTCGAGTGTTCGGGCGATCCGCTCCGAACGCCCCTCGCTTCGCGTCCATGCTGCTTCTTGGTTTGCCACCGCCATCTGAAACGAACCCTACAGGCTTCGGGTTGCGCCCGCACTTCGCAAGTGAATGAAAAATCATTGTCTTGACATGCCGCAGATGTAAACGTATCCGCATCATTTGACTGTTAGATGTAGTGGATAGATATGCCCGAAACCGGCGAAACAACGGCCAATCAGCAACCGCAGGCGAACCCCGCCGTGCGGCCACCGTCGCGCTTCAAGCGCGCGATGCGCGTTGTGCGCCGCACGTTGCTCGTCCTGTTCCTCTTGGTGCTCGCCTTGCTCAGCAGTTTGCAGACCGGGCCGATGCGCGAATTTCTGAAAAACAAACTCGTTTCGATCGTCGAATCGAACACCAACGGAACCGTCTCCATCGGCGAGATCGGCGGCAATCTGATCACAGGCTTGTCCCTTTCGAACGTGACGGTTCGATTGAAGTCGGACACGGCAGCGATCGCCCGCATTCACTTCCTTTCGGTTCGGTATTCGATCATCGATTACTTCGTCAGTAACTCGATTACGATCCATTCGTTGCTTGTCGATGCTCCGGAGATCCGTTTCCACCGATCGTTCGGGGACTCGCTCTGGAATTACGAACGGTTTTTCAAACCGTCGGCACCTTCGACCAAGCCATCGCAGCCCTTCTCGCAAACCGTTCGCCTCGAGGCGCTGAGTGTCGCGGGCGGGTCGTTTCGTGTACTCGATGCGAACGATACCAGCCTAGTGCGTTTGTTACCCGACGGAAAGAAACGCTACATCCGCTGGAGCGATCTCGATGTCCGGGATATTGCACTCACACTCAGCGGACGCTATCAAGGCAGTGTGAAACAATATGTAAACCTCGAGCACCTGAGCTGCCGCGAAGCAAACGCGCCGTTCAATCTCTACCAACTGTCGTTGTCAGCATATCACGACGGAAATATTACGGAAGTAAAGAACGTACGATTGCTGACCGATCATACCGAACTCAAGCTCGATGCCAGTCTCTCGCCGCTTGTGATGCTCAACGGTCAGCCGTATGATTCGCTGCGCACGTCAGCGACACATGTGAAGCTCACAGCAGGTTCGATCGGTCAGGATGAACTTGCTCAATTCATCCCCGACATTTCCTTCCTCGCCGGAAGACCCAGTCTCGACTTCGAAGCAGAAGGTCCGTACGGAGCGCTCAAGATTCGTCGCGGTCGTCTCGGTCTCGGGCGTGGAAGCTTCATCACCTTCGGTGGTGAAGTCAAAAATCTCCACCAACCGGACAAGCTCTACCTTGATGTTGATGTGGCTGCACGCTCGCTTTCGGATAAGAGTATTCGGGATTATATCCCAGGACTCGGATTGCCCGACATGAAACGGTTCGGTACGATCGACATCGACCACATCGGCTTTGTCGGACGACCCGATAACTTCAAGACTGAACTCGCTGTGCGCACCACGCACGGCAATGTCAACGGGACGGCCGCTCTTAACCTGAGTATTCCATCACCGACATACGAAACACAGCTCACGACCACATCACTTGACCTCGCCCCGCTCTTGGGCGATTCCGTGCTTCGTAGTTCGCTTAATATGACGTTCGCAGCCAAAGGCAACGGATTCGACTTGAAAACGATGAGCACCACGTTTTCTGTCGAAAGTGCAACGCCATCTTCCTTCTACGGGCTCGATCTGACCAGCACACATCTCGTTGGTGCGATCGACCACGATGCGATCAATCTCGATCAGAGCAATATTCATTTCGCCGATGGCTCTCATATCGACGCGAATTACTTGACGCTCGATCTTGCTCCAGCCACACCGACTTATGAATGCGATCTCTCGACGACCGACATCCCGATCGGCCGCTTGGTACCAGTATTCCCTCATGCATCGACATTGAGTGCCAGTGCGACGATCGCGGGCGATCTCAAATCGGTGAACAGTACGACAGGAAGTATTCAGGCCGTTATTACGGGTATGCCGTACCGAGGCTCGACCCTTGCCCCGATATCGGTAAATACAACGATGCAGATCGATTCGGTAACCGGCGAACGTTCCGACGTCATCGCCAGCGATATTGCCGATCTGACCGTGCGCGGTAAATACGATATCGTGTCGATCGGCGGCGTGCTCGCAGAACGATTCGCTGCCTTCGCCGGGTCGATTCAACACATGCGCGATACGTCGAAGCATAACGGATCGATATCGCCGCATCCGGATTCTTCGTTCGCCCGCAACAGCGATTCGATTGCCTGCACCTACACACTCCACATGAAGGATATGCGGCCACTTACGCATTTTCTTCCGAATCTTACCTTGCTCGCCAAGGGACGTCTCGACGGCGCGGTTGCAGGCGACCCGCATGCCCTAATGAACGTATCGATGGCCGGAACGCTCGATCACTTCCTGATTGCGGATGCCGGCAGCGGAGCAGGGGCAGGCGTGCCGAAGATCAGCGTAAAAAAATTAGGAGTTCAAGTCGCCCTGCGCGGACTTGCACACAACGATGTCGACGTGCTGAACACACTTCAGGGTTCGCTTTCGTTGCAGTCCGATTCGGCATTACGAGTTGCAGATGTAGCAGTGTTCGCTCCGCACGTAACGCTCAAGCTCAGCGGTGAAGCAATGCAATATGTGATCGGCGGATCGCTCGAGGGAAAAACGGCGCTCGACGTTCGCGGCGCCGGTTCGATCGCCGGAGCAGAGAAGACATTCGGCATCGATTCGCTTCGATTGACATTCTCGGACGGGTTCGATTGGTTCAATGACGCCCCCTCTCGTGTTCACATCGATGAGCATGGCACATTGACACTGGATACGCTCCGGCTCTTCAAACCGGAACCGAGTTACGATCCGGGCCATGTGTTCGCGCAAAAGCTGCAGCTTGGAATGCAATTGCGAGGCGATACGATCGCCTACGGTTTCGTGCACTCGTCGCTGCTTCGCCTGCCGGAGCTGCCTCGCTTCCTCTCATCATGGGTCGATGTATCGAGCCTCAGGCCGACACAAGGAAAACTAACGCGCCTGCTCTTTGATGTTTCCGGGACATTGGCACAGCCGAGAATGGCCCTTGATCTTGCCGCGCAGAATTTTGCCTATAATAATGTGACACTCGATAGCATGCGGGCAAACTTGTCGTACGGACTGGGTAACGTTCGAGGGAACATTGATGCTCATATTGACAGCAGCGCCTACGGTATCGGGAGCATGGCACGCGGCTTGGAGAGATGGATTCCTTCGGCAAAGAATACGCTCAGTGTCGCGATCGACAGCATTCCGATGCTGCTCTCGTTTGCCGACTATCCCGAAAAGCGCACTGATAGCGCACGGATCGCTTCGGCGCCCACAAGCGTATCTGTCACGGCCCGGGATTTTGCAATCGATATGTTCGGACCGTTCATCCCCGTGCTTACACAGATCCACGGACTCGCCGACGCGACCATATCGCTTCACGGGAGCCTGACCTCTCCCACCATACAAGGTGAAGGGTATATCACGAAGGGATCCTTCCTCGTGCCCTTTACCAACATCCGATATCAAATGGGCGGCAGAGTGACGCTTGCCCATTTGGATCTGAATTTTGACGATGTGCGTGTCAGTAACTATCCCGTGGATCTCGAAGGAGGCCGCGCTTTTCTCAGCGGCGGATTTCACTTCCACGGATTCGACGTAGAGAACTTCGATCTGAAGCTTCGAACCGACGACCGTCTGCTCGTACTCAACGACGCATCGAAGGATGCGATGAAGACTATCTACGGTCCGCTCATTGTTCGCTCGGGGAATACTCCACTCCATTTTTACGGGACGTTCGATGCTCCGCATCTGGATGGCGACCTGACGATCGCGCAGGCATACTTAACACTTCCACAATCATCGAATACGATTGCGCAGGTGGAATCGGAAGGCATTACCTATATCGAGGCGACAAAGCCGAAACCTCCTGCCGATACGGCCAACATTCAACCATCCCCGCAACCTGAGAGCGCCGAAGATGCCGAAGCCAGGGAGTTCGAGCTTCGCAGCGCTCCGTCAGTTGCCGCCGATGCGACGGGAATCGAAGCGAATAAGAGTACTACTCAGCAGTCTGCGCCACAGTTATCGTTTATGGACAAGATGCTCTATGATATGAACATCATGATCCCGGGCGATTGCTGGCTCATCATCACCTTCCCACAAGCCTACGGGATCTTCGGCACCCAATTGAAGGCCGAGTTAAAATCCGACGGACCATTCCACTTCTATCGATACGAACCGAAAGCCGACTATGGGTCCACCGGTACCCTCCGGCTGACCGAGCGCTCCAGCTATACCTTCATCAAGGAGTTTACTCCGGTGAAGGGTACCATGCAATTTTATAAAGCCCTCGATAATCCGACGCTCGATCTGAGCGCCGAATATACCGGCTCCTATGGTCCGGGTGATATTCGTATCAGAATGCTTGTCGGCGGCACCCGATACGACCCATCACTACGGTTCGAGTTGTGGCAAAAGAACCAGCAGGGTGAATACGTAAAGCGAACAGAACCCCAGGAACAGCAGCGGAATGAAAGCTTCTTTTTCCTGGCGACCGGCATGCTGCCAAACGATGCGAACGCGGCAAGCGCAGTATCGACATTGGGTTCGATCAAAGATAAATCAGGGTACAGCATCGGGTCGAGTTTCGTATCGTCAGCGCTGAACAATGCGATCGCCTCGACATCGTTGAAGGACTATATCCGATCGGCCCGCATCGAATTTGGCGCCAATAATGCTGTGAAAGTAAATGCAACGCTTAACGTGTACCGCGATATCGTGTTGCGTGGCGGTGTGTCGAACGCAGGCTTTGGTAATGCCTCTGACTTCTCACTCGAGATCCCATTCTCTACGTTTCTCACTTTCCAAGAAGCACAGAATATCGTATTTCAGGCTGAGGGACATATCAACTCGTCGATTCAATCGCTCGTTGCTCCACCCGCCTATGTGGGGCGGTTCGGCTGGCGAATTCCGTTGAACTGACATGGCACGTATATTGGTCATCGAGGACGAACCCAAAGTCGCGCAGTTCATCAAACGCGGACTCACCGCAGAAGGCTTTCAGACCGATACGGCAGAAACTCCTTCGGCAGCGCTCCGACTGGCACAAACACAACCGTACGATGTGATCACCGTCGATATACTCTTGCCGCAGACGAGCGGCTTCGACGTGATCCGGTCGTTGCGAGAGATTCAACCGAATGCAGGAGTATTGATCCTTTCGGCGCTCGATCAATTAGATGACAAATTGAAGGGATTCCGTGTAGGCGCCGACGATTACCTCCCCAAACCATTCGCCTTCGAAGAACTTGTAGCACGCATCGGCGCGCTGCTCCGGCGCCGCGAACCCGTACCGGCAGTACAAACAACATTGCAATATGCCGACCTCGAGATCAACCCTATCACACGCAGTGTGCGCCGGGGTTCTCGTGCGATCGAACTGACCAACACCGAGTTTCGGCTGCTCGAATATCTCATGCGTCATGCAGGCTCACCGTGTACCCGGACACAGCTTGCCGCCGATGTTTGGAATGAACACTTTGATCGCGAGACGAATATCGTCGACGTCTATATGATGTATCTGCGCAAGAAAGTCGATGGGCCGTCCGAACATCCATTGATTCAGACGGTTCGCGGCGTCGGGTACGTCCTCCGATTGAGCGAGCGATGAGAACCAAGCAGCCGATCAGCTTTCGCCTTCGCACCGGGCTCTTCATTGCCGCCGCATTCACGGTGTTACTCTCGGTATTCTTTATTGCCAGCTATCTTTCGATCGAACGGACCCTTGTAGTCCGTAGTGACGCTGAGGTAACGGCCGCACTCGATGCGATCCTTTCGGCACTGCACGAGCCGCCGACGCAGGCCGTGTTCGATTCCCTCTATCGAAGTCATAGTACGACCGGTGAATCGGCCATCGCGATCTCGTTGCGTCATTCTGATGGAAGCCATACCGGGATTCTTGCGCGGGGTCCGTCGCATGCAGTTGCGATCCTCGATTCGGTTCATCTTTCGCTGCTCGATCCTCCACAGATTGTTCACGGATTTGAACACAGTTATAGAATTATCTCACGTGTAGCCCGTCCGCATGCACTGGTCGGTGCGATAGATATGCTGCCACTCGACGAGGTGCAGGATACGATGATCAGTCAGTTTCTGTTTTTGCTTGGTGTGGGTGTGATCGTGTCGTTTGTGATCGGGATGATCACAGCGAATCTTGCCCTGAAACCATTAAAGGTATTGATTTCATCTGCATTTAGGATCCGTTCGCACTCGCAACAACATGACGCACTCCCGACCGACACCCGGACAGCCGAGATCAACGAGCTTGCATCGCTGATCAACGATGTACTTGCCGAACGCAATCGCAATATCGAAGCACTCCGTACCTTTACGGCTGATGCAGCACACGAACTGCGAACCCCGCTGACCATCCTCAAAGGTGAAATGGAAGTCGATCTTCGGACGAAAGAATTTACGCTAAGTGATCGGGCCGCCATCGAAAGTAACCTTGAAGAAGTAGCCCGATTGATTCGGATCGTCGAAGACCTGCTGACGCTTGCACGCCTTGATCGCGATACGCATACGCAGGACCACGCATCGTCGCCATGGTCGCCGAATGAATTACTCGACGAGACACTCGGCCGGTTTGTACTTGTCGCAGACGAGAAGCGACTGGCCGTCGTCCGCGATCTGCAATCGACACACAATTGCACGATCCATCGCGAAGACGTCCGGACGATCGTAGCAAACTTGATCGATAACGCAATCCGCTATACGCCGGAAGGAGGCTCGCTCACGGTACGATCGTTCGATGCACCCGACGGTAGTTCCGTCATCGAGATCAGCGATACCGGCATCGGGATTGCTGCCTCGGATCTTCCGTATATCTTCGATCGGTTTTGGCGTGCGGACCGTGCACGTACCCGCTCCGCCGGGGGCACCGGATTGGGACTGACCATTGCGAAACGCCTTGCAGACCTGCATCACATCGCCCTCGAAGTCGAGAGCGAAAGTGGCCGGGGCACTATCGTACGGTGCCGGATCCCGACGAATCGGCGGCCATAATTTATTGTGGAACTAAGCGAGCGCGAAAATCATTTTCGACTCGCTTCCTTAGCTCAGTTGGTAGAGCAACTGACTCTTAATCAGTGGGTCGACGGTTCGAGTCCGTCAGGAAGCACTACCAAAATCGCAGTACAAAATGCTGCATAAGCCCGTTACAACCCGCGTCGTAACGGGCTTTTTCGTATGCAGTTACAAAAACACTCTTAGCACACTCGCCGTTTCTTGGTAGAGGATGTCTGAGAACTCGGAGAAGGTCTCACTACCCCCGAACCCCCCATTTCAGTTCTCATTTCGAGTTCTCATACGGTTCTCATTCGACGGCCAGTATCGGGTAGAACGAGATTGGGGATCTATCACGAAATCAGCGCTATATATATGGAGTACGAGCAGATGGTACTCTGTCACTGACTCGGTTGCACCGGGGACCGTAACGTCGATGATTCACCAGTGGAGTGGATCATTAAATGGTCCAGATTACTCCGAATCTTTGTAACCATTGTTTCGAGCTCTATGCCGTATAACGTCGCGAGTTGGCTGACGGTAGTTGCGAGTGACGTTCGCTGAGAGAAAACCGACTGATCGAATGTGAAAGGGGCATCGGTTTCTGTAAGAATACGATCAATTGGAACAACTTCAAGAATTCGCTTACCTCTCGCGGAATTCAGCATCCGATGATTTACGGAAAAGAAGTAGCCGTGCTCGATAGCGGAAGCAGCCACAGAGGCAGGCCCTGAATACCAATGTAGTACAACACGAGAATCCGTGTCAGCAAGGTGGTTGTGCAATGTTTGAATCGCCTCCCTTTCGGCCCCGCGGGTGTGGACAGAGAGAATCTTGGAGCGTCCCTTCGCAATCATGGCGAGGATTTGATCGAAAACTTCACGTTGACGGGGAAGAGAACCAACACTCTGGGGTGATCCGTCAAGACCAATTTCTCCAACCCATCCGGTCTGAGAAAGAAGAGATGCAAATTTGTCAAGCTGTCCCCCGAACTGGTCAACAAGTTGTGGATGCATACCCAACGCTACAGAAACGTTTGTGAATTTCGAGAAAAGTGCTCTGTTAGGCTCATAGAGATATGGTGCATTTGTAACAGCAATATATTGAACATTCGGGGAAATCATGGATGCAGCATCGAGTTCAATGCCCTTCAGGAGATCCAGGTGACAATGTGTGTCACAAAATTCCATCATTTTTTGAAAGTGACATTCTGCAGTAAGGTCGATACTTCGGCCAACCCTCTGGTGTATACCTGCACGTATTGAGTCACATCTGAGTCAAGTGGGCCAGTATTTCGCACTGAGACCTCAACATAGTTCGGGTCTCTTTTGGCGCGTGATTGCATGTAGTGAAATGCAAATGCATCTTTGCCCTCCGCCCCTGTTATGTCTAAACTGTGACTTGACAAATCCACGCGCATTTGCGCCGGGTCAGGGATGCCAGAGCATAGGTATGCAGCTTGCCGGATAATACACGGCACACAATAGCCACAATGAATATTCCCTTTGCCATGGTACCGAGCGTTTGGATGACTGCATGACATTGTAACCGCATTTCTGATCAGTGCAGGATTTGTGCATCCGCTGATCATCTCGCCCTTCGTTTTGAATTGGTATGGATTGAGTAGAGAAACTCCCAGTCGTAAATGGGAGAACAATGTACTCATCAAACCCATATAGTAAGGGTGGGTCGTTCTCGTGCTGTGTGAACCAATGCGAAGAGGAGTAAGAGGAAGGTTTAGGCTGATCATTCCGTTCTCAGGCACTACTAAGGTTGAGGCATTCGAGATAGACGAGGCGCACAGAGCGCCGAGAGATAGGAACAGGAATGACCTGCCTCGCTCTGTATGATCTTCGCTCGAAGACAAGCCCTTCTTGGGTATCCCGACGTATCCATTGATTCTCGCGGGCACCAAATTCGGGTAAGCTGTTTTCAACGCGTGATGACACTGCGATTGATAGGTAGATACATCTGCGCTCTTCGAATGCCCAACCAGGATCGGTCGAATTCCACGGTCGAGAAGTTCCACAGCACCTATGAAGCTGTCCAAGCCACCCGAGAATAAGCAGACGGTGTCCGTAGCATAAGGAATTGTGTATTTCCTCTTTCTGCCGGCTGGAGGCAGGTACAGGTCCTGCCCAGTGCGCTGTCGAAATTCAATCGACCAAATGTCCCCAGTCAAGAATCGGAAGATTCGTTCCAATAATTGGGATCCACCTTGCCAAAGAGTTAGGTCGCGAACAGGCACCTCGAGTCGAAAGACCCGTGTCCATCCGTCCTCACCATACTGTTTGCGGTCTACCCTAGTGTCCGCGGCAGCCATCGTGCAGGCGAGCACGAACAAGTCCATTGAGGTCTCTGATGGCTTCAATCCCAATCTAGTAATTGACTCGATGATCGTGTCCATCCGGACACAAGCAGACCCCTGGTGTCCAAAAAAGCTGAGAGTTGCACAGTTGTCATCGATCGATCGGGCAGTACTTGCAATGCTGTCGTTGGCGCCAACTGCAGCCCGGAAAGTGAAAGTGGCCATAGCAGATCTACTCCCCTACCCCTTCTATTGAATTGAACGCAATCTGGTACACGCTCTGCATCAAGCGTTCGACGTCTTCCTTAGTAGTGGTGGGGGTAGACGCGATATGGTTCATAACCGTATTCCGTACTAACCCTTCAACCAATTGATACACATCCTCCTCGACTCGGAGGATTCTGTTCACATCGGTCGTCGACTTATAGAGATGAACACCGATGTCATGAAGAACGCGCAATGCGATAGACTCGCAGATAAATATGGAAGTCATGGCGGCGACGGACTCTGACGTAAGATTATCTAGTGACACGTCCGGCTCTCTCAAAATCCGAAGTACAGTATTACCGTACGCCTCCTTGACAAGATAGTCATCTTCTGTATTTTCAAAGGATTTACCGTCTGGTTGAAAAATGAGGTCAGACAATGCCCCGAGGATATCTTGAGCAGGACGATTTACATAACCGTCAAGATTGAGGCGTAGGAGTCCAGCTATCTTACCGTACTGTTGGATTGTGTCTAATGCCGAATAGAAACTGCCGACACGGTTTCTTGCCGCTTCCATCCGTCGCGTGAGCACCCTTGAGCCACCGGCTCCCTTGCTGACATAGCTGCGCATTGCCGTCCTCAGCCTCGTTCTACCGGCTTCTGCTGTCGAGGCCCTAAGAGCGTCGTTGAAGGCACGTCGCGAGGTTGAGTAACGATTCCCAACTTCACTTGGAGGAGTCAGCGGAGATGACACAGCACCTGGCGAAACGATTTCGTGCGCACTGTTAGTGGCCGGCGTGACCAGATCCACCTGTTCCCCTCCGGTAACTGCATCGCTAGCCAGCATAGACGTCGGTGCTTCATTGTTACCAATAGGCGAAATCCAGGACGGGATCAATGGATGTGACCCATTCGCCCCTGAAGATGAAGATGAGGTTCCCATTAGGACCTTGATTTAGTAGCTTGTAGGATAGCTTTTGCGGCTGATTTTAGTTCAGGATTCTCAGCACGCTCAGCCCACGCGGTAAGCAACTTCCGAACTTTCTCGCTTGAACCAGATGTAAGCCCGCCACTGAGTTCTGCTGCAACCCACGGTCCTAGATTTCGAGTGGGGAGAGACTCCAAAAGTAGTAGTACAGCATCAGACTTAGCAGGATTTACCTTCGTTATTGCGATAAGCCCATGTACCGCCCCGGGCATTTTCCTGAGATCCTGTACCGATCGCAGTTCGGATTCAAACATAGCGAAGAGCTTCGTGACTTCCACATCAGTAACCGTCTGAAGCAGTTTGGTCGCGCCATTTCGGAGGATAATCGAACTACTCCGGAGATGGGCCGCAATCTCAGAGAGGCGCTCCGATGCACCATCGATTGCTCCCGCACCGATTACTTTTTCCCTTGACACGAATATGTAGGGTCTCAGGTCAACACCAGCGAGACTAGGCTCCTGCACCCTCCACTCCTCAAATCGTTCAGTCGCTTCATCAATTGGCCTTTCCTCGTTTGCGCCTTGCGCAGGATCATCTTTACCCACAATCGCAATGTCTTGATCACCTAGCATACCATCAGGAGAAGCAATTACCCGTGACACCAACTGATCGTATAATTCGGGGTGAAAATTCTCGAGGAGCATCAACTTACCCAGCACGCCTAACAGAACGTTTTCGCTCAATCCATAAATCTTAGCAATACGGATCCGCAGAAAGAGCGTGTTAAGAAAGCGTTTGGTATTTCGAGGATTTCCCCTCAGATTCCTCGATAAGAATCTGCCAAGTTGATCGGCAATCTGAAGCGTCATGCGTAATTCCTCTGATTCCGACCCAAGCTTTCCGATCACAAAATCATAGCTCAATTCAACAGGTTGATATGGGGTCTTCCTGGTCGCTTCGAGTGAGGCATACAACTCCCTTACGCTATCAGTTTCATTCCCGAAGTGGGCTTGAAGAACCAAGAACTTAATGTAGTTTGTGGTCTGAAGTTGATTTTGAGCTGGAATCCGAATGGGAATTTGAATCAGCTTTTCAAGATATTGACGAGGGTATAAGGCAAGATGATTTGGTAGATCAGGGAAATGCTGCTGTACCGCGTACTCGATCATCTGTTCGTCCGCGGAGATGACGAACACGGTGCCGTCTACAAACAGGAACAGCCGAATCGCTTCCAGTATCTCAATGACAGCCGAAGGCAAACATCGATCGAGATCATCGACCAGCACGACAACACTGTCAACGTCTCCCAACTCCACCAAGGTTCGAAATTCCTCCCGGAACGCGTTAATGTGCTGCGCTATCGTCTGAGATGCGGGCCTCAAGAGACTGGTCTCATTTTCCTTCTCGACGTTCACCTCGACCCTCTCATTGCCACCCGAATTTGGAGCCTCCTTGGCTACGCTACCCCCGGCTAGGAAAGCTAGCGATGCAAGACCGCCCCCAGCGCCGCCGGCAGCGGCAAGTGCAAGCTTCCCTCCCAGTTTCGCAACGCTGAGCCACTCTATCCTATGGAAAAGTGATTGTGCGAGTCGCTTGATCTTGTCTGTAGGCTTGAGTTTAGAAACCAATTCGGAGACAATCGTTTCCATCAGGGCTGTTCGGGTGTCCTCGAATCCCTGAAACAACCATCCGTTGAACTTGATGACGTGATTTCGCGTACGGCCCTCTGCGTTCGCTTCCTCGAGCTTTTTCGAAAGGATCGAGAGTACGGATGACTTCCCCGCCCCCCAGTCACCGTACACCCCAACGGTCAATGGTCGGAGACTTGGATCGTCGATAATTTCTACAATCGTCTGTGCGATCTTTTCATGACCAAGAAGATCAACATCAGTTTCTCTATCATTCCACATTGATTTGCAGGGTAGGTCGTGTGTTTCTAAGCCAACTTCCGCGAGAGGGAGTATTGTTCCCCACGTTGGTGAGATCCCAAGTCTTGGGATTGTGACCCGTTTACTAGAGGTGAGCGTGCACTTCGGCACTATAACTTTCCATAATCGCTATGACCAACAAACACCTGTCTCGCTACGTGAAGGACGTTATCACTCTCATTCCAGAAGAACTCGGATACCTTGCCGCAACGTCGAAGATCGAAGTACCTATCCGAGACCGTGTTGCATGGGCCATTCAACGTGCAATAAGCAGCAACTTGACCGTCGCCCGCGAATGGAATCTACCTGTTCGTGGCGTAACATCACGATTCGACATCGCCATACTGGACCAGGACAGACCCCCAAACAATCATTGAGTTTAAGGCAGGTTGGCTATTTGATAATGCGTCGATCCGAAGTCATCGTAACAGCGGTGACTACACGAAGGATCTGCAGCATGATATTAGCAAATTCAGATCCACCGCTCGCGAGCTGAAATGGAACAAGCTGTCTCATGGCGTGCAGTACTTCGCTGTTCTACTCTTATCACACACCATGGGCCTATTCCCAACGGACACGAACAGGCGTTTCACTACAGGGATCGTATCCGCTCATTCGAATCAGACAATAAGAGACAGAGCACCACTAGCGCAATTTGTGTCTCCCGAGTCACATCCCGTTTACTCAAAAGCTTACCCAGGATAACCAGCCTAGGGTTGGACTGCGAGTACTCCCAGCAGGGTGCCCCATTTGGTGTCGCCACTGAACTTCACTTTTGGGTACTCGGACCCTTGTAGCTCAACATCAAGATTCAAGCAGCAACACTTCAACAACATCACTTCGCGGAGGTGTTGAGTGTGATGGCTTGCAGGTTCATGGCTGTCAGACGCAATGTGGCCAATTCTCCAAGCGAACAGAATTCTGCCCACGCCGCAACCGTTGGCTTCCAATTTTGTTAATCGTGTACAAATGTAGTTGTGCAGAGTTAGCAAGATCACTGATTAGTAAATCGTTCTTCTTTCGTCCGATATTCAACGTTTCCCGTCCTTGGTACCCCCTCATCGTCAATTTGCTCTTTTACCTGCGCCTTCATCGTTACCGGGTGCTCTTTGTACACCTCATCACAAAGACGCCTGATTCCGTTGAACACTTCGCTTCTTGCTTCCTCGACTTTCCTTTTCAGCGACCTGTGATATGTTGCCTCCAGCACCACCTCTCCATTCCTTCCCTGCTCTGCGATCACCTCATCGATCAACCTGTCAAGTTCATCCGAGTGCTTTGAAGCAAGACGTCTCATAGCCTCATTCTCCACCCTCTGTACGCTTAAAGGCTTCTTCCTTTCAAACCGTCCTCTTCTCTCAGCATCAACCATTCCGAGCAGACGTCTTGAGAAACGATCGAATGTGTTCACCATCGCGACCATGCCATAATCGGTTGCAAGCGTTCTCATCGTCAGAGCTGGCATCTCCTTACTAATCCTTGCATGACGCTCCACATGACGAAGGATCCTGAGTTCAATGCGAGCAAGATGTTTCCCTTCACTTCCATCGAGCGGATCGAACCCGTGATTGTCCATGATCTCCTGCCTTTTGTCATACAAGGCAAGCGTTCGTTCTTTGCTCTTGCTGTTGAGGTAGAATGAATTTTCCTCTCGATGCCGCTTATACCCCATCCTCTCTCCCATCAATGCACCATAGCTCACGACAGGTCGTGCAACCATGAGGTTCATTGCAACATCAACACGACTGATCGCAGCATCCGACACCTCTAGTCCGCTCACTTCTTCAAATTTCCTTCTCGAAGCGTCGATCTCAGTTGGCCCTGCCGGAACAAGGTTTGTCCCGTCATCACTTGTCACACGAGGGACCGATAGCTGAAATGAGAACGCATGAGGATCTTGCCGATGACGGAATGTAAGAAACCCATGAAACCATGCCATTCCATCCGCAGAATAGCGAAATGATGGTAATATCCTCTCGTTTGTGATCTCAGGACCAAACCCCTTGTGAAAGCGAACCGAATCAATGCCAATCTTTTGCATGTGCAAACCTCCCTGTTTTGCGTAATTATCACTCACATCATGGACCGTGATGGGGTTTATTATTATGCTAGGTGTCCATGAGTACGGACACATGCAGGGTGGCTTGGATCACGAGCGGGCCGAAGATGGAACAGACTATATCCAAATTCAGGTAGTCGCCAGACCAAATGACCTCATCGGGAAGACAATATGCAGGTAGATCGTCCACGCTCGAAGAGAGAATTCAATGAGTGCGATTTGGAAATGCTGCAGTACGAGGTCGATGATGAACGAGATGACGAAGTTGAGAATCCTGAAGGTTGTTTTCGCTCGCGTTATCAATGATCTGTCATCCTATAGTTTTGTAGGAAGTTCTAGGGTTTCAGTGAAGCTATCCACGAATTCTGGCCGTTCATTCTTCAGTCTAGTAAATGTATCTAGATGAACACAGAGCGCAAATTCATGCCTGGCTCTGGTCACGGCGACGAACGCAACACGCCTCTCTTCGTTCAATGGATCGGTATCCCACCATTGGGTAGACGGACAATCCGTCTCCTTTCCTTTTGGTACGATCATGCACACGCAATCAAATTCTGCACCTTTGACACCATGAACTGTTGAAGTCTTGAAAGACCCGTTGTGGATACTTGAACCCACTGAAGAAGACTTCCGCAGCCGGTTGCCGTTAGTGCTATCCTTCCTAAACTTCCCAGCGATTGTTTTTGCATCACAACCGTAATCCGCAAGTTGCGATGCAACCGTTTCCCTTATTCGCGAGAGCCAATCGTTCCATGTCTCGTCTCTGATAGTCGTCGACGATTCCAGGAGCACCGCATAAATGATCCTCTTCCACCTTTCAAGATTCACTCCTAACGAAGTCAATCGCTCATCCGAGAAATGCTGAGGTTCGTTCGCGCCTATCTTGTTTGTGAACACCATTTGTCCAAGCAAATTTGAGATGATGCGACGGGCAGCTGCCGGGTCACCGGATCGAGATAGATCTACAGCAAGTTGAAGTTTTTTACCACCAGACGCACTACAAGGGTATTCAAGCGAAGCAAGGTTCTTAAATGACTTGAGTATTGATGCCTTTCTTGCAAGAATAACCCTTTCCCTATCCGTCCATCGAGCAAGGAGGTAGGCTTCTAGGTCGGCCGTGAGAGTTTTGTCACTCTCATAACTGATGAGTAACGTGTGGCCAACTTGAGCTCCCTCCTTAGGAAGCACAGGATTGTCCGCACTAGAGAGGCATGATGCAACCGTGCATACACAGATCGAACAACGTTGAGAGACCTGCATCGGTAAAACTTTTGCACCGTTGAGCTTACTCGTCTGCTCAAAGATCCGGGATGAAGCTCCCGTAAAGCCATATATAGCCTGGTCTGGATCACCAACCGCAATCACGCGAACTGGACAATCGCGAATGAGTTTGAGAAGTGCACGATACTGAAAATGGCCGGTATCTTGAAACTCGTCGACTAGGAGGACCGGGAAACGACGGGTGACAATGCTCGCGACTGCCGCCCGGTGACGTGCGAAGTTCAAGATGTAGGAGGCAAGATAATGGCTGTCGTCATATGTGATCAAGCCACTCTTTCTCCAGATCGATTGCTTGGATCGAAGAGCGGCCGCATTGTCACGATCGCTCAACGCATGAAGTTGGTGCCAACGGTAACTGAGTTTAGTAGTATACCTCGGCTGATGTTCTGTTCCTCCGGTGGCGTTTGTTTGGAAAATGAATGCACGCTTCGACTTATCATCATCCAACGCAAGATCAGGTTTGTCGAGTAAATTCGCTACGTCGGCTGAAATCAACCGTGGGGTGGAGAAGGGGAAACCAGCTTCCTTCCAGAACGGCTTGATGATGAAACGGAGCAAGAATGAATCGATGGTGCCGACGAAATGAGGATACGGCACAGCAAAACCCAATCGTTCCCTGATCGTCCGCTCCGCAACGTTCGTAAATGACAGCGCCGCGACCCCCTGTGTCGGACTCTGCCAATTCTTGATCTCCCGTGCAAGCAACTCGGCAAATACCTTTGTCTTGCCACTACCGGGACCCGCTTTGACGATTACGATCCTCTCATCACAGGCGAGGATCTCCTTCTGTTCATCCGTCCAAGTGATTTCGGTCATGCGTTCTTCGGCACTCTGTTTCCGACCACATGAGCAAATGCCTGACTCAAGTACGTTGGCACCACAAATCTATTTTGGGCAACTGCGTACGTTCCCCCTTCGCTTCTAGTGGATAACATCTCGGCGAGCTCCTGCGCAAATACAGGTTTCCTAACATTTGGACTAGCTATGCAAATGCCTCGCCAGACTGCAAGAGTGCGTTCATGATCTGAGGGCAATGCGGTTATGATGTCAGTGGTGAGAGTTCTAGGCGATCCCACTTCATAACAGCGCTGCCAAGCAATCGTCATCACTTCGGGGTTGGTATTTCCTGCGTCTGCGATATCATACTCGAGTGTCACGGACGACACGAAGAGTTTCAAGTACGCGTCAGCGCCGAACAGCTCGATCAAATTGGTTACTCGTGCACACTGTTCGAGTTTGTCACCAACCTTACGCGGCACTGCATATTTCCATTGGTCTTTTTTTGAATCTTGAGCATAATCCACCGCTGGGTCGCCATCAGTAACCACTGCGACCGGAATCTGAATTCGTGTTTCGCCGAACAGGCTGGCGAGCGTAGTGAAGTCGACACCACAAACGGACACGATCGCTATCGCGTGATGAAGAAGGTCTTGATTGCTTCGTTCAGCGAGGACTGGCAAGAGAATGGTCTCCGATTCTCCTTCGACAAAAATGATCCCCTTTGCAAACAACATGCTCGCACGAGTTACATCAAGCATGCGCTGAACTCGTCGTTCTTCACTTTTCGACAGAATCCCTTCGAATGAGAAAAACCGAACAGCGCCCTTGTTGTCCTTATATAGATACCGAATCTGGCTTGGCATGACGTGAGCTGCTATAGTCGGAGAGTGGGTGGTTATGATAACCTGGGGCTTTCGCTTGAATTGCGCCACGTCACGAAGGCCGTTCGACAGGAAGGACGCAAGAATTGTTTGTAGTTGTGGGTGAAGATGTGCCTCAGGTTCCTCCACCAAGAGAAGTGGATAGTCACCTTCCTGTGAAGAGCCAAGCTCCGCCAGTACGCATGCGATGTATAGCAGATTGTTGTAGCCAAGTCCGTTTGCTGAAAGCTCATGGGCCTCACTGTCCCCTATAAGAATCTTGAGGTTCCGTACGATCCTTTCGAACTCTGATTCTGACGTGGCCACCTCGGTCGACTGGCCCAAAGTCTTCCCCGTTGAGCCTGTAAGCGTGCTCTGGAGCAAATCCGATGTTCGCTTTACAAGCGGGTCCTTCTTAAGCTCCTGATTCGCCTTGCGAAATACTTCCACAATCGTTGCCTTTTCATCCTCCTTCGCCAAAAGCCCGAACAGGCTGGCTAGTCGATTGCGCGGGCCCGGACGCAACTCAGAAACCGAATCGCGAAGTGCATCAAGCGCAGTGACCTTTAGGGCCTGAAGGACATCCTCCGGTACAGTTCGTTCAGTATCAGGGTCTCTTCCTCCCCAACGGCGTCGAGTCCACTTATTAGTATCATTGCTGAATGACCACTCGAAATTGATCCGCGCAGTGGATGCTTCAGGGTGCTCAGCATCAAAATCAAGAATGTCGAGAAATGCGGCTCTTTCCGCTTCCGACTCCGGCTTGTACGTGAGGGCGATCTTAATCGTGGCATTTGAACCCATCGCGTACGGTAGATCATCCCTAGATGCCTGAAGACTTCCAAGCCCAATTTGAATCGCGTCGACGATATTGCTCTTGCCAATATTGTTCTCACCCACAATGACGTTCAACCCATGACTGAACGATAGAGCAAGGCTGGTGATGTTTCGGAAATTCTCGATCGATAATTGTTGAAGGTACATTGGCGTATAGCGATCAATAGGACAAATATATGCAATCTCGGCTCGACGAAACAGCACTGTGCTGATTTACATGGGCTCATGGGTTCAGCTCACGGCTGTTCCCTATGCATTCTAACCCGGATGAGCCTACGGCTTCGATGAGCCGACTAACCATTTCCCGCGAGGACTCCTCCATACGCACATGCGGATGAGGGAAGCCGCCACGTGAACCTCGCTTTGTCACTCGCAGATGTGAACGACTGTGCTGCACCAGAGCTTGAACCTGCGTTGCAACGTCGTGTCTCTCCCACCGTTCATGCTCTCCGGTGAGAACGGAAGCGATAGTAATTCCATTGCGCAGAACGATGGATTGAGTATCGAAGACGACATAGTTATCCTTCGGGACATACCCCCAGTTTGCCTGTGCGTGAGCTAATTCAAGCACAGCATTGCCATGAAGACCGTATCGTTCAAAGCCTTTTCGAAACTCTTTGCGATTAGAGTTTTCGAGATGTGTAACGAGCGAAGGGTGATGCCAGTCGAAGGCCCCGACTCGTTCGTACCAATCTCCATGCCCGTCAATTCTCAGGCCAGTCGATCCATGCCGCGCGATCTGATCGAAGTACTCCTGGTGCTGAAAACTCCCATTTCCACTCGCCGTGATGAGGAGGTTTCCGTAACCGCTAAATACGCTACCTGCACCACCCACAATGGTGAACTGATTTTCTAGATTCTGGACGTCACAGATCGCCTTTAGATGGTAGGTGTCAACAGGCTTACCAGCCTCACGCGCTATGAAGATCACTGTGCACCGTTGCCCCAAAGTCATCAGCTCAGCGATCTTGTTTCGCACGTTCGGGCGGCATATCCCCCACGTTAGCGGAAGGCTTGAGCCGCTGTGCAGTTCATGGGCAAGGAAGGAAGGATCCTCGGAGACGTCGATCAAATGGTCTCGGTACGACTGCCATTGAATACTCTGGCCGGTCTTCATCGAATAGAAACCGCACAACTGAGCAAGCAGCCTATCATTGGCGACGGTATAGACGCATATGTAAATCATCGGGATACTAATGGTTTATGAAGCACTGGGCCCTGTTATTCTACGTTCGGCCGCGTCATATGGTTCTTTGCATTCAGCGGTTCAATTAGTCACCGAACAGGGTTGGTATCCGGCTCGGCCGTAGCATCGCGACATTCGGGAACCCTGCAGGGGGTGCGAGGCGGTTATCTACTCCGCTACGGGATCATACAATATTACAATACCATGGGCACCCACAATTCCTCGCGTCAGCGCAACAGCAATTCCACCACAACTGGATACGTTACAATCAACCCGACTTCCGATCTCATCAAGTGCACACAGCCGTTCCGTGTCGAAGGTAGAACGACGTGGTATGTAAAGATCAGTGTTCGCTCTTCGCGCACGGAGAGATGGAGACATCTTAAGCGATCAACCGGTGTGCTGATCGGGTCAACAGCATCAAAAAAGGCTGCACGTATCGCCGCCATTCAAATGCTCGCGAACTTCCAAGTGGAACACGATCCCACTGCGTCTCGGAAATTGAGCACGTTCCTCGCCGCGTACATACAGGAATGCGAAGCCAGAAATCTTTCCAAACAATACCTCACGCAGGTGCGCGCCGCTGCAACTGCTCTCCTAAAGGCTATCGACGGGGGCACGTTACTGACGCATATCAAAGTATCGACGCTTCGCTCATTCTTCAATTCGGTAAGATCGGCCTCGGTCGCCCTATCGTACTACCGTTGTCTTCACGCCGCGTTCGCTCGAGCGGTGGTTGACGGCGATCTGGATCACAATCCGTTCGTGCGTGCCGACAAACGCGCGCTTAAGGAACGTCTGAACCCACGGCCTCGCGGTATTATGAGACCGGAGCAGATCTTCGCAATCCATGCTGCGATGCCACGCGGGACATACCTGGACCGGCTATCGGCCTCTCTGATGCTCGTCCTATTCGGTGAGGGCGTGAGAAGATCTGAAGCATGCTTTCTAAAGGTAGAGGACTTCGACACCGGTACGATGCGCGTATCGATCCGACCGAAGCCTGAGTACCGCCTAAAGAACCGTGCTTCAGCGGCGACAATCCCACTCACCTCACCGGCGGAGCGTGCTTTTCGTGATCAGCTGCAGAACCGGGATCAGCATCCGAACGAGAGTGTGCGCACCTCGGCATGGTTGTTCTGCAACGAGCGTGGGGAACACTATCATCCCGATAGCATAACAAAGGCGGTGCTCAAACGAGTGCGATCCGTATGCGAAAGCCTTGGTCTCAAAATCGATGGTATGGATCTGCACTCGTTCCGCCACAGCACACCACAGAACCTTGTCGAAGGCGGCATCAATCCCGCCCTGGTGTCACGCATGATACGCCACAGCTCCTTGCAAACGACTCTGTCGACGTACCACAAGAACTCGGACAGTTCGGTGCCGATGGACCCGATCATCGACCGCATGAGGACCTGGGATCTCCAACGCCTTCACATCAGCTCCTTGTTGCGGTTTGTTTTCGTAGAGGACGGGTCGTCATCTGAATTCATGATCGAGGTGAAGAGCAACGTACGGAGGGCGAACGGCAATCGATCCATGCGGAGCCTTTACAGTCTACTGGGGTTCGACACCAGCTCTCCTCGAAGCGGCGGGTGGCCGCACGCGACGAACTAGCGGGCATCCATCTCGTTTGAGACGGATGCCAACTTGCGTTCTCTGTCACATCCGAAGGTTCTGCTTCCACGGGGCGGGAATTTCTCAGATTCGCGAAAGGCTTCTGATGAGCCTGTCAACTGACGCTGGGCGGTACACAGGCCCAGATTCGTCGTCGCCAACAAATTCGGCGGGAATTTCATCAGGAGGGAGTACGTCGAAGACACTCGAATGCGGGAAGTTATCAACGGCCACCCGAGCAGCTGATGGAAGCGAACGCTCACATGCATCGACGATATCCTTCCTAAGCTGCAAGAGCGTAGCGTCCCGCTCGAGTTCTTTTTCCGTCTTCCGAATCTGATGAAGCCTGCCTTCAGGGATGCCGACTTGATTTAGAACCTCAAGCAGAATCCGTGCATATTTCTGCGGATCGTCCTCTGCGAGACGACACGCGATCAAGCCCATCACCGCGAGACCCCCTGACGCTTTGCCCACCCATTTTCTGAGTATTGGCTTGACGCCGAGGTACATGAACAAAAGTTCTTGATACCTGCGGATCACGTGAATGAATGTGGCCTCGTCTGCGAGTTGTCCTAAGGTCACGTTTGACAGAGGGCCCGCCATGAGCTTATCTGCCATTCTACGCTTGCAGCGCAGCGTGAAGCTGGTAATGTGCTTCTCGACATTGTCTGGGGAGAGAGCACCGGCCGAGACAAGATCACGGAGCACATCGCTCACACGAACTTCTACCTCTTTGGACGAGAAAACGGAAGCGGAGATATCGTCAGACGGTTCTAGGGTGCCGGCAGAATCGAACAGGTCATCGTAGCCAGCGGCTCGCCATCGCGAATCGAACAGGCACCCAACCTCCAATTCAGAAACGTTCGCGCCCGAGATATCAACGTCCGTCCTTTCGCGAAACAGATCAATCGCAAGCTTCACCATATCGTCGTTCGCCAGTTGGAGTGCCCCCAGATCCTTCCCCGCCATGGCCGCGATCGATCCCCGAAGTGTGAACTTGTCACCAGATCCTCTCGTGAGTTGCATCCCGAAGAGCCACTCAATACCGCTCTTCTCTTCAATATGAGGCTCTACGGATTGCCTGAACGCGTTAGGCATCACCTCAAAAGTGATCTCCATCTCGCCGAATCCGGCGTGAGGGGTGAAGGCTTGGACATCTTGACTGAAAACGCGAAATCTACTGGACATATATTCTTAAGCTGTATGAGAAATAGTATTGGTGCTTCATTGGGTAACGACATCGACCAAGTCGAACGGAGTCGCGGTTCGTGTATTACGATGTTCCAGATGATCCGTTTCATAGTGCGGCGTTCGAGAAAGAGCGTGGTTGCTTTGCACCGCTGATGCATGATCCTCCCACCGTTCGCAGACTGTTTGTACTTCTGCAGGATCCCTGAGATCATGCTCACCATAAGAGCTGATTTTCGAGCGTTCAAAGTTCGGTAGGTTCTGCCGCGTCCAATTCGATAATTTAGCTTTGTACACCGAATGCCATTTCGACTGTCCTCCCTGCAAGGGAGCACTGGGCCATGCTGTCGTTCGTCCGGATCGAACGACAGCATGACTATGCTCCCTAGGCAGCTAAAGCATCGCCGTCACTCCGCGCCTCAGCGGAAGCTGGACGTATCGCATCGTTAGCGGGCGCCAACCTCTGGTCGAACCCCCTTCTTTTCTGCCCCTTCCGGGCCGCGGCATCAGCAGCATACTTGAGCCATGCGGGCCGGTTCGCACGGACGATTTCGAGAAGAGCCTCGAAGTCCTTCTCATCATCTAGAGCCTGGGCTACAGCCCTCCCTTGCTCGTCCGCTTCGTCCACGCTGAAGTACCACCCAGACTTCGTGGCTCTCATCCTCCGTCGCAATTGTGGTGGTGTCCCATCGGCACCATTCTCATGAGTGTTCTGCTCACCCAGAGCATCTTTGGCCGTTGGGGACGATCCCAAGAGATCATCGCGCAACGCCTGATACCTAGTCCTGAGCAAATGCACATTACCGTTGGTCATCACAATCGCTGATCGCGTTCGTTTTCTAGCGAGCGACGATGCAGGTCCCAACTGTTCCCAGTTCTGGAGATGCTCAACGTCGCAAATCGCCCTGATGCTTGAGCGCAGCAAAGTGAGCCCATAGAAGCCAGCATATTTGCGATGCATGAACAGCACCTGGATGTGTCGGTGCGATAGTTTTCTGCCCCTCTTCACACGTCGTGCCTTCTTGGCTTTGACGTCATTGAGTTTATTGATTGTCTTCATATAGATATATTAATAATAACTCGCCGGCTTGTGCCGAGCGACGCGAGCATCAACCGAAAGTTAGCGGAGGGGTGTTCCGAAGTGGGCCCCACTCCAGTAACACGTGCTCACATCCGCTATCTGATTATGTGGCAATATGTTACTGGTTGTTTTTGGTCACTATCCGGTCATCGAGTTGCCCGGTGTCGCCCCACAGTTTCTTTGGCCTCATCCATTTGTTTGTTCAATCGCACCAAAATTGTAAGGAAGTGGCTTTTCACAAGGTCTTGTTGCTGTTCGTGTCTGCTGTTGGGACCGCAGTAGCTGAGCTACCATGTGCCGGTTGGGACACCCGCTATAGCCAGTCGAGCTCACCGTTCTCTGGCGCATCACACACACCCTCGGGTATCTCGAACTCCACCAATCATACGCTGTATTGCAATTCACCGTGCGCCACCTGACCGCACTTCTCCCGGCACCATGACCTTCGGCAGAGTTCCTGCCGTATCGGACGCAACTGACGTCCAAGCCAAGATTCGGATCTCTCGGAAACCTGATGATGATTCAATCTTGCACAGTATCGGACCGCCGACTGCACTCTATAGGTTGATCCAACGAACCTTACGAGCCCGCCTTGAGTGGGGGCTCATGCTCATGGGTCATTGTTCCCCAGACTGGCGTCGGCCTGTGAGCATGAGCATGTTGGCATATTCATCACCGCACTGACCAAGAGGACTGAGGCGAGCACGTTTGTCAGTAGGAAGAGCGCCAACCGGTTGCTCTCAACTGTGCTAAGGGTAGTCTTTGGAATAGGGTGGAGCTGTTCGGATTCGGCCCCACCCACCCAATCGCTCACTTCGGTTCTACCACCGCGATGAATCCCTCACCCGACGCCGTCACATCGACATCCGAGTCAGGCTTCGTTGTAGTGAGCATCTCGACCACGGAACTAGCAAGCAGCCCCTCAGGCGAACGTTTCGTCGCCTCGGTACCGATCTTGCTTGATTCTACAGGATTTGCATCGCCCTGTTTTGTCGGAGCGACCACTTCCGCGGCGCTACCAGCTTCCCAGTCTTCGAGCCAACCGTGGTCGCTGCCGTCTTCCCCTCGAACACGGTATTTCTGCTCCGGGATATCCATACCCAGCTTTTGAACGTGCAGTCTTCGGACAGTCGCAGCGTACTCGACCGGGATGATACCGTCAGCATTCATCGATGCGAGTATCGCCGCAAGCGTTGGCTCAAGAGACAGCACGTTTGCAGGGAGAGCATACCGCCCGTCATCCCTTTTGCTCAGTTTCTCGATCAACCGACGCGAGTGCGACTGGCTTAGGCCGTACTTGGCCATACAGCGCTTGACGAGTTCGCCGTGACGGAGGACTTCATCTATGCTCCTAAACAGGCGATTGAGATTGTACTTCGGCCCAGGGGGCTGAAGTTCCGATTCCTTTTCCTGTTCGGTGCGGCGCCCCGGATCGAACGAATCCAGCGATCGCGTCTCACCGCTCCGGCTGAACGTCAGCGTGGTCTCGTCCAACTTGATGCCGATCGTGTACTGCTTCATCTCACTCGAGACTCCATTCCCCTTCAGGATGAGCAGATGACGCATCGTTGGATCGTCCCGATCGGCAAGTAACTGAAGAACGAGGCGTACCTTCTGCCCCAGCGCGGACGCACCCTGCATGTGTCGAAGGGATGGCTTGTCATCGTACCCGCTCTTATTGATGTGGTGGTTAAAGAGCAGCAGGCACTTGTATCGCTGTGCAAGTTCGTAGAACGGGCGCAGGAAGCTGGACACCTCCGTATTATTATTCGCATCCCGCATCGTGAAGAGATCGCGGAATCCGTCAAGGACGACCAGGTCAGCCGGTGCTTCCCTGAGCATGCGCTCCAGTCGACCCAGGACTTGCTTCGGGTCGATCGATTCCGTGAACAGGAAGCGAAGCTTGCCTCGGGTCGTATTTGCAAGAGCACCCTCCCCGGCAAGCATTCGGTCGAAGACGCGCCGTGTATCGTAACGCCCATCCTCCGTCGATACGTAAATTACGCCACCGCTATCCGTCCACAACGGGATGTCCAGAAACTGTTTGTCCCTGCGGTTGATCGCTAGCGATAAGTTGCGACAGAGCATGCTTTTCCCCAGATCTGGACGAGCGATGAGAACAGCGATTCCAATCTTTGGTAGGTAGTTCTCAAGCATGAAAGGCTCAGGATCGACGCTGATCTGCATCAGCGCTTCAAGCGTGATCTCGCCGTCGAATTCGTCCCATTGCTGCTCTGAATCGCCGCCATCACCTAGGTATGGTCTACCCGGTTCCGATGGTGGTACAGTGTACTCAAAGATCTCACCCGTATCGGTATCGATCTCTGAGTAATCCGAGTCACCGGGCGACGCGTAGTCTTCGACCAGCGATGAAGCATCGCCGCTCGTGAACTGCACTTCGTCGTCGCCTACGTTATCATGTTTGTGTAATGAGTCCTCCGACGGACGGGCTGATGATTCGTCGTGAGGTCTGTCAGGCACAGAAGGATCGTGCCCAAATGTATAGTTTGTAGTGGTCATGTGTATATACTTTATGTTCATCAATTTCAGTCGTGTTTGGCAAGGAAGCAAAACCTACCTGCCTCGACTTGTTCATTCGAACGAGTCGGTTGCGCTTGGTCTTGCTCAACGCATGCCGCACGAATTGCTGCTGTTCTGTCCGATGCGAATAACTCGCACGAGCAGAACAGCGCCCGTAGAACCGAAGTGAGTCGCGGCGAAATCCGACTGGCGAGTCATATTGGCTTCATTTCTGCTCAGAGAGCCAAATTACTTAGGAGCGCATCCGATTTTGTTTGTAATCATCTCACAATTGGATAGCATTCATCCCAAAGGTCGTTGGAAGCGTTAGATTATAACCCTCCCTAAATCCATTGAAACAGCGACTGGGATCGCTGCCAGCCGTCGCGTTGCAACGATCATAAAGGCTCCACAGCCCGTGTCCGACGGGGCTTCTGGGATATTGGAACTGAGAAAATTATTCGCTACGTTTTTCCCGCATGACACGAGCACATGCGCAACGGAGTATCAAGGTGACAACGAACACGCAACACTGCTCCATCGTATGCTACGAATTCATCACGTTGTTCAACAACGAATGTGATCAACGTCGTGATTCAGCAATGCGAGTGAACAGCAGAGACGATCACGGTTCGATGCTGCTGATTCTTGCAACAACTACGACGTACGATGGCACTGCATGAACTCATGCCTGACAAAGCGGTTGTGTGGTTGTTGCAATTTTGTCCATTGCACACCGAAGACATTCATCGTTCGTTCGGCTGTCGCACCGATGCGTTTCGTAGCAAACGATCAGCGATTGAGTTCGTCGAACAGAGTGATGTGTACGTTGGTGTCGATGTTGATGCATTACGCGCTTCAGACTCGTGCGATGCAAACTATGTTCACGCTGCCGGCAAGCTCTACCTGTTCTTCACGATGCTGAAGTGATCTACTCACGTCCCGTCTTTGCTTGTTCATGCATTTGTAGTCTGATGAAGAGATGTCCAATCAGTACTGTGATCGCGTTTGTTTACGAACGGTAATGGACTAGGTTGCTAACTTCATAGTCTCAGGAGCATCGCAGTGAAGAGAACTGAGTGAGATGAGACGGAGAGACCATGACAAAGGGTTCAATGTAGCAAGGTTCCGAACACCAACGAAAACTGCACTGTGGCACGATGATAGCACGCCGAGCGCTTGTCTCATCGTATCAATATTGCCGCTTCCCTGGGTTGCAAAAGAGATGATAGTATGGCACCTCGCGATCCTGTCTTCGTGAGGGCTGTAGACACGAGGACGCAGCATTCTTCAGGAGACCGGTTCACTGGCTTCGGCCAAAACTTCTTCGTGAACCATTGTCCCGCCTAGCTATCCCCTCGTACGAGCTCCCTCGCACTGAGACTCTCCAAAGCAGGTTGGACCAGCAGACTCGCCGGTAATCTCGTCCGAGCCAAGCGAAGCCTCTCCCTTACGCAAGACACCCCGAATCGCTATTTTATGGTTCCGAGTATGGCTCGAGTGTTCCCGAGGGCAAGGAAAGGCCCTTCCGTGACCAGCGACTCACGATAGTAATCCGACCCAAAAAACCGAGAGCCGCTACCGGGCTAGGAGCGAGTACAATTTTCCGTAGGAACCTGCTTCATCACGAAGGCAAAGCAGCGAGCTCTTGGCAGACTCGACAGCCGGTGAACTGGCATCGCGTGCAAACTTGAAAAGAGCTTCCGCAGAGGCAAACCCATACATCCGGCATCTAGCAGCTCAGACTACCGTTGAGGCGGCCGTCATTTTCGTTTCTTCGCATCCCCCGAACCTGCTATCACCTGGTACACCTCAGCGTCCATGAACGCTCCTTTGAGCAAGAGCACATGTGCCTCCACCTGTAGGGCCTTCGACAGTTTCTTCAACGTATCGATCGACAGATTGGCGTTCGAGCGTTCGATGTCACCAACGTAGGTAGGATGTAGCTCGGCAACCTCGGCAAGCCGTTCCTGTGTCCATCCAAGCCGCTTGCGAAATCCTCGCACATTGCTTCCGATAATCTCTTCCAAAGTCATTGGAACAAATTATCCACTGAGGGCCTTGTTGACAAGAGGATATATGCCATATATCTCGTTTATATACGAGAATAGGGTGTTTTAGCCGTTAATACTGTTCGCGATACTCTTCTGGATGTTGCTTCACAGCTTGTGACCGAGCACGTAACGTTCGCTTGCGATATTGGCTCTACCCGACGTGGCCGGTTCGGGTGGGTTCGGATCGCGGATGACACTGGAGTCGCGAGTCACCCCACCACTGGGTCAGACATTTCCGGACTCGTTGAGGCGTTAGCGAACGACCTGATCATCGGGCATAAGGTATCCCTCGGCATTGAGGCCCCTCTGTTTATCCCAATCCCGGACAGTGCGACGGAACTGTCGATCGGGAGAGAACACGAAGGCGATCGCTCGTGCTTTGCGCCGGCCGGTTCGGCTGTCGCTCTGCTTATGCTGCACCAGATGGCGTGGATGTTCCGCCAGCTCAGTTCAAGCCTCCGGGCTCGATGTCTGGATCTGAAGTATTGCTTCGCCCTAGAAGAGTGGGGAGAAAGTCCAGGCACACTCCTGATCTGGGAAGCCTTCGTTTCGCGTCGAGGACACCATGAAAACGACGCTGATAGACACGTGCGCGACGCCCTACTAGCAGCGAAGCAGTTTCGGCAGCAGTTTAGCAACGGGTGGCCACACTATGCAAATACCATCCACATCCGTCAGGGCAGTTCATCTCTATCGCTCATCGATGTTGCATTGCTATACGCAACTGCGAGTGCGGACATCGCAGGCTTACACCGCTCGAACATCCAAGTCGTGAGCATCCCTTGAACGGTGAACTTGTGATTGAAACCCGGAATATGCACGAGCACGTTTTCCCCGAATTTTCATCATTCAACCTACACATTATGCGACACATCACACTCATAATTCTCACGCTGATCAGTCTCACTTTTGTAAGCACAACGCCGACGAATGCACAGAAGAAAGGCAAGGCAAATTCGAAGGCGCAGTGGAAGGAAGCACGTAAAGGGCAGAAGGTCGCTGTCAACTGGACCATGACGGTAACTCTCGTCTTCAATGACTACGCGGTCTGTTACCTTGACGGTGACTATCACTACGACGTGCGGCTCTATCAGATCGATCCCGTTGAGTTGCACCGAGACGACATCGTCATAGTGAAGGGTGAGACCTTCGGCGTTTCGGACATGGGGCAGGTGCAGGTGATGGCAACGAGCGTCACGAACAAGGGGCCACGCTAATGCTGGTTATCCCGTACAAAGACTACACGCTCCGGAAGAACTTCTGGAAACGCTTGATCTGGCAAGGCACCAAGCGCAGGATATACCTGGCCTCTCTACTTGCCTATGGGTTTATGGGGCTGACGAGTCTTTCGTCTGGTGGCACTCATAGTTCGCCAACCACCGATCGGATAGTACTTGCAAGTCTAGGATTGCTGCTGGTCGTCCCCGTACTCCTTAAACTGTACAAGGGAGGGGCGGATGAGATTGCCAGACAGTCCATGATCGCCCAACACATCCCTGAGACGCACTTTCAAACCGAACTGTCCGAGACACCCGCACATAAGTTGTTCTACTGGCCTGACCACCCTGATCTCTTCACTGTTCTGCTGACAAAGAATTTCATTGTCAATCTCCCCTACCTTGGCGCTGACGTTCAGAGTGCTGTCCGACTCGATACGATTGGCTCGATCGAATATGCAGAAGGTGACTCAAAACGACCATACAAGTGCCGAGTACGATTCCATATGAAAGATGGAAGCGTCGTGAACTTCACTGTGGAGCGAGGACTGTGGCTTTCACTTCCGGAAGAGGAGATCGCATCGCTGCTAAAAGCAAGAAAAGCTCTCTTGACACAAATTTCGATCACCATTCCGCATGTCGAAATCAAACACGCAGAGGAATGGTGACTAGCGTCACAAAAAAGGAGCCGAGACAGACGCATGCGTCCGGTATGCAGTATTAGTCCAGTTTTCCCAGACTGTGACGACACCCACCACTTCGATCGTCCACTTCTGCAACTCCACAGGACAATGCTGATTGATGCTTCTTGGGGATATCTCCGGGTGGCATAATACTATCCTTACTTTGCCCCGCCTCCCAAGCACAACTCCAGGATTGGGCAGATCGTCGTAAACCGAGATAGAAGTCAGAGAACTTATCCTCTACTCCTATCCGTAGGTTTGGGTAGATCGCCTAGCGACATTGATCGACCCAAGATGAAATCAGCAGTGGAATCACTAGTTGAGAGTACTTCCTTCGTGTATGCCATCCCCCAAGGTCGACATCTTGAAGATCCAACGCCGAATAGATACTAAAAATACGATTTCTGTACATATCGAAATAAGCGACCATCCCACTTGCAGTCATCCCGCAAGGGGCAAATAGGTTTGGATGATCGTTATCTATGTCCTTCTCCAAGTCCACAATGTCATCTAAGATAGCGATGAGTTCAGCAATCCTATACACCTTTCTCCACAAACTCTCGCCTAACTTGGGATCATAGTTCTTCTGGACCAAGAACCCGCCCTGGAGCATTATCAGAATTGGAAGCACCTTTCTTCGTAGCAGCAGGTAGGAGTTTCGTGATGAATTACGAGAGGCAAGATGGCTATCAAACATCTTGAGGCATAGGTTGCGAAGACAATCTGCCTGGCTATCGGAACGATGTTCCACTTGAAGTGATTGAACCATCGAAAGATATCTACTAACCATCACCCACCAGCAATAAGCGATCTTGTTAGCTTGCCTAGATTTTGGGACCGCCAAATCATTTGAAGACAATATACTTCTAAGCGCATCCCTTGTTATGAGGTCATCCACCTTAAGATACTCTCTATCAACGAGAACATCGAATAGCGATGTAATCAGATTCGCAATTCCACCTAATACGGCTACATACTCATGCCTTTCATTTGTAAGCTTAAGTGGGCCGATGAACGAGGACGACAGGTAATAACCTACGCCTGTTGTAATATAGATGGCATTTACAAAGTCTGGCCCAAACTCTTTTGACTCTTCCATTTCCCTCATGCCTGCGACTAAGTCCGGTAACTGAGAAGCAAATACGTCAGTGCCTGCGTGACGAGAAGCCTCGTAGAATTCAGAGACGGGAAGCGGCAGGTTCGTACCGCGAAGTGACTGTGCGACTTCGCGTCGAAGTTCACCAGCCAATTCAAGCATGAAATCCATTTCTTTCATGATGATCACTATACTAACCTTCTGATGCAATCTGACTTGTTAGCAATATACTCTCAGTCAGTAGAAGTCATTCCATATGATCATGCTTCAACATCTTACGTATGATCTGGAGTGTCGGGGCATGCCAGTGGATTTTTCTGTCCGAGCTACAAGATAGACTCCTAGAGGCTGAGAATCTCTTCCCCTCATCAATAGTTGACCAATCGGATTCAAGGAGCTCGTCCAAGACCCACTGCAATCGCTCAGCACCATATAAAACCGCCCGTTGAATTGCATAAACTAGTTCAATTGGATGGGAGTAGTAAGGAGCGATCTCTGCAAACTTGACTCCTTGATGCAGAAAACAATATGTTGCGGACTCCACGGATTCGCAAACTGTACGAAACAGAGCCGATCCCCTGAGCCCACACAGCGCCATCGCTGCTGCGGCATTGACGTTAACACATACATCAACTGGATTGTGTGGCAAATTCGCAGAGCTGACCAACCAAGTACGCAGAGCTCCCAATCGCACCCAATAACCGTCATCGTTGGAAAGACGACTCACTTCCAACTGTGGTACGACTTTCTGGAAGAACACTGCCACCTCGCTGACACTCAGACGATTATGTTTGATAAGTGCAAGGTAGGCCAAGCAGGTATCATCAAGATCAGGAATACGGCAATCAAAAATCTGATGCGAAATCTTCGGCGTTAGGTTTTTACTCGGGTAGAAACGAAACCAACCCGAGTTAGCCTCATCCATGCATTCCTCGACAAAATCTAGAATTCTCGACAAGGTCCGCTTAAGACTCTCCGAGAAAACCAACTGATCACATGCACACTCGATGGCTACGAGACTAGATACTGCGCAGTTCAAATCGGTGACCACCTGTCCCCCGTAACTCACCTCTGAGAGAATTCCCCCATATTCGGATTGACCCTTTCTTAGCTCTTCCAGAACGAGATCGCTACGATGTTTCAAAGACATTCGATGTACAATTTAAGATATCCCAAGTTGAATTGCTCATTTGAACAATTGTCACTTGATTCGATGCCAATATGTTGTTAGTGCGAGTATGACTAGTATTGCGATGCAGTCACAACATACTCAGCCACTACTCTAGAACAATACCCAACGCTTGGTTTAGTCGCCATTTTTAACGCAAGGAGCAACTATCCCTCAAATTTGCCGAAGGACCTCATAAGAGTTTTCCTATCAGCCTGTCTGTAAATATCGCCAGCGCCGACAGAGACAATGTCATCATTATGCCCTCTTCAATTGTTGTTGCTCGACATATTGCAAACGGTATAGCAATCCAAATGCTCAAGCAATAGAAACAATCAAAGAGCTTTCCAAGCAAGGAATCACGAAGAGCCATCCTGCCCTTCAATACCAAGTCAAATGGACCGTCTTCGGATGAAAGCAAGTGGCTTATGCGCCACACAGATAACACTGCCAAAAAGTACCAAAACATATCTTGGCGGAATGGACGAATCACCGATCAATCGGCTCTTATGAATTACAATAAATCAGTAATTATATGAACGCTTGTAGAAACCATCTTAGGAAATGGGTGGTTCCAACTAAGGACATTCAACTAAAATTATGATCCGATTTGCAACCTTTTGGTGGCTTTTTCTTTCCATCGGGTTCACGATTCTCTACCAAGGTTGCACACAAGAATATATGAAACAAACAAGAACAAATATGAACCAGATCGATAACCTTGTACTTCCGTCGAATTTGTTGCGCGTCGCACCCTCGGTCACTGAGTTCCAAGATGGGACTTGGTATGGGCAATATCGTGACATTGCTGATCACTTCGGTTCGATCGAGTTGAACTTGGCACGAAGAGACTCTTCCATCGAGGGCACTTTGACATTCAGCTTTCTCGATAGCACTGGAAGGAAAGTCTATGGCGGCAACGTAAGGGGACTGATTTCAAGGGATCTCATTAATTTTGAAATTGCAATGGGAGAGTCTTTCCCCGCTCTTAAGTTTCAAGGCAAGTGGGTTGTTACGTCAAATGGTCTACAGTCAATGTACGGATATGTAGCTAGCACCTCCAATCTACCTTTCTTTGGAGGAATTTGGTGTGTCTGGATTGAGTCGAAGTAGATTGATCGACGAGTCTATGAAAGATTAGCCAGACAGGACGCTATTCTTATTTAACATGTTTGAAGCATCTTGGATAAAACACTCCTCCTATTACACGGTACTTCAGTACGACTTGAAGACACCCAACATAGAGCAGTCACTTACATGACCAAGCCGGCGAGTTATATGATCTTTTAGCATGACAAGTGACGTTACCAAAATCTACCAATAGAAAGTTTATGAAAATCAATTCTGACGGCATGGTCAGCAATTAGAGTATAATTATGATGCCCCAAAAAAATTAGGACAGCAAACAGGGTGTAGTTACATTGGGTCTGAGTACATATCATGCAGCCTGTTTGTATCGCATTGCGGCTGTCTGATAGTCGAACGACTGATGTAGCCGTTCGTGATAATAGAAGTCGATATACCAGCGGACTCCCTCGTCGAGGATCACCCGATAGTCCGCCGGCATCAGATAGACGTGCTCATACTTGAGCGTCCTCCAGAAGCGTTCGATGAAGATGTTGTCGATCGCCCGACCCTTCGAGCCCATGCTGATGCGAACACTGCTCTGGCGCAAGAGCGGCGTGAAGCTCTCGATGGTAAACTGACAGCCCTGATCGGTATTGACGATCTCGGGTGCCCCGAACGTCTCGAACGCCTCTCGCATCTCTCGGCCGTCATCGTGTTCGAGATCCGATACCCGACGATATAGCGGCTGTGCTCGTCTATGATCGCCGCTATGCACAGGAACCCACGCCGCATCGGGATGCAGTTGATGTCCATCGACCACACATGTCCGCCCCTGGTGATCTCGAGCCCCTTCAGTTGGCCGATCCACGCGTAGAGTTTCTCGCTCTGATCCTCCGACGGCTTCTCCGACCCCGCACCACGCTCGAAGACCTGCGACAACCGTTCGGTCGCCTCCTTCTTCCACTGCGTGATCTGGTTCGGATGCAGTTCGTACCGACGCGCAAGATCTTCGATCGTCCGTCGCTCGCGCAACGGCTCCAAAACCACTTTCGCTTTGAATGCCGGACTGATCTTCCGGCGGGTGCCTTCTTCCATATCGGTACAAGTAGTAGACCCAATGAATCCCACCCTAACTACCTGTCCTAAGATCGGGGGGGGGGGGGGGGGGGGATCATAGTCCCTTGGTCGTCACTTACCAGATATTCTTTTGCAGAAATGAATTAGAGAAAAGGGAACTAGGCAACAATCTATGCAAACACATACCATAGCATGTATAGCGTTGCTTGGCAAACTGAGTCAGCCCCCTCAGGCATATCAAACATGGCCCTTCCGTTCAGAACGGTATCGGTCAGGCGTAACCAAGAAGTAGTAAGGTTAGCAATTATAGTCTTGGCAGCTCATCCCTGGTCGAAACCCAAGCATTTGACTAGCAAAAGACCCCGAGTCAGTGAATGCACTTAGAATAGGACTATGATCCTTATCAAAATACTCGTGGCGTCTGTCCCAGCTTGGCCTACTCCCAAAAAGAGGATCGCTAGGGTCATCAGGATCAATGTGTACTTTTGTTACAACGTTCCCAGTTCGAAGATCCAGCGCGATACAAGTTCCCTTCAGCATCATGGGATCGTCGTAATAATGGTCTATATTGGCGCTATGACAAAGAGCGCAGATCAACTGATTACCCTTGTATGAACGAGGAGATAACCCTGGGCTCAACTGACTGCCAAAACAAAACCAGGTAAGGAAATAGGCATCAATCTCGGACCCTCCACAAGCGTGAATTAGTTCATGGAATAGTACCTGACAAAGCAAATCTAGGTTATCTCCAATGTTATCAAAATTCAGGTGAATATGTACCGTGTCACCAAGTGCGTACCCGTCCGTGTGCCCGTACTTGTTGGAATCTGTCAAATCGCAATCGATTTCAATACGTCTATGCCAAATGTCGTGGTTCAGGAGACAATCAATTATTGTGTCGAGGCAATCATTGATACCTTGTAGGTTTGGCAGACAACTATGAAGTTCGGTGCATACACAGGTCCATGCCTCCCTTATCGCATTCTCTCGGGAAGGGTACGCCGGCGGACTGCCGCTACGACCGGAGCGACCAACTGGCCGTATGGGGTGACTGCAAGGCCAATCGTCTGCGGGAGGGTCAGGATGCCACACTGTACCAGATGAATGCGTGGACCCGTATGCGTATGGGTCACGATGAATATTGGTACAATCAGTCCCGGTATCCGAATGCGGCTTGGCATTTTTCTTCCATGAAAGGCGTGGATCGGGATCATTTATTTGGATCGGGGGACCGTTTGGAGGAGGAGGAGGAGGATTCATGGGAGGCGGGGGGGGCGGAATTTCCCCCAAGGGAACAGTCTGAATTTCCGAACTGGAGACCGCCATACCTCCGGGCAACCGGTTAGGCGCATCCATATTTGTCTCTCCAAGCGAATAAACTCTGTCTTGCATTGGTCAAAGTAGCGAAAGTATCAACAAAGCTAGGAATGATTCGGACAATCTTCAACTCCCTATCTACTACTCCATACGATCCAGCTTCCGCCCAAGAAGAATTTATGGAGACTATCCGCAAAGACTCCAAAAGCACAAAGTGGCGATTCCGGAGTGCTATCGGTTAGAACTCCAGAGAAATGGATTATTGCACGAGATGAAGATTCTGTAGTGGCAAGTAAATCTACCCTCCCAGTCTCGATCTTGCCCTTTACCTCACCAAAAACGACCTCTTCACCAAAGTACGTTTTGGTTATTAACTTGAAAACGCCATCAAGGATAGTATCCGCACGATCAAAATAAAAATGAACTTCGCCCGTACTCTTCGAGGCGTCCATGAAGACACCCGTCCAATGTGCCTGATATGGTTGAACACCAATAATGGTTGAAGTCATACTCTGAAGCTTGTTTAGATTCACTAGAGATTTCTGATCCACGGAAACACTATTCGAATCCACGAAACTACCAATCAAACTCAGAATCAGCCACCTCAACAACATAGTCTATGGATTCGCTATACAGCCACAAATACTCAAGACAGATAAATGTCAAATGAACACGTCGCAAAATTTTAGGAGCGTATCCGTTATCACGTTAGAGTCACTCGAATCTACAGCGATACGTGATCCATGCCCTAAAAAAACGTACTCCACATTGGAAAAGTTACCCTTCACAACGTGAACCCCCTCACCCTTAAACTCCATCAATTTTCGATTCTTTGGGACGTAGGGCGCTCCTCCCCCCTTCCCAATGGCTCGTCGACGATCACCACAACATCCCATTGCTTTTTTTACTTTCTACTATGAATAAGTTTGATTTTCCTAGCCCAGTTGAAACGGCTGGATGGAGATTGCCGGGCTGGAAACATCTACCACCGCAATCCACCTCATGTCAAACATCGAATAATTCGTGCCCGATTTCGCCCACACTCCGATATTGAACGCACCTCCAAATCGAAGTGTAACGTAGAGATCGACAACACCGGTAAAACTCCCAGTCCAATCCACGACTGGAAACGTTCCTTGAGCATCTCCTCGTGTGGCAGCTGAATCAAGAAATCCCAATTGCACCTCGGTATATGTGGAGGCACCAAAGTCGAGCGATATCTTCATCTGCCATTTTGTCCCCGCCCTCAGGAACAGCACTTTACGCAGGGGGATAGCAGTGGAACTAGCTAGATTCGCTGTTAGATTTAGAAAATTCCATTGTGCAGCATCCGCTACATTTTGTAGATTATCTGTTCCAAGTGCTACGCACGTTGGACTCGACGACACCACAATTGGGCTAGCAATCCATGTGCCAGGCGCTGCATAAGTTGAACTATTAGTAAGAGTACCTGTCGTGCCGCCTAAGGTTGCGTTGGCAACCAAATCTGAGATATTGACGGGGGTTGACTTCTGCAGCTCGTTCCAATTTGCTGCCGATGATGGAGCAAAACAACAATCACTAGCCATATTCTTCCTTTCAAATTAGATGAATGAATCTTTACACATTTGGCGGGCAACTTGAAGCATAAATTTGCTCAGATCGACCACGCCTTCATAAGCAGAACGTGAAAAACGCGATTGTCTCCAGAATGTAATTGCAAATATACTCAACTTGGCTGCATAATGCTATTCCGATTAATTCAATTTCTTATCCGATATTGTCAATCTGGTGCTGCAGAATTGGACCGCGGCGAGCGCATCGGTCATCCCCCGATCTCGACAATCAGAAGGAGCGACCCCAAAACGTGATTTGAAATCACGAGTGAATGTAGGATGACTACGATATCCGACAGACCATGCAATACTACAAATTGTCTCCGGCGTGCTATATATTAAATCATGGGCTAATCTCAATCGTAATTCTCTTATTATCCTTGTGGGCGTATCGCCTAAATCGATCTTGCAATGCCTGAGCAAGCTGGAGATAGACATCCCGAGAGATATACGTGTTTTTTGAAGCGCGATCTGAACAGGGAGACTCATATTCTCTAGGATGGAACGTAACATCCGGTAACTCAATTCTGTTGAATTGTCAAGTCGAACGGGCAATAGCTGGTCTCGGAATACATCGATCAACGTCGGGATTTCCAGATTTGATGCTTCTATCCGCAGAGCCAATGGAAAGCGTTTCTCCATGATTCTCTCGAGTAATGCCGACCTTGCCGGCGCACGAACCGGATCCACGAAGTAGAATGGGACGTACAGTTCTAGTGCCTCAACTCGGAGTGATGTTGTCCCATCGAACACAAGAGGAGTGTAGCCTAAATTAACGATAGCAATTACTTCGTTAACTTCGCCTGCGGCAATTGTCTCTGAAGACCGAACGAAGGGCACTACCAGTTTCATAGTTGATACAACTGTTCCTTTTGATAAACTGAGAAGTAACACATAGATCTTCAATATCTCCCCCTTAGCAACACACTGATGCTGTGGGACTGCTTGAATCCATTTTTCTGATGGCTATGGGACAATATTCCACACCGTCTCATACATATAGTAGTTTCCTCGTACATCAATTGCACGCAGGCCCATCCGATATCTACCTTGACGCTTCAGCGTCAGAAACATTGTTGCCGGCCCCGTATAACCTCCGGTGGCGAATTCGATGACTGGGATCGTCCCCTGACAATCTCCTCTTGTACCAGCATCAAATTGGAAACCTAACTGCAAATTCGAATACGTCAGAGTACCAAGGTTTAGGTCAATCGCCATCTGCCATCTAACTCCTGCTCGAAGAAAGATAGTATTTTCCAGAGGTAGAGGGTTGGAGGACTGCAGGTTTGCGGTGTCATGCGAAAATGTCCACTGTTGTGCATTGGCAACAGCCAGTTGATCATCAAGTCTCAG
Organism: Bacteroidota bacterium; assembly: GCA_018266755.1. NCBI lineage: Bacteria > Pseudomonadati > Bacteroidota > Bacteroidota bacterium. Next base: position 400,204 of record JAFDZW010000002.1, read on the forward strand.
AGCCGTACATAGTGGGTCGCTATTCAGAGCAAATTGAGTGCCATTCCAGCCTCCAATATTAGCGCCTGGATACAAGATGGGATTGGAAGGTGACACTGAAACCTTGAAAGTAAAAGTGAAAGTCCCCCCGCTTGTTCCGTTCCCAGAAGGTAATTGGAGAGGATCACCATCAAGGATTCTTGTCCCGCCTGCAAAAGTCACATGTGGCGGCCCTGCTGCACCTATGAGGGTAACACTGTACGTCCCAACCCCAAAGGGTACAAATGCCGTGAACCTCGCTACGTTCGCACTGGGAACGCTGACAGTTCCGGCGACGCCTGCCCCACCAGTGGTAACCGTAAAACTCGCAGTAGTGACACTTGCGGCGTCCACAGCACTACTAAATGTAATATCAATCACCTGAGGATTACCAGCCAGTGCCGTCTCAAGCGTAACGATATCTGTCGGCATGTTGGCTAACGTCTGTATCGGACCTAGACTTGATATCGAAACACCTGTTACCTGACCAATAGGAAGTACCCTTGAGGTAGGCGTTCGAAAGGTTGTGCTATTAACTCTTGATCCCGTCTCAATCGGGTTCGTCCCCGCGATCATCTGACAGTTTGCTAGAATGTCAACCGGATCGACAGGTGCAAAATCTTGCCAATCATTCCAGTTTGCCAAACGCATCGGAGTGCAGTTCATAAGAATACTTGCTTAATGTGTTATTGTGTTGGTTAATCTCTAAATATCCCCAAAGTACCACATGGGCCGTTCGACTAATGATCATCCACAAGCATGGTAGACAAATATCTACTCCCATTGCGGACCAGCAAAAGGTAAACACCTCGGAATAATGGCCGTTCGAGGTTAAGGACGAATCCGTTACTCATAACATCCGCCCTTGCTGTACCAGAATCAAAGACACACCGTCCCAACAGATCGAATAACTGGCATGAGACCTCGACCGGACTCTCGAAGGAACCCCTTACGAACAGATGTACTCCATCCGTGAAGGCAGTGATAACCGACGCCGGACTCTTCGAATCCGACCCGACGGATGAAGAACCGCTGAACGAGCCGGACAATATTCCAAAGCTGGAATCAACTGTATTTCCCCCGCCCTCGATCTGGAACGCAGCACCGATAGATCCATTACGCATGGCAAACCGTGCAGGATACGGCTTGGTCACGTCGGGTTTGAACGTGATATCGTACCAAACACTGTCGTTCGCGCTGAGACTGAATGCAGAAGATACCGGATGCTGCGAATTCGTTATCAAGAAGTCCGACGCATCTACCCCGCCGATAATGACAGACGGGACGGTCACAGAATGGCTCGCATCATGATTGACAAGATACACCCGCAAGGTTTGCTCGGGCGATGCCAACGTGGAGTCAACGGAGAACGCGATGACACCGGGCGAGAATCTGCAAGAGCCTCCGAATCCGGGCGCAAGCAGAGAAGTGGTGCTCTTCGATAGCGACTGAAGCTCGGTCGTCGAAGCCATGTTCGTTACCCAATGCACGATCGCAGAGTGTGCGTTACGATCATACGGTGAGTAACAGAGTGTTGCACTTACTGCTGCTCCCGGAGGAATCGTCAGAGGAAACGCAGCTTCAGATGATGCCGCAAGATGAAAATTCGCTGTATCTCCCGTAACGGCCGCTGAAGACACAACCAGTGGCAATGTCCCGACATTTCTCAGCAATACAGTATCGCAACTGACATGACCGGAATCAGTAGCATCGAAGGTGATATCGCTCGCCTTGAGAATCGGCGAGAGGCCCTTCCCCCGGAGCACGTAGTCGAAGGATCGGCCGCAATCGGAATAGACCCGTAGCGTGGCAGTCGAGGTTACCGTGTCCAACGCATGATAGCAGACCGGAATGTTGAGGGCACCACCTGTTGGCAAAGAGATGGGGAATGTCCCGACCGATCCATTCACCGTGAACCGACCAAGCGCCCCCACGATTCGCAAAGAGTCAATGCGTACGCTGACTCCAGCGGTCGTTGTGGCATTCGATACCTTGACGATCCCGCATACCTCGGAATCAATAGAATGGGCCCCAAACGTGAACGACTGTGCCGAGAGTTGAGCGAGCGAGCCGGTCGCACTCGCGCTCACGGCTGTCGTAGCGGAAAGGGTGAACGTCTTCGACGCGCCGGAATTGTCATAGACTCGTACGACAGCGGTAGCTGAGTCCGCCGGGTTGACGATCGACACGCTGAAGCAATACTCGGCATCGCTACCCGGGAGCAGTATCTCCCCTTTCCCAAGCGGATCCCGAGTTGGGTCGATCTGTACATTCCTCGAGATAGGTAATGGGCTTGTATACGTATTGTCCGGATAGTTGACCAGTTCGATGTAGCGGATCCCGGAATTCGTCGAGCCTGTGCCATGCACACAGATATCCCATACTCCACAGTTATTCGTGATCGTCGCCCCAAGCTTCGAGCCGCTCACCCCGAACTGACCATACTGCATGCCGAGTGGATTCGCAAATTCAAACGGTACATCCGGGTAGATCGGCTGTGCTCCTGGCCAGGCATTCCCCTCTACAACCGGGGATTGGATCGCCGCGCCGAAGGTTGAATGTCGTGAAGGGTCTGCGGCCGGTGCAACATCCGTCAAGCGGAAGGTGCCGGAACCGTTAACAACGAGCAAGACCCCAACAAGTGCAGAATCCCCGGGAATAGTATTCCACGTTCGTTTAACGCCGAATCCTGCGCTCGTTAATGATGAGGCAGGTGCACCAGCATGACTGACAAGAATCTTCTGCCCGTTCCAATCGCTTCGAGGAGCCGTAATCAGCAGGTACATCGAACGAGTGTTGTTCTTTGAGGAAGGGTTGCTAAAATAGTATTCACTCTTCCATCGTGAACGTGGGATGATCGAAAGCATACTCGGCGCCGGGTTCGGCGGCCGCACCGCCTGCATGCTCTGGTCGTATTGCATCACACCAAACGGCTTGCCGTTCACATCCTTCAGACCGAGTGCTACGGTGGTGGAGGGGAGATTTACAGAACTATAAGACGGTGTCGGCTGGGCCGTCGAGCTGCTCCCGTTCTGGATCAGCACCGAATTGCCATTCCCTGGTAGACCGACGATCCGAATCTCGTCGCCTGTTCCAGGATCCCCCGAAGCGCTGCCTTCGTAGAAGGGCAACGTAACGTAGCCGGTACTGTCCCAGGCTTCAACCGGGATGATTTGCTCAATTACGTAATCACGCGCATCGTCAAAAGTCAGTTCATCCGCGCCATCGGTAGGAAATGCATTTTCATGACCACTTAACACACCGATCGGCTTATTCGCGGTGAGGAGTGTACCGGTAAGATCGAAGCTCGGGTCAGCCCCGCCGCTATATACCGTGTAGAACTGACCGCGATTTAGCGTGACGGTAAATGGCTGAGGCTTGCCGTTCCCACCGGTTCCGCTGATCGCCCCGGGATGCCCGCCTGCCGTGGTCGTGGAAGGTGTGATCGTAACTTCAGTACCATTCTCGGCAGCACTGACTTGAAAGAACCCTCTCGATGCGAACTGATTGATCATCCCGCCGCTTCCGTTCGGGTTGTCCAGGTAACTCTGAACCACATACCGCTTTCCCCAACAGGACACCGGAAGTGCAAGATAGGAACCACCGGTACATGCGCCGGTGCTGAGCATACTTACCGTGATCGGTGCTCGCGAAACGATATGTAATGTCCCATAGTGAACGGCTTCGCCATTCACGTATGAGTTACCAATTGCGCTGAGGTCAGGTGAGTAACTGGTCGTTGTTCCGGCCTTGATCGTCAGGGTACTTCCGTTCACAGCATTACCGCTTTCGTCAAAATAGGATACGTCCACGGAGTTATCGACCCCGCTGGTAATGAGTACGGCGACAGTGATCTGTGGAGTAAAACTGACCTGCACGCCTTGCTGACGCATGATCGACGGAGTAACGAACCCAAGAAAGTACTCGCGGCCATCGCTGGAGATACCGCCCTGTGCTTTCAATTGTGAGATTGCGCAAGATAAGAAGACGATGCCAAAAATCAGCAAACATAGCTTTCGCTTATTCATGATACAGGCGACTATGAAATGACCGAATACCGTTTGTGGGTACAAGAATTTAATTCCAGAACGCCATAGATTAGTTCCATATCGTACACAAATATTGAAGATACCTACCCTCTTGACAGGTATTTGTAGGACTCCTCAGTGATCAATCCGGTGTTTGCGCCGTCAAGTAAGGTTCTTTTTGTCGGAGCTCTGTCGTGCTAAACGTATACTCCAATTGACCTCGTCAGCTTCTCGATCTGGTCAAACCCGCTCGTTGAGTCCCGCATCTTATGGTACGCACTCAATGTCGTACTAAGGTTAGCGTGTCGCGCAAATTTGGCCACCACCACCGGATCGGTTCCGCTGTCGATCAAGTGTTGGATCATCGAGTGACGGAGTGAGTGTAGGTCAAACCCGTCCGTCCTGATCCCAAGCGATCGTGCAGCTAGCTTTACACGCCGAATAACCTGCTTTGTCAGAGAATCGGGGTAGTAATGGAAGCCTAATCGGTTGCAGAAAATGTACTCCGATTCCCGGACCTCCTCCTTCGAATGTAGTCTCTTCAACTTGAGCTGAGACTCGATTGCCGTCCGGGCAAGCGAAGTCATCAGAATCGCTCCCTCACTCGCCGCATTCTTCAGTCGGTGCACTTCACTCGGCCGGATGATAATCGTTGAAGCAGCAAGATCGACGTCCCTGGTGGTCAAGTAGCATGCTTCCCCGCGTCTAAGAGCGCCACCAAATAGTAGCAGGAAGTAGTTTGCGAACGTCGCATCGCAGAACTCTGTCTTCGGCATCGTTTCGTAGATCGCCATGACATCCTTAGGACTCAGGATGCCTCGCGGTCTCGGCTTGAACCTCTTCTTGAGTAGATGCTTGTCGATCTGATCGAAGGGGTTTGCGCCGATCAACCCGTCCCGCACCGCACGAGCGAATGCTGCATGAAGATAGCGATAGTTGATCACTGCCATAGCTGGGTTCTTGAGATACTTAAACACGAAGCTGCGAACGTCTGTCACGGAGAGGTCCTGCAGCAGTCTCCCCTTCCCGGAGTATTTGACGAATTCGGCAAACGCCCGCGTTATCCCTGAGATCGAAGAACGGCTAAGATGCTCCGCTTCCCTCTCTGCAATGTAGTGCTTCCCAAAATCTCTCAATGTTAATGGCGCACCAGGATCGTGGTTCTCGTTGAAATCGGCGAGAATACGAAGCCGTGCTTGGTGTGCCTTGCTCAGGGCATTTGGAGCAGTAACAAGTACTTCAGTGGACTTCTTGAGATGGCGTCGCTGCCCTGTTCTAGGATCAGTGAGCGTCACTTTGACATAGTAGCAGGAGCGCCCAGAGGCAACGAACGGATTACCGACAGAGATATGCTGAGACATGAGTTGTTTGGATCTGGAAAACTCATTCGAACCACCCAACGACCCGCGCTCTCGATCCATCAACGATGTTCAAGTTCTCACGGGGCGTTTGCGATCCCGTTCGTGCGTCCCTGACCGGTTTATACTCGTTCTTTGACCCGTCATTTCGGTTCTCATCGTCGGTTCTCATTCTGCCTCAAAGTGGCGTCACGACGCGGTTCATCCATTTTCTCTTAATCAGTGGGTCGACGGTTCGAGTCCGTCAGGAAGCACCCCAAAAAAAAGCCGGGCCAATGGCCCGGCTTTTTTGTATTCAGTAAATCGGTTTGCTTATTTCAGCTTCCAGATTCTGATCGATGTGTTGCTGCTGGCCGCGATGGTGGATTCATCTCGGCTGGCCGCGATCGTGTGAACATATGAGTTCGAATCGCTGAGCAGTCGGATCGTAGAAGTGCCGCTGGCAATATTTGTCGCTCGGACAATCGCCGCGCCATTTAGATGGTCAGTCGAATAGAAGAGATTCTTCGTAATCTGGTAATTGTACTCACGACCCGTAAGGGGAAGTGCGACAGTACCGATCAACTGCCCGCTCTTGGTATCGTAGCAAGAAAACGTTGAGTTATCCGGTGAATGCGCAACCGTCTCGCCGTCCTCCGAGGTTACCATCGAGTACGAACTGCCCGTTACCTGGAAGTTACGGACTTGCGTGTTCGATCCGACCGACCATACGTAGTCACTGGCCGGTGTACCATAGTCGGTATAGACGATTTCGTTCGAGCTTCGAATCAGCCCAAACCGAGAGATCGAATCCTGCATCGTAGAGAATGTCGGCGTAATCGTGGAGACGGTCGAGCCATCGCTTACTGCATATACCGTCACTGGCGACGGAGTGCCCATTGTATTCACCAAACCGGCGATCACCTTCGTGCCGTCATCGTAGAAGTGTGGTGATGCAAGTTTCGGCTTTGTGAACAGCAACGATCCGGTCGCGCCGGTAATGTCATAGACATCGGTATGTCCCCACGGTCCGGTGGAAATCATCAGTCGTTTGTTGTCAGCGCTGAACTCAATTTGATTGGAGTATTCGTTCTGCGACAGAGCGATTGTACTGACAACATTCCCGGTCTTGGTATCGTAGATATTCACCGTCCCATCTGAAATCCAGCCTGCAAGCAACGATCCATCGTGCGACAGCTCGATAAATGTTGGAATTGCGTTTTTCCCGGTGAACTTCACGTCAAGGAATGTTGGGGTCCCGTTGCCACAGATTTTGATTGTCCCGACATCGCGCAACTCGCCCTGGCCGAGCGCCGGAACCGCGATAGTCTGGGCCTGGTCGCCATTGACATTCATGGCGTCGAGATTCAGCGCAACAGTCGCAGGCACCTGGAATGTGAAGTCGCCGGTCTTCGTGTAAAAGTACGTGGACGTTGTACCGGCGGTTGCGTACACCAATCCCTCGGCGGCCGTGTCGCTACAGTTATTGAGCACGCCTTTGATCGACGCCGGACACGGTGAATCGAGACTGATATCTCCCATATCGAACTTCTGACCGGACGTAATATTGACCTTAATCGGATTATTGATCCAATAGAGTCCTTGATTCTTCGCCGAACGAATATCTACGAGCACATCGCGGTTTGCCGGGAATCGGTAGAAATGCAACTTCCCGTCCGGCCCCGTCTTCCCCCCCGGATGGACGAAGTACTTTCCGGGTGCATCGTCACCAACGATCGTAATCGTGACTCCCTCGATCGGCACACCATTACACACGACGCGCAAATAGACGTCTCCGTTTGCACCAAATGAGCCGGTCGAATCGAAATAGTCAAGATTCCAATCGGTGAAGTGCGAAACCTTGCCGACATACTTCCCGCCTGCAAGCGTTGCAGAACCGTCCTGCTTCCACTTCCCGAGCGTTTCATCGAAATACCACAATGGCATCGATGTCGGAGCCTTGGGATCGATCGGTTGCGGATACGACAGTGTCGCCGGCTTTGCAGGATTGAGCTGCAACTGTTGTCCGGCAGAACCGAGGATCGCAACGCGCAGTACTCCGCAGCTAATGAGTCCGACGGTGTTGCCACTTGTCGTCTGCGCTACGTTGTCGCCGGGGAAATAATCGAAATAATCGACATTGCGAGGATCGAGAAACCGTGCGGCAACATTCACCGTGCCGTTGTACGGTGCACCGGACCCATCGACAAAACTCCCTGGCTGGAAGACAACCTGCGCAGCACCACTGACGTTGACTGTGCCGCCTGCCGAAGCATTGACGGTACCGGTCGTTACGAGTTGCATCATCGCGGCGTCGATGCGCGTCACACCGCCGGAACGCGGTTCGACCGCCTTTGCCGCATCGAAGTAGCCGCTACGTCGAGCGATGATCACGGCCCGACTCGACGGTACCGAAGCATTTCTGATGATATAAAAACCACGGCTATCGGTCGTAGCCGACCCCGTACCGGCGCTGATCTGCACTCCGGAGAGCGGCATGCCGGATTCATCGAGGACACGCCCATAGATCGTCGTGGTTACAGGCTGCCCTTCCGCACCGATCACGGTTTGCGTCGCATCGGTCGTACTGGATTTACATCCGATCTGTACCAGACCGGCCAACAACAACACAGTAAGCATTACACCGTACCGCCGAACCGTGCCGACGAGCGCATCAATGTATGCAGGACTTGTACTCTTCATAGTGAATGAAATGAATTGTTCAGACCCACATACAACACACCCCGGATATCACAGTTACAGTCATATAGCATACTTTCTTCGGTCGACGTCATTGTCGGCATCGGGATTCGTAAGTAATTATTACATGTGGACTACCGAGGCGCCGAAAACATCTTGGAAGCTGTTGAAAACACACGGCATTACGGGACTTAAGAATTCTTACTCAACCATAATTTCCGCTCTCTTTACCGAGTGATGCTCCCGAAGGCGTTGGATGTTCGGTTGATGTATCATACATATAAATAAGTAACTTCGTACTCATCTTTATATTTTCACTCCCTCTCCTACTCCGATCTCGCATTGAGCTACATTTTTCCTGAAACGACTATATCTGACACGTGTGGTCACACACTCCATCGAGTATATAGCGAACCTGCACCCTATTCGCCATAAGTAAGAATATCCTCACGAGTGTGCGACGTGGCATAACGATTGCTTGATTCGCTCTCAGCTTACACTCACTGCGTGAGTCGGGGCGAGATAGCACAGGATACAAGTTATTTCTCTATCGACTCGTCACGGATCCCACTTCTCCGGCGAAGGAACCGATTGCTCCTCGCACCGCAGCTCACGCGAACGATCCAGTGTATCTCATGCATACCAAATCTCTTCTATTGGCTGCAGCGATCACCGTCTCGCTGATTATCAGGGCACATGCGCAAGATCTACCTCGGACGTTCGGCGCTCGCGCTCTGCAACTCGACGACGGCACGGGTTCCGGTAACACACTTGTGCTGGACCTCAATGGTGAACTCCAGGCAACGTACCGACTGCATTTCCCATTGGCCGGTCCGCCGAGCGAACTGAATTTCTTCGCCGTCGATCAGTTCGGAAACATCAGTTGGACGAACTCGACGTTACCACCGCTGCCACTCGGACACATGTGGTGTGGAAACGTGCTCGGTCAAGCGGAGCCAATGCCGCCTGGGCAACTCGGTGCCATACTCGTAGTCGGCACGGCGGAGTACGGCGTTCCCGCACCTGAATGGGCAACGATCATCCCCGGACCGGTAACCATCTCTGCTAGCCAGATCACTACCGGTACGATCCAACCCGGCGTGACGATCAATGTGGGCACAGGCGGCACGATCGTACCGACCGGAGGGACAGTCACTGCGAATATGCTCAACGGCTCAGGCCTCGGAGAGTATTCCGGAAGAGTATTCATCCCAACCGGTGCGAATCATATGGACATTTCCTTTCCCTCGATCCTTCCCCTTGCCTCAGTTACCGTCTCTGTCTTCGATCCGCAAGCAGGCACGTTCGGCTTTGTCGACGCGAAGGTTTCTCAGATCACAGCAGGTGTCGGCTTCACAGTGATTTTTGCAGCGGACTATCCTGCGTCCGGCACGGGCGAGCTACACTACATCGTAGTCAACCCATAACGCAACGTTGTATTGTCTACCTCTTTTACTGACTAATTCATTAACCGTTATGAAATCCTTAACACGTACCGCCATTGCTCTGCTACTATGTGTGGCGGCAATTGCAGCGAATGCACAAACACTGACACGGAGTTTGATGCTGAAGCCGTATCTCTCTTCGTTCAACACGACGATCGGTGTCTATACCACACCATCGGCGGGTAATTGGACACTCTCGTTACCGGATAGCGGCCAACTTGTCGCCGGCGGTCCGTTTATGAAGATCAGTACTGCCGCGGGAAACAAGTCGGTCAGCTTCGGGAAGGTCAACCTCGGTTTGGCTGCCGAAGTCAGCGGGATTCTGACGGTGCCGAATGGCGGAACCGGACTATCCAATATCCCGGCAGGAAATATGCTCGTCGGGAATGGTACCGGAGCACTGAATCTCGTCGCCGGTGGCAGCGCGACGGGCCAAGTCCTGACCTGGGATGCGGTCACGGGAGCACCGACTTGGACCACATCGATCGGAGGCGGAGGTCAAACGACAAACATCAGCAACACTGGTGTGAATAATACGACCAACATCAATAACTCCTCGACCGGCGGTACGACGAATATCGGTAATTCGACCAGCACCACGAACATGTATGGTACGGTCATCTTCAATACACTGCCCGAGCTGCCGCTCACATACCATAATATGTACGTTGGCAATTCATCGGGATATGCTTCGGAACTGGCCACGGTATCGGACAAGGTGCTGACCTCACCGGGTGGAGTCCCGACCTGGACGACGTTGCTCCCGATCGCAAATGGCGGTACTAATAGTAGCACACCACCCGCACTAGGGCAGGTTGCCTATGGCGATGGTTCGAGCTACAAGTTCACATCTGCGGGAAATACCGGTGAAGTACTGCAGTATAATTCGGGTAGTGCACCGACATGGGTCCCCGTCAGCACACTCATCTCGAGCCTGGCATTCCAGCATACCGTGACGGCTCCGGAAGCTGCAGCAGGTGTTGTGACGATCTCCGGCGGCGGAAACCTGCCAACAGGCTACAGCGCCACATCGAAGATCATCGTGACATATCAAACCTCAGCCGGCCCGGCACAGGCATTTACGGTCAGCAATCAAACGGCGACATCGTTCGATGTCTATTCCGGTGCGATGAACGCGGGAGACAAGATCAACTACATTATCGTCCCATAGTCTCTCAGCCTCTGCTGCCTGCTCGTACGGAGCGGCAGCAGAGGCGCCACGGGTGACTCAGCGGAGCGCTTCTTCTCGACTATCGAGTGTACATGGCAACACGAACATCTGAAAGCCTCGTATGAAACACGTCATATTCATCTTCTTGCTCGGTGTCTGTTTCGCATCTGTGGCGAACGCACAAACGCGGTCAAAGGATATTATTCTCTTGAACGCCACCGGCAACTCGATCACACTCGGTGCGCCGTCGAGCGTCATCAACAATACACTGTTGTTACCCGGAACGCTTGGCACGCAGGGAGCTCTGCTGTACATCAGTTCGGTCGGTGCGGGCATCGGGACTTCCTCGTGGCTCAATCCGGGTTCGGAGGGGCAAGCACTGGTAATCGCCAGCGGCATGCCGACTTGGGCAACGATCACCAACGGGACCGTTACATCGTTTAGCTTCACCGATGCAAATGGTATCGCCGGAGTGGTAACAAACGCAACGACGACACCGAACCTCACCCTCTCGCTCGGTGCGATCACGCCGACAACCGTGAACGGCCTAACACTTGCATCACAGCCTGCCGGCTTCACCATATCGGGTGGAACAAGTGCGGCAACACTGACCGTCCCACTGAATGCATCCGTATCGGGCACGAATACCGGCGATCAGACGATCACCTTGACGAGCGATGTCACCGGTACCGGTACCGGCACATTCGCGACGACGATCTCGAACAATGCTGTCACATACGCAAAGATGCAGGCAGTCTCGACAACAAGCATGTTGCTCGGCAGCAGTTCGACGACAACACCGGTACAGGAGATCAGTCTCGGTTCGGGTCTTTCGATGACGGGGTCGGTACTTTCAGCGACAGGTTCGGGCGGGACGGTATCGAGTGTCGGTTTAACGATGCCCTCGGGATTTTCGGTATCGGGTTCGCCGGTAACCACAAGCGGCGTTCTTGCCGTCACGACATCGTTGAGCGGTGTACTTCATGGAAATGGAAGTGGCTTCACGGCCGGGAATGTCGATCTAGGTACCGAGGTCGTGAATCTTCTTGGCACGGCGAACGGGGGTACGGGTATTAATACATCCGCTACCACGTCCGGCAGCATACTATATACGAACGGAACTGGCAGTTGGGCGACCCGTTCCGCCGGCACGAGTGGATACGTACTGACTATGTCAGGAGGGTTTCCGGATTGGGTGGATCCGGGGACCCTCGTGTCCTTTTCGGGATGGGCTCTGAGCGGCAATTCGATCGTCTCGGCATATAACGGAAGCAGCGGCAACTTCCTCGGTACGACGAACACACAACCGCTGGTCCTTGCCACTACAAACGTCTCGACCCCGCAACCCATACTCTTCATGACGAACAATGGCGAGCGCATGCGGTTGAGCGCAACCGGGTATCTCGGCATCAATCAGGTGAACCCTTCGCAACGGCTTGAGATCACCGACGGCAATCTGTATTTGTCAAACAACGGAACACCATCGCAACTGCAGATGCAAGGCACGGGCAACGGCAGTACACTTATACAGGCCGGCGCACAAGGTGACACGAATATCGCCTACACGCTTCCCGTCTCCCAGGCGACGGCACCGGGACAAGCGCTGATCAACAATGGCTCCGGAACGCTCTCATGGGGTGAGCCGGAATACCGAGTTGGCTTCGGCGGATCGCGAGATAACTTCGAAGACTTTGTATTCGATGCGTACGCCGGTTCCGGCAGTAATGACAACCAATACGCATTCACTCAGGGAAGTTCGGGGTCCGGCGCCGATGCCGATGTCGATGGAACAGCAGCACTCTATACTGGCGGCAACGACTATTTTGGTCTGAATGTATTTCAGACCGGTACCAGTACAACAGGCAGAGCATATATCGGCTCCGGCAACTTCGTGAACAAACTCAAGCTCGGCGGGAGAGAGGTCGTATTCGAGATGCGAGCTCGTGTCGAGACACTGTCATCGTCCACTCAACGATTCATGGCGTGCGGCGGACTGATGGATAACAACAGTATTGCATTGAACGCGAACGGCGTTTGGTTCTGCTACAGCGACAATGAGAGCGGCGGGCAGTGGCAACTCAAAGCTCGCTCCGGCGGAGGGACGGTATCAGTAGTGACGGGCGGATCAGCGGTCGTGGCGAACCAGTGGTACATTCTCAAGGTAGTTGTCAGTGCCGACGGAAGCAAAGCAGATTTCTATATCGACGAGGCGTATATCGGTTCGATCACCTCGAATATTCCGACTACGAATCCGGTACGCATGGAGCTCATTATCGAAAAAAGCGTCGGCACGCTCAACCGGACGTGGTCATGCGATTGGGTGCTGCTGCGGATGGTTCGCTGAACGGAATCGGATTGTTGATACGACACGCGCAGGTTGACGAAAGTACTCCGTGCCACGTTCGACGTGGATGAGATCTCGGACGGAAGCGGCAACCCGTCGCGCACCATGCAAATACGCAACCGTCATCACTTTCACCGGTGATGACGGTTTCGGCAATTATGGGACTGTAAAACACATCAACGGATTTTCAACTCTGTCTTGAAAAAAGCATCTCACCTTCTGCTTCCAGAAACGAGTGTTAATCAGTGAATCGGAGTGCGGGGGTACAGTACTTCGTTCGTGTCCAAACTAATGAACGTTCGGTCTTCTCTCTTCCCTAAACAATAATTCAGGGTGCCGTAATTGGTTGGTCCATAAGGCGTTGCTTCGACTGCCCCTGAAGACGACGAACATTTGTATTTGCGTAGGAGGCTAAGACCAATGTATATTCGTACTCCCTTGGTAGTGGGGCGGTGGATAATACAAGTATTAGCTGTATTAGTCATACCCGTGGCAGCGCCGCCCTACTACTCCTATTTTTTCTCATCCCAACGACCGAAACTTCGCACAGAGTCGCTCAAAGAGGAAGACGAATTGCTCGTGTCCACGATATTTCTGCCGAAACTCAGCGAAGATCGACGCACAATTTCCTTTCCCTTCTTCAACGCCACGCAGTAATTCCCGCATTGCATTCAAAAAGATCAAGAGGTTGCTATCTTGCGGTTGTTGCACCTGTCGGCGCATATAGCGCATGTGTCGCTGCACCGATTCTTCGGCAACCAACGGGTTATGTCGCATCCCCATAAGAAATGCATCGTAGCAGCGGAGCTGCATTTCACTATACATATTGCGATGCCGTCCGGTATTTGCGCGCATTGCGATAGCAAGCGATTCCTCGGCAGCAGCAAGATCGTTATCCGATATTCGAAGCAGTGTAAGAATCATCGCGTAATGCACCGAGGCATCGGGCGCAACGAGCCCGAGTTGTTCCGGGAAGTGATCGCGAGCATATGCTTTCACCCATTCGTGTTCGCCCGACACAATAATCATCGGGAGGTAGCGTTCGAGATAGCGGATCGAGCTTAAATTTTCTCCGTGCTCCGGTGCAATCAAAAACTTCTTCACGCGTTCGGTCTGCTGTTGCCGCGACGATAGATCGTGCAGGTCGGTCACCAGCTCAAACAGCGCCGCATAGTCACCGAATATGTCGGCGTGATCTCGGACCAATTGCTTCGCGTACGCAATATACCGTAGCGCTTTCCCCCGGTCATAATAGATGCGGGCAAAGATGATCATCAAGGTGAAGCACACATTGAAGCGTACCAGAAACTGGCTGCTTGTGCGAGTTCGCCGAAAGATCGATTCTAACTCATGTACGTATGGATCGAGCTTGTCGCGACGGATTGTCTTCTCAAGCAACTTCCCTAAACGATCGGAGATCTCGTAGACGCGCACTAAGTATTTATCATGCGGATGCGGCGTCTTGTACTTGACGTACCGTTTTACGTAGCCGTGCAGTTCATCCGAGAGATCGGGCAACGTATTCAGCGGAAACATCTGAAGGCTCGATAGCACAAGCACCTGCAGATAATACTCCGCCAGCGCCGCGGTGTCGCCCGCCTCGAGCAGATCCGACTCCTGACTTCGGATCTCACGCAGAAAATGCCGGTAGAGTTGCTTGCGTCCCAAAAACTCCAACAGCGTGATCCCATCCCCGGGTGCGACTTCTTCATACATCGTATGAAGCATTTCCGAAAGTACCTGATAGTAGCGAACGTCCGTCAGCTTGTGGCGACGCTTGATCGAAGCTGCATTGATGCCGTTGCGCGAACGGCACTCCAATATCTTGAAGATAATATCCCGCTTCGCTCCGCGAAATTGCAGCGGACGAAGTCTGGTCCGTTCGTTCTTGCTTAACGTGAAGACTAATTCCTCAACGAGAGTCATTGTAGTGTCTGGGGAAATACAAATCGCGTTATCGAATCAGCCGCGATCGGTCAGCGAGCACAATCACACACAACAATCAAGCGTTCGTCGGCAGCAACGATGACGAAGCCCACGAAGTCCGAGATTCATGTGTCGGTCGCACCTGAACGCAGTTTGGGTAGGTGGGGCAACCCTAATACGGAATGTTTATTGTGCAGCTTCGGCCTTCGCCCGCTCGCGCAGAACGAAGCGTTGTACTTTGCCCGTGTCTGTTCTGGGTAATGCGTCTATGAATGCAATCTCGCGCGGATATTTGTACGGCGCGAGCTCACGTTTCACAAAATCCTGAATATCCTTTACCAGCGTATCGTTCCCCGTCGTGCCGGGCACGAGCACACAATATGCCTTGACGATTTGTCCGCGAAGTTCGTCCGGTTTCGGCACAACCGCCGACTCTTTGACTGCTTCGTGTTCGTTAATCACTGCTTCGAGTTCGGGCGGCGAAACGTTATAGCCGCCGGTGACAATCAAATCGTCGTTGCGACACTGGTATGTGAAGTTTCCTTCTGTGTCTTTGATAAACACATCGCCCGGGATGTTCCAGCCGTCTTTCACATACCCGGCCTGTCGTTCGGGCTTCTTGAGATACCGACAGCCCGTCGGCCCCTTGATCGCAATCAATCCAGGTACTCCGGGCGGTAGTTCGTTTCCGTTCTCATCGACAATCTTTGCTTGGTAGCCCGGCACCGGCTTGCCCGTGACCCCACCTTTTGCCTCGCCGGGGAAATTGCTCACGAAGATATGCAGCATCTCGGTACTGCCGATTCCATCGAGCAACTCGCGGCCGTAGGTGGCCTTCCATTTGTCAAACACACTTTTCGGCAAGGTCTCCCCTGCGCTCACACCCAAACGTAGGTTCGAAAGATCGTACTTCCCTCCCTCGTCGAGGCGCATCATCATGTTATAACACGTCGGCGCGCAGAAGCTGATCGTACACTTATAGTGTGCCAGCGTCTTAAGCATATTCTCCGGCGTGAACTGGTCGAGCAACACCGTCGAAGCTCCGAAGCGAAACGGAAACACCAGCAACCCACCCAGACCGAACGTAAATGAGAGCGACGGATGGCCGCCGAAGATATCGTTCTCGGTCGGATGTAGAATATTCTTCGCGTATGCGTCGGCGATGGCAAGGACGTCGTCTTGGAAATGCACGGTGCCCTTCGGATCACCCGTCGAGCCGGATGTATACCCGATCAGAGCGATGTCGTTACGGGAAAGAACGGCCGGTGCGCACTCTGCCGGCTGCTTCATCCAGTGATCCTCGAAGCTTTCGTAGTCGGAGTCCTTCCCGTCGCATACCAGAATCTTGTTGACCGAGGACATCATCGGCTCGGCCTTTCGTACTTCGTCGATCGACGCGATATCGCAGAGCACGAGCGAGCACTCGGCATCGTTCGTGCGGTAGAATAGCTCGCGTGAACGGAGCATCGGCATGACCATCACGGCCACTGCGCCGATGCGCAATGTCGCCAGCCATGTTGCAAGTGCCGTCGAGTTATTCGGAAAGCGGAGCATCACGCGGTCGCCCTGGCGAACGCCGAGTGCCCGCATCGCATTGCCCATCTGGCCCACAATAGTCGCCAGATCGCCGTAGGTCAGTACGCGTTCCTTATAGAAGATAGCCGGACGCTTGGCACGACCAGCTTCGATATTCCGATCGAGCAGTTCGACTGCCGCATTTAACTCTTGCGGATAATTACAGTCGGCCGTCGTGTAGATACGCTCTCCCCACGCCTCCTTAGGTGGTAAACCTTGTATGAATTCGGAATACGATGACATCGAGATCTGTGAGATGAAGTAGTGATGAACACGAAAATACGATATAATACATTTCCATATCGAACGTCAACGTTCCCGCCCCTGCAAAAAGAAAAAGGACGGGCACCGAAGTACCCGTCCCTCAAGAACAATCGTGTAGTTCAGCGCTTTTAATGTTCGACGACGACTCGTTTCGATATCGTTGTCCCGTTCGATTCGAGGGTCACGAGATACGAACCCGCCGCAAGTCCGCTGCAATCGTAATTGATCACCTGTCCGCCCGCTTGAAGATACTTATTGATCGGCGTTGCCATAATCTTGCCGTCCATCGAAGTGATCGTGATCTTTGCTACAGCCGCCGCTGCAAGGTCGAAGTGAATCATCGTCATCTTGGTACTTGGGTTCGGCATGATCTCGAGACGCTGGGTCAGCGGTTCGCTCGACGAACCGACACTCGCATCGGTCGTCGTAAAGCTGCCGTTCATGTTGAACTGAACATCGTGTTTCGTGCAGTAGTACAGGTAGGAGCCAGCAACCGTTACAACGTAGGCGAAGCTAGTCCCAGACTGGACCGTTGCGAATGTGGCAGCTCCCGCTGGGAAACTCCTAATCGCAAGTGGGTGGTTGCCAAACTCTCCATTCCAGACGACAGTATCGCCAACTGAAACAGTTACAGTCTTCGGCGAATACGCCAGCGAGCCGCTGCCGCCAAAGCCGCCGAAATTGATGTTCCAGGTTGTAGCCGATGCAACCGTCGTCCATGAAAGAACGAGCACGCTGAGGATTGCTATCCGCAGATGACGATGAGTGGAATTGAGCATATATTGTATTAAAATACGTGACGAAGGAAATTACACCCTTGAACCAACGTATGGGGATATAACAAAGTTTTACGATTGACCGAACGCTACTGGCTGCGGTTGCACGTTCTGAACAGCAGTCATTCTGAGCGTTCTTCTGCGACCACAGGAGCAGAAGCGAAGAATCCCCTAATGAAACACTGCGCGAGCCGCTTCTCCACGAACCGTAATGATAAAGCGCTCTACTTGAAGAGCCAGAGAAAGAATCGTCCGGCATCGCTACTCGGCTTGTCCTTGATATCGTGTGCCTCGATGTCGGTCCAGTCCGAAGGATTCCATGGGCCATAGTAGTCAGGTCCATGATCTTGATGCTGGAGCGAAAAGAGTGAATATCCGGACGGAGTTAATTTTGCGTCGCGCAACGAATCTTGAAACATCGTAAAAGACGGCGGTTTGATCGTGCCCTTACGAAGCACAATCACCATTGCGCCAAGATTTGAGTATACATGGAGCGTGTCGATATGGCGTGCGACCGTATCGATCACGAACCCGTCGGTCACGGCATCGTTCGCCAGCAAAAATACATGTCCGACTGCCAGTGTCGCCGTATCCGGTGTTGCGCTCCCGGTGTGTACTTGTCGATAGACTGCCTCCGACGGCACACTATCACCAAGCGTCAGAGAGAATTGATACTTGTCGTTCGACGGCCCTCCCTGAGTATACGTACTGAGCGTTGCACCGCCAAAAAAACTGAACTTGGGGGTATTCGTCGAATCGAAGCCGGTTTCCCA
Source organism: Bacteroidota bacterium (assembly GCA_018266755.1). Taxonomy (NCBI): domain Bacteria; kingdom Pseudomonadati; phylum Bacteroidota; species Bacteroidota bacterium. The sequence continues at coordinate 418,561 of JAFDZW010000002.1, forward strand.
TGCAACCACTACACGTGCATTCGACGGCAGTGTCTCGTACTGATAATCCATCCCGAGTGTGCAGACGACATTCATTCGTGCACCGCCGGAGAAATGATACCACTTCGGCGCTGGGCTCGGACCCTGCGTGGGCGGCTCGCCGATCTGCGGCGTGAACGATGCATCGGAACACGAGGAGAGGAGACTTGAGAATAACAACCCAACCACCGCGATGGCGGCAAACCAACGGGTCCTCGATGTGTGGTTTGGGTACTTCACTGTGGTAAAAAAGATTGTGTTAGAACGGACGAACGCTGATCGTGAACAGACCTTCGATCTTCCCGCCACTGCCGATTGAACCGTCATGGTTCTTAAAGGACATCCCCATGTACGCAACGCCGCTGCTGAGGGTAACCTGATCGTTCACCGCCAGATTCAAACCGGCGCCGGCACGACCGGTCGGGCCAACGCCCGATACGCCGAGAAGTGCATCGAAGAACGGAGTGAATGAACCGAAGAACTGCAATTCATGCATCGTCCATTTATACGATGCCGCCAACCACGTCGTGGATTGCTGTGCAGCGTACTTCGAGTCGTGCTTGATAAAGATTGGGAATTCGTCACGCCCGACGGCGACACCAAATTCTTGACCGCTCCATACTTCATACGCAGCACCAAGCGACCACTGCTGCAACGAGACGCGATCCTCGCCCGGGACGTCACGATACGGATACATCACGAACGTACGCATTCCCGACGCACTGACGGAAAGCCGTGCCCATTCGTTCTCATCGTTCGGCCGCGTTAACTGAGCACGCAACGGATTGCGACCGGCTCCTTCGGAGCCGACGATGATGTCCTGCGATGCCGAAGGCTCGGCTTTGATCATCGCCGGAAGAATGGTCGGGTTCGAGTTCTCGGCGATCTGCTGGCTCGGAGCAGGCGTGGAGTTGTTCGAGATGTCCTGTTTCGGAGCGTCATTCGTTATCGGTACTGCCGGAGCCTTCATGTTCGTCTCGGTTGTCGTCGAAGTACCATTATTCTGTGCGACGGTATTCGTGTTACGAACAGACGTGCGCGAATGTACAGACTCGCGATTCTCATTCGACGCATTGCTATACAGGGTCGCAGAGTGATGCGAGACGCTTGCCGAGCGATCGGCATGCCATGAGGAAGCATGCTCGGCGCTCTGAGTGCGAGATACCGAAGCGTTTGAAGCGGAAGGAACGGCTGTTACGGCTTGCGACGCTGCAGACGTCGCGGTATTCTGCGCGGCCGGAGCGTTGGTTGCCGGGGCAACGAGATCCGGACGGATGCGCTCGATCGGGGTCGGGCGCTGGGCGATGGCGCTCGGCGTCGTCGGGCTCGATGCGCGTTGGATACCGATCAGGGTTGCGATACCGGCGGCGGCGCCTGCGACGATGAGCAATCCTGCTTTGAGTAAAAATGGCGTTGCTGCCGTCGGCGCGGTCGTTAAAGCAGACGACGCGACCGAACCGGCGGACAGCTTTGACGCCAACAATCCTGCCTTTTCAATGATCTGACCTTCGAGGTACGCCGGCGCCTGCAACTTCAGGGCATCGGTCGTGAGCGCACTGCGGACTTGCACCGCAGAAGCGAATTCTTCCTGCAAGGCCGGCGAGTCTTTGAGCGCACTGAAAAGAACGCTCCGCTCGGTCTCCGTTGCCTCGCCGTCGAGGAAGAGATAGATCAGATCCGAGTATGCTTGTGGTGTAGCCATGATCGTAATCCTTATGCCTCGTGTGTTTCTTCGCCGGGCGTTTCGAAATAGCGCTCCAATGTCTCGCGCATCTTCGCTTTCCCCCGGACGATCCAGTTCCGAACTGTCGTCATCGGGACGCCCATCGTCTCGGCGATCTCGTTATACGAGAGCCCTCCATATACCTGTAGTACCAACGCTTCTTTCATTTCTCGTGGAAGCAGATCGAGTGACATTGTTATCATTTGCGTCGTCTCCTCCGATTCCATCGGCGCAGGCGTATAGATCGCATGCGTCTCTTCGATGGTCACCGAGTTTGGCCGACGGGTCTCGAGGTTGAGCGAAAGATTACGAGCGATGCGCATCAAATATGCGGCAACGTTCTCGATCTGTTTCCCTCCTTCGAGCGCTTGCAGGAAGCGAATGAACGTATCCTGCAAAATATCGTCGGCTTCTTCCTCACGCGAGAGGATTCGGCGCGCGTAGCGATAGATCCGGCTCGAGTAGCGGCGGTAGATCTCGCTAAACGCCCTGTCGCGCTCGGGCGACTGGGTGTCGGCTAGGATCTCGCATAATTCGCTATCGGTTCGTCCGGTCATCTGCTTCCGTAACGGTGACTATCGCGTTAATGATCTGTCTAAAAGACCCCATCTGCCCTCTTTTGTTTCAGCCCCAATAGCCAATTTCAGACACCCGGGTTGGGGCTACTCAAATCAACCGATATATGCCCCTGCAACCTCAGCGTTTTCAGAATGTTATCGACATGCTGGCATTGCATAATGAAAACCGCTCTGCAAATTGCATGGTACCGGCAGCATCCCAAACCGAAACCTCCCCGGCGCAGACACAGTACGAGCAACTATTTGGGTTGGCACAGTGATTGTTAGTCAATCGGACCATCTATGAGCAAAACATTCATCTCGGTCGCTGTTACGCTTGCGTGCATCACGAGCGCGACACTTCGCGCGCAGGAATCCCAGGACTCGCCAAAGACCGAACATGTTGCCACCCTTGACGACGGGAAGTTCAAGCCCCCGAAACCGCACGGGGACATCAACGCGCTCGTGAACTATCCGCCAGAGGCTGCCAAGGAGCACCGAGAAGGGCGAGTTACGGTTGCCCTGCTCATTGACGAACACGGCTCCGTGCTGAAAACACTCGTGAAGAGTGTAACCGACTCCGTATTCGTCTCCCCCACACTTGCTGCCGTCAAGCGACTGACCTTCGCACCGGCCACGCATGCCGGCACGCCGGTGAAGGCGTGGCTGACGATGCCGGTACACTTCAAACTCCAGAAGAAGAAAAAAGAGTAGCCTCCATGTTCCTCCTCCGCCGAACGTGTGTTTTTGTGATCTTGCTGCTCCTCACGATCAGCACATTAGCGTTTGCACAACGAACGCGAGCCAAGCAGCCGAAGGATACCACACGGTTCATTCGCAAAGAGGAGTATATTGATGTTCAGATCCTACCCAAGTTGCTTGCCCCAATCATCCCGATATACCCGAAACGCGCGGCAGAACGACGACTGAAAGGATGGGTGAGTGCAAGTGTCCTGATCGACACTGACGGCACAGTCACACAATGTGCAGCAGACTATGTTTCCGACCCACTCTTCCGTGAGCCTGCCTTGAAAGCTGCGAAGAACGCACGATTCAGTCCGGCGATACAAAACGGCAAACCGGTTAAGATCTGGTGGACGCTACCGATCTATTTCCCGCCCGCTGTGGACTCCTCAACCTCCAACACCCGTCACTACGGCAGGCAAGTTGTTGCGAGGATCGCGGATGAGTTGATCCCCTCAACTGCAGTGCGGGTACGCCTCTTCCAACCACAGTATGAGCCAACGTTGCTGGACTCTTTTCAGCATTACATCTACTACCCGGAGCAAGCGAAACGAGAGGGGCGTGAAGGCACGGTGGTTATTGGAGTCCTACTTGATCGGAGTGGAGCCAAAAAGAGCATCAACGTGCTCAGCGCCACCGACTCTCTCTTCATCCGTCCGGCGCTCGATGCGGTCGGCCGCGCGCGCTACGCTCCGTTCGGAACGAATAGCACAGCCGACACGGCCACTGCGTATGCTACTGTCGATTTCACGATAGGTCATGCATTGGACCGCGTCACACTCGACGAATTTCCGTTGTCACCGAGTATCCGATCATCGGATCAATACAGCACCAACCCGCAGATGCGTTTTGATCTGGAAGACCTGCTCGTGTACCCACCCGAAGCCAAGGAGCAGCATTTACAAGGCGCAGTGAACGTCTCGGCCGAGATCAACGAACGCGGGATTGTACTACAAACCGTTGTGGGGGATTCCACGAATCCTATATTCAACACTGCCGCGCAGACAGCCGTCGAACACATGCTTTTCGAGCCTGCCCGAAATGCCTCCGGACCGATCAAGACCTGGTGGACAGTACCGGTCGTATTTCGTTTGCCACACGATACGCATTAATAATTACTCACGGTTGTTCTCGTTACTTCTGCATTTGTCGGTGCGTAGGCATCGGTAGAACAATCATCGAAGCAGCACATGAGACGCATCCTACTCGCACTTCTGTTTCTTTCCGTAACGACCCCGCTGTTCGCGCAAAAAGTCGCGAAACAACGTTCGCAGCCATACACCGTCAGCGGCATCATGCAGCATACCGACCTCGAAGGCGGATGCTGGTTCTTGCAGACGAAGAAAGAAAAATTCGAGCTCACAGGTTCGCCGGAAGATTTGCGCAAATGTTATGTCGAAGGGCGGTTGGTGACTCTTCGCGTTGTCGATCGACCGTTCATGGCTTCGACCTGTATGCTTGGGCGCCGCATCGAGATCGTAGAAGTGCTCGATACCAACTTCCACGTTCGCGATCCGATCATTATGCAGCATCGGATCGTCGGTACGATCCACCGGACCAGCGCGGGATGTTGGTACATCCGCACGAAGGAAGGATTTCGCTACGAGATGCGCCCACCTATCCCGGCACGCTATCGAAAGATCGGAAGGAAGTTCGATCGCGACGTTCGATTCCTCGAAGGAAGCGAGGGCACGTGCAACATGAACGGCGTAATCCTATTTCCATTGCCCGATACGGGCCGGGCGATGCCGAAGAAATACGATCCGCGGTAACGGTTACGACTTCCCAATTGCCGGCAGATAGAGCTCGGCCACATAATCGCGCATCATCCGTGCACTCGAGAAGCGCGGTAGGACCGAGGCAATCGACTCTTTGACCACCGCGAGCCACTTCACCGGTACGTGGTTCAGGTCGCGATCGTAATAGAGCGGGACGATCTGTTCTTCGAGCATGCGATAGAGTTGCTCGGCATCGGCAGCATCTTGCTCTTGTTCCGATAGTTTGTCGTTGCTGTCGATCGCCCAGCCGTTCTTCCCGTTATATGCCTCCAACCACCAGCCGTCAAGCACCGAAAGATTCGGAACACCGTTGATCGCAGCCTTCATACCGCTCGTGCCCGATGCTTCCAGAGGAGCACGTGGCGTGTTGAGCCAGAGGTCGCAGCCCTGCACCAAAAATTTTGCCGTGTGCATCGAGTAATTCTCGAGAAAGAATACTTTCCCGTGAAACCGCGGATCCTGTGCATACTGCCAGACCTCTTTGATGAATGCCTTCCCGCCTTCGTCTGCAGGATGAGCCTTTCCGCTATAGACGATTTGAACCGGTCGGTCGGCATGGCCGAGGATTCGGGCCAGGCGTTCCGGATCGTGGAACAGAAGATCGGCGCGCTTATACGTTGCAAATCGTCGGGCAAAGCCGATCGTGAGTGCAAACGGATTGAAGAGCGCACCACGGGCAATCAACTCCGTCGGGTCGGTATCCGATACTGCACGCAGTCTGGCATTGATGAACTGTCCCAGATGTGCCGACAGCTCTTTGCGCGCATGCCAGAGGATATGATCCGGGATCGTCGCAACACGGGTCCAGAACTCGGCATCGGACTGATGTTCGCGCCAATCGTCCGGCAGCGCGAGGTGGAATAATTCTTCCATCTCCGGCGCGAGCCATGTCGAGACATGGACGCCGTTGGTGATCGAAACGATGGGGGCGCTCATCGTCTCGTACTCCGGCCACATCGTCCGCGTTACTTCCTGATGTTTCTTACTGACTGCGTTGTGATATCGTGTCATCGACATCGCCAGCGCAGTCATATTGAACATCTCGCTCCAGCCTTCGTGATGCAACCCAAGCGAGAGGAATTCCGCTTTCGAAATACCGAGTTCGTTGATCGTCTCTTGAAAATATTCGACGACAAGCTCCGGATCGAACGTATCGTGTCCGGCAGGAACAATGGTATGTGTCGTGAACACACTCGTATGACGAATATGCTCCAGCGCTTCGCGGAAGGTCATCCCGGCATGCATCTCGTTGCGAAGCCGCTCGACAAAGAGGAATGCCGAATGTCCTTCATTCGCGTGCCACGCTGCCGGTTTAATACCGAGTGCGTTGAGCACTCGAACACCGCCGACGCCGAGGGCGATTTCCTGTCGCAGGCGGTAGATCTTATCGCCGCCATAGAGTCTGCGCGTGATCTCGCGGTCGGACGGTGCATTCTCGTCAAGGTCCGAATCGAGCAGGTAGATCGTCACGGTACCAACGGCAACCTTCCAGACCTTCAGATGCAATCGTGTCGGTTCTGCATCGAGCCGCAACGAAATGCGAAGTGGCGAACCGTCCGAGTTCAGTACCTGCTGCAAGGCAGCATGCGAGAGATCGATGTGTTTGTACTCCGCGATCTGTTCGCCGGAATGATCGATATGCTGCTCGAAAAACCCGTACGGATACATGAACCCTACGGCAACGAGCGGGACACCGAGTTCGTCGGCGGTCTTGACATGATCACCGGCCAGAATGCCAAGGCCTCCGCTATAGATCGGCAAACTCGAATGCAATCCGTATTCCGCGCTGAAATAGGCGATCGGGTTTGCACCGGTATAGAGCACCTCGGAGTCGAACCACTTCGTCGATCGCTCGCACTCGATGTCGTAATGCGCAAGCATCACACGGTAGGTTCGCAGGAAATCCTCATCCTCGGCAAGCGCGACGAACCTGGCCGGATCGACTTCTTTGAGCAGTTGGATCGGGTTGTGTTCGCTCGCCGACCAATGGTAGCGTGAGACCATGCGAAACACAGCACGCGCATGACGGCTCGACGACCACCACAAATCGTAGGCAACATCCGCCAGCCGTTCGATCTTCTTCGGCAGACGACTTCTAAGCTCGGCAACCTCGTTCATGGGAATATCACTGGGGTTATTTCGCAACTCTAAACAGAGAATTTGACGTTGATGTGCGTTACATTTTCACTCTGTTGTGAACCACGATTCCTGGGCCAGACAACGCATCCGCGTGACGGATGCCGAGATATATTTCGAAACGCATGGCGATGGACCACCGCTTGTCTGCCTGCATAATTTCAGCGCGAACGGCCGGTCTCGGTTTACCCCGCTGCTGCCGATCCTGACTCGGCACTTCACCTGTTATCTGGTAGATTTGCGTGGTCACGGTCGCTCGACCAACGATACGAACGACTGGACCAAAGAGCGCTTTTCACGCGATATTATCGAGCTCTGCGATTCGATCGGGCTCCGGGAGTCCTACTTCCTCGCCGCGAGCTCCGGAGCGATGACAATGCTTCGAGTCGCACGATACTCACCACAGCTCGTGCGTGCAATGGTGCTCGATTCCGGAACATACCGCATCCCCGAGACATCGAGACGTTACTATAAACCGTACGAAGCATTGAACGATAAGCTCAAGCAATACTACGCCGAAGCGAACGAGGCATACGGTCCTGAATATGGCCCCGTTATGGCGGGCGCGTTCTACGATTTTCGGCTCCCCGAGTGCGACATTAATATCCCGCGCGAATGGCTCGGCGACATTACCTCACCCACGTATATCCTCCACGGAGATCGCGATCTGTTCTTTCCCGCCGAGATCGCTGTCGAGATGAAGCGCACAATAAAAAATGCTGCGTTATCGGTTTTCCCGAACACGCAGCATATTGTAATGGAATTCTATCCGGAACGTGTAGCCGAACTCGCCTCGGAGTTCCTGCTCAGCCACTAACGCTTTTCGTACACCGGGCCTCCCGGCGAGAAGAGATAAGTGAAGCCGATCTGAACGGTGGGCACAGGGCTCTTCTTTACTATGTCAGCAGAAGTCTGGATACCACTGAACTGGCGACCCGGATCACCAAAAAAGTCTGTCAAGCAGTATGCAGCCTGTATGAGAAAATCTAGGTTACCCTTATCGTTTTCAACCAAAGGCAGAAAAACCGATGCCCTAACATCAATGAGCGTTCCCATTGAGTCCTTCCCAATCGAACTTGAGACGACACCAAGTCCATTGTCATGCTTCGCCGTCCCACTTAGAGGGAGATTAATATCTGCACCAAGCATGAAACTCTTAATCTTAAAGCTCGGCTGTAGTGAGAGATATCCGATAGTCTCCTTATGGTTTGGGGTATCACTACCCTGCGCTTTGAAGAACACCCCACGCGATTCGTACCCCAAGCCCAAGCCGACTCCGAAATTTTTATTAAACATATAATCGGCGAATACCCCAGCAGTGTAAGCAAGCTGAATATCGGTCTTTGCTCCGTCCGGCACGGTGCCGGTGAAGATGGAAGCTCCGCCGGTCGCGATCGGACCGACTTCGTACTGTTTATAGGATGCCTGAAATTCCTGGGCATTGGCAGACGTGACGAGGCCCAGGAACGATGCCAGAGCAAACGTCACGACAATGAGGGAAACGCGCTTCATATCGGTCGAACGATTAAATGAAAGATCTATAACTCGTAGCGTCTACAAATATAAGAAGGTTTAGAGTGCATTAGACGCTGAGTACTCCGCTGCGTCCGCGCTTGACGCCCCCTTCGAGCCACAACTCCTTCACATGCGAGTCTTCGACTCGAAATCCGACGCTCACGAACTCGCCGGATTGCGTCAAGAGCCGTACGGGCACCGATGGGACCAGCCCACGACCGACGGCAGCGATTGCCGTGCTCATACAGCCGGTTCCGCACGCAAGCGTTTCGCCCTCCACGCCACGCTCGAAGGTGCGGATACGAATGTAGGGACCGAGTTGGTCGCTTCGGATCTCGGCGAAATTTGCGTTCGCACCCTTGGGCTCGAAATCAGGATGCCGGCGAACCTGCGGACCGAAACGCGCGATATCGAAATCCTCGATCCCGGCATTCGCAATTGCCGCGAACTCATCGAAAAAGATCACCGCATGTTGTGAACCGAGATCGACGTAACTCGTCGTCACCAGCGCACCACCCACGCTTAGTTTAAACTTGAGTTTAATGTGCTTTGGGTCGGCGTAGTGGACGCGAAGCGTATCGGACGACGGACGTTCGGCACTGATAATATCGTCGAGCACCTGAAAGGTCGTTTCGGCCGTGGGAATAATCTTTGCGTCGAGGGCAGCCTGCACCGCACAGCGAGCGCCGTTGCCACAGAGCGCACCGAACGAGCCGTCGGGATTATAGAAGTTCATCTGGAACGGCGCGCGCGCGCTGCGTGCAAGCACAACCATTCCGTCGGCACCGATAATACCGCCGCGTTTGCAGACAGTCTGTGCCAGCAACGCAAGTTTGGTCGAGCCGAACACGGTCGGCGTATTGAATGCGTCGATAACAACGAATTCGTTGCCCGCGCCGCTATAGAGTGTAAATGGGATCTCGCTCATGCCTTCTTGAGAACACAACGCATGCGTAACGAGTCCCCGAGAACACCGATCAGGTCAGGACTTGTTTGAACCGTTCATCAGTGAGCGCATACGATTGTACGAAATGAAAGTCGGTGTAGAGCTGGATCAATGCATTCGTGTTGCGTTCGGTGAGCTTCGTAGCCGCGATCACATCGCCGTTCCCTTCGACCCATGCGCTCTGCCACAACACGGCCATCGCGTAACAGCCGTTGGCGACAACATTGATGGTGGGTGTGCCGAGGGTTTTCCACGCTTCTGTGTACTTCCCCCGTCCGCTGACGCGACCGAAGACATCGAGGATTTTCTTAGGTGGCAGTGTCTTGAACGTCGAACGCATCAATTCGATCGTCAACCGGGCAGCAGCTTTGCCGCCGGTAATGAGATCCGTCTTCTTGACTTTACGCTTCGAGTTAATCTTGTTGACGCCTGCAAATAGCGCTTCCGCGTTCGCGTCGACCATCTTATCTTCGTACTCACCATGGACATTCGTCTCGTGTCCCGGGATCCCCGCATGCAGATACGATACATGCAGCGGTTGGCAGGCATCGCCTACATAATGCGACATCGCGCCGCCCGCGCAAATAAATTCATCGAGATTGCCGGCCTTCAACGACTTCACCATCTGCTCGTACATCTGCCATACCCGAAACGGGACGGCACCCTGGCGTGGTGCAGGCACTTCTTTCTTGGTAATGCGATCGATGGAAGTCTTCGGATCGACGGCGTCGAAGTCCTTATAGAACTGAATCCATTTATCGACGTCGATGTATGAATCTTGCTTGCAGAGTTCGAGCAAACTCTTCCCTTTGGCAACTTTCGGATTCGATTCGTCCATATCGGCGAAGTGATTCGGTCCTTCCGTTTTAAACCGGATATACCGCCAGCAGAGATCCGGGACGTCGGCAAGCGGGATGAAGTCTTTACTCTTCGCTTTTGCGATCGAATCGCCCGATTCAAGATCGGCATCCGAGTAGCCGATGAGAAACTTGTTCGCTTTCAGAAGCTTCGCGATTTTTGTGCCGCTGACGACATCGCAGGCACTTGCCGCAATTTTGAAATGCCCGGTCTTTCCCCAGGAATAATCTTGATCAAGATTCCAACCGCGAACCAGATCGACATCGAGGAGCCTACAGATGGTACTCAGGCTCGAAGCAAGCGCATATCCATTGGTCGAGATACCGTCGCCGGAGAGAAACTCATGTTGTCCCCACTGTAATGCGATGGGATGCCGCTTGCCGTCTTGTTCAAGGAGCCATAGGGTCCCGCTGTCACCGTGATGCACGCCGAGGCTCGTGCCTCGACGCGCCCCGATCAAGAACTCGCTGAGGTACTCCGTCCCGCCGATTGACTTATAGCGGTAGAAGAGCGCGGCAATCGCCCCTTCGAGCTTCCCGCTCACTGCGCCATACCCACATACCGGCGCTCCGATGAGCCGCAAGCTGAGATTCGCCGTATTGAGGTCGGCGAGTTCGTCGAAGGCTCCGATGCCGAACACTTCCGTCTTCCAGATTTTCGCATCATCGACCTCGATCAATCCGACATCGGTATTGATTACGACGTTATCCACCGGCCACTCGGGATATGCCTCGCCGAAACCGACCTTGCCGAGTTGCAGCGACGAACTTGTCCCGATCGGACTAAGTGTCGAGCCAAGCTTTGAATAGATTACTGTCCCCTGATCTCCAGTCACATGCCGATTGGTGAGCGCATACGTCTTATTCCCGTCCGAGACCAGACAGCCAACCGACGCGATTCGCTGTTGTCCCTGCACCGTGAGCAGGATCGGGAAACCGCCGCTGATCATATTCTTCGGAAAGTTTAGTGCGGCAGGATCGACCACTGTTTGCGAGAATGCAGATTTCGGTGCTTCGACGACACAAATCGGCGCTACGCGGCCGTCCGGCAGATAGATATTCGTCGGCAGAATATCGCTGGCATTGTTCATCAACGATGTTTCCTGCTCCCACTGGCTAACGAAGACCAGCACACATGGCCACGAATAATCGCGGACCTCCGAATTCTCGAGCGTTCGTGCCGGCTTGGGACCCCGCGGTTTCCGCTTGCTTGCGGCTGTGCCCGGCCGCGGATCGGAACGACGAATCAGATACCGGCCGATGGCCGTCGCTACGACATTCTTCTTGTTCATCAGGTGCACGTGAAAGTGATCGCGTGCATCGAGGAGATCTTTGACGGAGAGTTGATGAAAGTCGAACAGGTTTTCCAAGACGTTCATATGCGTAATAAGGATTGGTGTACGATTCCGGGTGGTATGGGTTCGGCCCAAACGCACAGAGATACATACGCAGGAGCCTTCTGGCGTAAATATACGACAAAAGCGGCCTTCTTCCGCATGGTATTTTAAAGAATCAGAGCACCCTGCCGATCCGCAATCTTGTAGAAGGATGCGCTATGATTTCTGAGACCGAATGCTGGAAGGATGGGGCTTGAAGTCCGTCCCATAGAACGGTTCGAGATTGCTGGGGTCGGCTGCAACAGGAAATTCGCGCGAGAGATACGCCAGTACGCCCAGATCGATATCGAGCGGAGTGAATTCTATATCCGATGCCGAAAGAGTTTCGCTCAACGCTCGCGGACCTACAATCGCCCCGCGTACGTCGTTGATGCGTTGGAGTATGACATTCTCCGCAGAGCCGAATGCCGCGACATACACTGTTGTCGGCTCATATCCGGGCGTGACGATCGTCGTAAACTCGCGGTCGGGATATGTGCGAACTGCACACTCGCTGATCACCCGGTGCGCTACGACCGGGACGAGTTGGCAAGCGCCACCAAACGCCAGACCTTTCGCAAATGCGAGACCAATGCGCAACCCAGTGAACGAACCGGGACCGCTAATATAAGCAATACGCCGGATATCGCGCACCTGCGCGCCGTGTGTTGCGAGCAGCCGTAGTGTTTGTTCGGCCAGTAGCGAATCGTGTACGCCTCGTTCGCCGGCGGTTGCGATATGGTGGAATTCCCCAAGTACGTTCGCGTCGTCATCGAAGAGACCGATGTGCAGATCGTTGCCAGATGTATCGAATGCGAGAATCATGCGAAGTGGGGAGTGATTGTGATCCGTCGATCGGTCGGCGAGAGAGTTTCGAAGCGAACATCGATGCGCTCGGCAGGCAAATATTCCTCGATGCGCTCCGCCCATTCGATTACCGTCATGCCGTCATGGGGGTAGAGATATTCTTCGACACCAAGTTCGAGCAATTCTTCTGGGCGTTCGAACCGGTAGCAATCAAGATGGTAGAGCATACCTCCGGGCTTTCCGTCGATCGTGATTGCATACTCGTTGGCAAGTGCGAACGTCGGCGAGGAAATCTCATGCTCGTCGATCGCGAACGCATGCGCGATACCTTTTGTAAAATGGGTCTTCCCGCTGGCAAGATCGCCCCGCAATGCAACGATCGTGCCGCTGCGCTGCATCCACGTTCGCGCAAAGCGCTCGCCCGCGGCGATCGTCTCGGCGGCCGAATGCGAAATAATCTCCTCCGTCCTCACTGCCGCTTGATCCACGATACGATCGCAGCAACCACGTCTTCGCTGACGTTCCCGGGGACATCATAATCAGTGAAGGTGCCTTTCCCCGGCATGAAGAGGTGATAGAGAGTGCCGAAGAGTTTCAGTTCGGCATTCTGCTTTGCACCGAATTTGCGCTGCCACACCGAGAAATCCTTTATGTTTACTTGGTAATCTTTTCCGCCTTGTAAGTAGAGGATCGGTTCTCTCAGCGAGACGGCAGTGTTGACCTGGTCGTACTTCGAAAGATACTCCCAATACGCCGGCGGCAACCCAAACAATTGCGCCGGTGGCGTTGACGCGGTGTACGCGTGCTTCGAAATCGTCTCGACCATCGAGCGGATGTGTTCGAGTTGTGTCTTCGCATTCTCCGGCGTCGTCTGCTGCGGCAATAGGAATTCCATCTGATCGAGAAGCACATCCTGGAATGGCCGTGCAGGTGCCGCAAGCATAATCACGCCGCTGAGATGTCCGTCACGTTCGGCGATGCGCGGCGCCATCATCGCACCGAGGCTATGACCGAGGACGAATATCTTCTTGGGATCGAGAGCCGCATTTGCGCGGGCAAGCTTCAGTGCGGAGAGCGCATCGTTGACGACCTCATCGTCCGGTGTTACACCGTTTGGGCTTGACGATGATGTTGCGCCATAGACCATCGTGCGTTTATCGTAGCGAATGCTCGCAATACCGACAGCGGCAAGCCCGTACGCAATATCTTTGAACGGCTTGTTCTGTCCGACCGTCTCGTCGCGGTCGTTCGGGCCGCTCCCGGCGACCATCACCACGACGGGCGGATGAGCCACACCCTTCGGCAGACAAAGAATGCCGGGGAGCTTGAAGCTATCGGTAACGATCGTGATCGGCTCTTCGACGGTCCGATCGGGCCTGGCGTATGTCGGCAGATGGTACGCGGATTTCGACATCGGCGCATTCTTGAAGAAGCCGATGATCTTCATTTGCGGATTGAAGGCGATCTTCAGGTCCATCGCTTCCTTCTCGTACTTCGCACCGACATACACAAGTACGTACGACTTCTTATCCTCGTAGAGTTCACCGGTTCGCTCAAGCATCTTCCCCATCGACGCTCGTATCGGCTCCCAGTTCTGCTTGATCTTTTCCGCCGGAAGTACTTTGATCAATGAGCTATCGCACAGTGTCAGACACTCGTCGTATTTCTTCGCTTCGAGGAGATCGAAGAACTGCCGTGCTCGGGCAACGAATGCCTTTTCTTTCGCATCTTGCGCAATGGTGACAGACGAAAGCGAGGCGAGCAGAACGAAGGAGAATATAACTGATCTCATCATTTCGGTTCAAGAACAACGACCGGCAGGATCAGCTCCTCCATCGAGATGCCGCCGTGCTGGAACGTGTCCTTATAGTGATTCAAATACTTGTGGTAATCGGTCGGATAGACGAAGTAATAGTCTTCTTTCGCAATGATGTAGTTCGTCGTGACCGCACGCGACGGAAGCTTGTATTCTTCCGGCTTTTTGATGAACATCGCTTGCTTGTCCTCGGCCTTGACGTTACGGCCGTACTTATAACGCAGGCTTGTCGAGGTCTCGCGGTCGCCGAGTACCTTCGCGCCACGCAGGCTCCGGACCGATCCGTGATCGGTCGTCACGACGACGGTCACGTTCGGGATCTGCGCCAGCGATTTGAACATCTCATACAAGCTCGAGTGCAAGAACCACGAACGCGTGAGCGAACGATACGCGCGCTCATCCGGCGCGATCTCCTTGAGGATCGGCGAATCGCTTCGGTGATGCGCGAGCATATCCACGAAGTTCACGACGATGGCCGTGAGCTGGTTGCGCGCATAGGTGACGATGTTCTGCGCGATGCCGGCGCCGAAGTCGCGGTCGATGATCTTGATATATTTCAGATCGTTCGTAAGCTTCACACGCTGACGCTCGAGCAGCAGCCGGAGCATCTGCGCTTCGTCCTTGTTCTGTGAGAACTCATCGTCCGACCCCGTCCAGGTATCGGGGAACATCTTACCGAACTCACTGGGGAACGAGCCACTGAAAATGGAATTACGCGCATACGGCGTGGCCGATGGGATGATGCCGAAGTGGTAGTTGCGGTTGATCTTGAAGAGTGAAGCGATCTCGCGCTCCATGATCATCCACTGATCGAGCCGCATACAGTCGATCACCAGAAACACGACGTTGCGTTTGCCTTCGCGCAGCACCGGCAGTACCCACTCGCCTGCGATGTCAGGCGAAAGCGCCGGACGGCTCGCCTTGTTCTCGCTCGTGAAGATCGTATTGACCCACGACTTGTAATTGCGCTCGAAAAACTTCGCGAACTCCGCGTTCATCTCGCGCTTCTGGTCGGCGAGCGTTTGCGTCAGGCCGAGATCGGGATGTGCATCGAGCTCCATCTCCCAGCCGACCAGCTTCGAATACAGATCGATCCAGTCCTGCGCGGTGCTCGCCATCATGAGCTCGCGGCCCATCTTCGCAAACTCCTGCGTGTAATCGCGCGAGACGGCTTCCGAGACGATCTGCTTGCCTTCGAGAAACTTCTTAACCGCCAGCAAGACCTGCGTCGGATTCACGGGCTTTGTCAGGTAATCGGAGATCTTCTTGCCGATGGCCTGCTCCATGAGGTCTTCCTCTTCGGATTTCGTGACCATCACGACCGGAGTCTCTGGATTGCGGGCCTTGATCTCGATGAGCGTTTCGAGCCCGCCCATGCCTGGCATCATTTCGTCGAGGAAGATGAGATCGGCGGGTTCGGTCGTGTTCAGAGCAACGGCGTCGGCACCGTTGGTGGCCGTGCGCACGGCATAACCGCGCTGTTCGAGCAGCATGATATGCGGCTTGAGCAGATCGATCTCGTCGTCGACCCAGAGGATGGTCCCTTTAGTGGTCATTGAGCTTGGTGCAACAGCGGTTTGTGGCTATGAATTCGGATAGCAGCGTAGTTTTGACGTTCTTCATACTGTCATTCTGAGCAACGCGAAGAATCCCTCGATGAAACCCTGTGAGGCTCCGCCACAGGGATTCTTCGCGTTGCTCAGAATGACTTCTTCGTAAACTGTACAAGCAGACTCACTGCCTGAATTCACGCATCCCACGCTTCTACGTGACAGCCGGACTTTTGTAACCGGGGCGGCTACTAGCTCATCTATGTATCTTGATTCGGCGAGGACCGATAGAAACAACATCCGGGCGGACGGGCCGACGTGTACCCTCTGACGAAGCAACGCCTCGTGTTGATCCACGTGTGAGGCTTCACCAGGCCGCCCGGATTTCAATGTCAGTTTATTTCGAGAGAATATCGGTCGTCTTCTTTTTGACTTCCGAAGCTTTGTCCAGCACGACGCCAGACTTGGTCACTTTCTCGTTCGCAACGTCCAATGCGTCCGCCGACTTATCGAGAACATCTTTCTTCGGCCCCTTTTGCGGCCGAGCTTCGGCGTGCCGCTGTTTCATTCCCAGTGCTTCTTCCATTTTATCGCGCAGAGAAGAATCGGCGGCGGCGGATGCGAAGACTTCGTTCGCAGTGCCGGCCGAATCGACGCGTTTGAGGGTTTCGAAGAGCTTGTTCTTGTCGGCGGCGAGCAGCGTTTCGGGGTCGGATGAACTCGTCTTTTGGCCGCAGCCGACGATCACCACTGCACTGATCGCAGTATATCGAAGGAATTTCATGGATGTGACTGTATTGGTGAACGGTGCAGGGAGCCTACGAGAAGACGAAGCAACATCCGTGCCGTGTGACATTGCAGGCCGATGTGACCCATAACGCTCGTAGCGAGCGCACGATCCGTCAAGCCGATAGAAGTACTATATTTGTACCCATGACAGACGACGAATTCGACTCCCCGGATGAGTGGCAGCAGTTAGCGGATGAGTGCACCCAGCTCCTTACAGAAGCGGGGATTGCATGCACGCTTCACGACGAAGGACGCCTAGATGGTCTTGATCTCCGAGGGTTTACAATCTTCATGGATTATCGCAAGATATTCCCGGTCTACAGCATTTCACTCTCCGCATCCAAGCATGCTGAGATTGCGATCTGCGCGACCCGAATGTCCGAGGTCCCATTCAAATTCTTTAACCCGGTTCTGTTCGTCAACGCCCCATACTTCAATGAGATCAAGGATAGCATACTGCTTGAGGTAGGAGATGCCCGACTCTACGGGACTGTCCCGCTTCGTGATGACCCGGGTGACCTATTGATCGAACCGGTCGATGTCGAAAGCCGTATCACCGAACTTGCTCGTCCAGTACGATTGGCGATCGATGGCTTCGATTCATTTCGCTTGCGGCATCACTTCCAGTGCTTCGACCCTGATGCAGCCGAAGCAGTATTGACGCCGGATTTTTTCACTCTGGTCGACGAACTCGGCCCCGTATATATCGAGGTGCATAATGGCCTGTTGATCGTCGGCTTCAAACGAGTGATCGACGACACTCAACCCGCAGCACTGGCCAACTTCCTGCTTGCCTTTGCCGAACCAAATGATAGTGACCCCTCATGATCGTTCGCTTCTTTGCTTTCGTACTGCTCATTCTTTTCGTTTGTGAAACGTCCTTCGCCAACATGGCGAACCCCGTACGTCCGGGCGATCGGCTTGGCGAGCCGTCGGGCGAGTTGCGCAAGCTCCACATCGAGCATGAGAATCTCCTGATCGATCTTCGCCCGCTCGAGCGTTCCGAGCCTGCACTCGTCAAAGCGCAGTATGAGATCCGAAACGACAGCAGCGAACGAGATGTCGAGCTCGTGTTCGTCGGTGTCGATATGGAGGTCGGTCACTATCAAGTTCTTTTCGACGGCGCTCCGATGAAGTTTCTGGCATCTCGCGACGAGCACTTGCCGAAAGAGTGGCTCGACGATAGCATCACGCTGGGCGATAGTCGCCGTGGCGATCTCTACGAGTCGCGCGGCAACACGAAGAACGCGCTGCATTTCACACTGCATGTCACTCCTGGCAAGCACACGATCGTCGTGAGCTACTCCGCCGCAGTCACGCAAGAGCTGCGGCATCGCCCCGTGATCACATGGACGTGTTACTATATTCTCGCACCCGCCAAACGCTGGGCAAGTTTCGGTGCACTCGACGCAACCGTGCAGCTCCCCGAAGGCTGGAGCGCTGAGTTGACCCCGGCGATGAATAGTCGGCCCGGCCCCGGTGCGTTCGCCCAGCATTGGGATGCCCTCCCCGCAGACATCCTCTCGATCACCACATATCAACCGACGAGCTGGGTTGTTCGCTTTGCAGAAGCTGTGGCCGATTGGCTCGGGCTAGTGCTCTTCGCCGCTGCCGCGATCGCTTACGGCATCTGGCTCGGCAAGCGTAACAGCCGAATCAAGCGAGGCAAGCTGCGCAACGTGGCGGAAGCGATGCTCTCGAGCGTTGCGCTGACGATCGCAGTGTGCATTGCCATCATGCTCGTGCCTGAGATGCTCGTGAAGTCGGAGGTCGGGACGCAATTCGCGAAGCTCCACTACTACGGCTCGTTCATGATCGTGCTGATCTCGCCGATGCTCGTTGTTGTCTCGATGGTGATCGAGGGAGTGACGGGGTGGATCGTGTATCGGGCTCGCAAACCGACGGAGAATTGAGCGTTTGGTAGCAGCAGCACGGTTTAGAATTGTATAAGACTCGTCATTCTGAGCGAAGCGAAGAATCCCTTGATGAGACGCAGTGAGGCTCCGCCACAGGGATTCTTCGCTTCGCTCAGAATGACGGTGTGCTACAACGTTTCCACCCACCTCTTCCCCCTCGGAACTCCCATCCCCGATTCGCTCTTTTCATTGGTCTATACTACTGAATATCCACGAAAATGGCTGACGAGAAGAAATTGACGACGCGGGCGGAGGATTTTAGCGCCTGGTATAATGAGCTGGTCGAACGGGCACAACTTGCAGAGCATGCTCCGGTTCGCGGCTGCATGGTGATCCGTCCGAACGGTTACGGCATCTGGGAGCTCATCCAGCGCAACCTCGACCAAATGTTCAAGGACACGGGGCATGAGAATGCATACTTCCCGCTCCTGATCCCGCAGTCGTTCCTTACGAAAGAAGCCGATCACGTGGAAGGCTTTGCGCCTGAGCTCGCAGTTGTAACGCATGGTGGCGGCAAGTTACTCGACGAGCCTCTTGTCATTCGTCCGACATCCGAGACAATCATCTATTCGATGTACGCGAAGTGGGTTCAGAGCTATCGCGATCTTCCGATCTTGATGAATCAGTGGGCGAACGTGATGCGCTGGGAGATGCGCACGCGGCTGTTCCTTCGCACGGCGGAATTCCTCTGGCAGGAAGGCCACACCGCGCACGAGACCGAGGCCGAAGCGGAAGCAGAAACGCTGAAGATGCTCGGCGTCTATCGCACGTTCGCCGAAGAGTACCTCGCGATCCCCGTGATCACGGGACAGAAGACCGACAGCGAGAAGTTCGCCGGCGCGCTGCGCACGTATTGCATCGAGGCGATGATGCAGGATAACAAAGCGCTGCAAGCAGGCACAAGCCATAACCTCGGACAGAACTTTGCAAAAGCGTTCGACCTCAGCTTCCAGGGACGCTCGGGCGCCATCGAGTATGCGTGGAACACCTCATGGGGAGTCTCGACGCGCCTGATCGGCGGACTCATCATGACGCACGGCGATGACACGGGCCTCGTCATCCCTCCGCGTCTTGCGCCGACGGTCGCCGTGATCGTACCGATCTATAAGACCGACGAAGAGAAAGCAACAGTGCTCGCCGCAGCGGATAACATTTTCGCCGATCTGAAGTCGAAGGGCTTCCGCGTCAAGATGGATACGCGCGATAACCTCTCGCCCGGAGCAAAGTACTACGAGTGGGAGATGAAGGGTGTACCGATGCGCATTGAGATCGGACCGAAGGATGTTGCCTCCCGCACGGTCGTGATCGTCCCGCGTGTACAGCTCGACGGCCGCGAAGAGCCGAAGCCCGGCAAAAAGCAGAAGCTCTTTATTACTGTGGATGCACTCTGCGACACGATCGAAGAAATCTCGGTCGAGCTGCAAGCACAGCTCCTGAAAAACGCCAAGATCCGCCGCGAGCAGAACTCCTTCCGCGGCATCACCGATTTCGGCGAGATGAAAGAGATCCTCGCACGTGACGGCGGCTTCGTCTATGCAGGCTGGAACGGTAGCGCGTCTATCGAGACCGTCGTTAAAGACGAGACGAAGGCGACGATCCGCTGCATCCCCGACGAGGAATTCCGCAGCGCCAACCCGCCGACCAAATGCATCGTCACCGGCGAGCCGGCGAAGTACGAAGTCGTCTGGTCGAAGGCGTACTAAGGAAGTACGATCATCGTACGAGTTTCACTGTACTCGGCGCCGGTCCGAAGACGGTAGAGATACGTGCCTGCGAGCGGCAACGCTGCGCGATCGATCGTAATGGTATGGGAGCCTGCATCTTGGATACCTTGATACGTGCTTAGCACTACACGCCCGAGAAGGTCTGATACCTCGAGCCAGACTTCGTTGGAGCGAGAGAGTGAGTATCGGATCGCTGTGTTCGTAATGAGCGGATTTGGGATGCTTTGGTCAAGTTGCGCCAAAGGTTCTGGTGTTTGTACAGGGGCCGTCAGCGTAGATTGGCCCGTTCTGAAAATACCCTCATCCGTCGCCAGAAGCATGGTCCCGTCCGGCAGGAGACCAAAGTTACCGCTCTGCTTTTTGGAGATGCCGTCATCCCATGCTGCCCAATTCTCTCCGTGGTCTGTTGATCGGAACACACCTGCACTGGTGGCGATGTAGAGCCGCCCTATTTGGTTGACTACAAAACTCTCCGGCGCCCAATAACTAGATATTCCACCCTGAATGCCAGTTGACTTCATTTCCCACGATAGACCAGCGTCCGTCGATCGCATGAGCCCGTCACAATACAGAAAATAATCTCCCGAGGAATCGGCGTGCAGAAGCTCGGCCCCAGCCGGGTAGTGGTCCCTGACTGTTGACCAGGTGATCCCATCATCTGTAGAGTGATATATTGCCTGAGCGCTGGAACATGTCAAATAGCCGAATAAGCCGCCATCGGGTGCTGCAGCAATGAGTTGGAAGTACGGCACCGTTGTCGGCCCGACCCACGATCGGCCGTCGTCGGTGGAGCGATACAGGTGGCTTGCGTCTGGCAATGCAAACAGAGTACCCGCATAGGATTTTGAGACGATCCCATACGGTTGATTCACAAGCCCCTCATTAAATACACCTTTCCAGCTCGCTCCGTGATCGGTTGAGCGGAAAATTTCGCCGACGGCTTGCCTAGATATGACGATCGCCCCATCGCGCAGCGCCATCACCGATGTCACACCCGTATCTTGCATGGCACACACGTCCCAGTTGTCGCCACGATCACTCGAGCAGAATAACCCATTGGATGAAGCTGCGAAGAGGGTGCCGGCCGAATCGGCAGCAAACATCGCAACAAGTCCGTCCGACAGCCCACGATTGAAGCGCTCCCACGTCACGCCATGATCGGTCGAGCGATACAACAGTCTGGAGTATGATGATGCCACAATGTCGCCGGTGGAAGTGACACACAGTGCAACAATGTTTGTATCGAGCAACCCGGACCGCGAGAGTTGCCACGAGCTTCCATTATCGTTCGAACGATACACGCCATGGATACTGCCGATGAATATGCGTCCGGACGAGTCGGCTGCAAGTGTTTGATAGTCATTCCCCCACGCTGACAACGGCAACGCCGAGACCCACCTCCAATTCGTATCTGAGACAGTTGACCGAAACACTCCCCTGTTGGCAGTGGCAAAGACGCTCCCATTCGGACAGACCGTGATCGCGCCTATGGACGATAGGCCAGATCCACTTGGCTGCCAGGTGGCTCCGAAATCGGAGCTACGATAGATGTTCGGCCTCACGTTCGTCGTTGCAAAGATCATCCCGTTACCCGACATCGCCAAAACGTCACCGGCGGGCGCGTCCGCAGCGTGCGTTAGTGGTCCATCCGGCAGTTGGCGACTGAATATTCCAGCCCAAGTGGACACAACTACTCTGCCGGAAGGCCCGAGGATCATGGAGTACACAGGTTCAATTTCCAAACCATTGCTCTGACCCAGGACGACACTGGCCCAGGATTGGCCGTTGTCCGTCGAATACCAACCCGACAAGCCATGCGTGGTCCCATCGTAGCTGGTAGTCAGAATCAGCCCGTTCGGGGTCGACGTCACCACCTTCATGGTCGAGCCCTGGAGCAGGGTGTCGAACCCAGACCAATACCCATCGCTCGCGGAGTACCGATAACAACTATTCTGCGACCGATTCATGCTCATATACTTTGAGCTTTCAACACCGAACACTGCCCCACCTTGACCGGCAGTGAGTGTGACCATATGGCCCGAAAAGGTACCACCTACCTTTTGCCAAAGGCGTTGTGCATGGGCGTCCAAGCCTAGGGCCAACGTGAGGCCCACAAGTAATATGAGTGTACGGGTCATTGATAGTAATGACGGTTGATAGAAGCAATTCCTTACACTAATGATGACCCATACTCAGAAAATATTCTGTCATTCACCAGCGAAGACATGTCGGTCGGATGACAGGATCACCGCGCTCAGATACTACAGCGTCTTAAATATCTCGAACGCCTGGCGGTCGAGTGATTCGCGGTGACGGGGATGCGCAATGTCAATGAGCTCCTGCGCGCGTTGGCGGAGGCTCTTGCCATAGAGGTTCGCGACACCGTACTCGGTGACGATGTAGTGCACGTTTGCGCGGGTCGTCACGACACCGGCTCCCTGCTTCAAGAACGGGACGATGCGGCTCTCGCCTTTGCTCGTGAGCGACGGCAATGCGATGATCGGCTTTCCGCCTTCCGAGAGCGACGCACCGCGGATGAAGTCGATCTGCCCGCCAACACCGGAATAGATGCGCGGACCGATGGAGTCGGCGCACACCTGCCCCGTCAGATCTACCTCGATCGCCGAGTTGATCGCCGCCACCTTCGGATTGCGACGAATGACGCTCGTGTCGTTGACATACGATACATCGAGCATCGCCACGAGCGGATTATCGTGAATGAAGTCATAGAGTCTGCGCGAACCAAGCGCAAAGCTTGCAACGATCTTCCCCGGATGAACTCGCTTCTTTTCGCCGGTAATCACGCCGCGTTCGACGAGATCGATGATGCCGTCGGAGAACATCTCGGTATGCACACCAAGATCGCGATGCCCCGTAAGCGCTGCAAGCACGGCGTCGGGGATCTTGCCGATGCCCATTTGGATCGTGGCTCCGTCGTCGATCAGGTCCGCAACAAGGCGTCCGATCGCCATCGTCTCGTCGGTCAGCGGTTCGGGGATGCGCTCGGGAAGCGGGTCGTCAACGACCGTCGCGTATTGAATATCCTTGACATGGATCAACCCATCGCCGTGCGTGCGCGGCATGTTCGGGTTGATCTGCGCGATGACGAGCTTCGACATTTCGACGGCAGCGCGCGTCGCATCGACCGACGTGCCGAGCGAACAGAAGCCGTGATGGTCAGGCGGCGAAACATGAATGAGCGTGACATCCAAGGGGATGACCTTGTGCCGAAAGAGCGCCGGGACTTCGGAGAGGAAGACGGGAATATAGTCGGAGTTACCGCGGGCGATCGAATCGCGGACGTTCGCGCCGGTGAAGAGCGCGAACGTATGAAAATTATCTTTGTACTCGTCGCGCGTGTACGGTGCATCGCCTTCGGTGTGAAGGTGGTAGATATTGACGTCGCGAAGATGCGGCGCACGCTCGGTGAACGCGTTGATGAGCTGCTGCGGCGCGGCGGCGACGGATTGGATAAAGAGGTGGTCGCCGCTCTTGATATGGGTAACGGCATCGGCTGCCGAGGTGATATGCATATCACCTAAACAATTTCGCGACCGCTATCTTTCCCTTAGTGTACGACAACGAGTGCAGAGCTCAGGGCGACATCCGACCCACGCAAACAACAACGATATGTGCCGGAGGGAAGCGTGCGCGTATCGAGCCGGACATAATGCTGCCCTGCTTCGACGCGCGCATCGAACATCGTCTGGACGACGCGGCCCGATACGTCGATTATATCGAGTGTCATCTGTTGCGGCCGATCGACGGAGAAATCTAGCATCGTGCTCGACGCTGCGGGGTTTGGCATACAATTGCCGAGCGTAATACCACCGCCATTTGGAATAGTACGAACTTCGGAATTATCCGATGTTGTCGTGTCCAATGTAGTGATATTCCCTACAGAGTCGAGCACCGCGATCCACAGGTCGGAGCTGACAGATCCACCAAGCACCAATTCGCCGGTGAGAACATACTGCTTCCCTCGCTGGAAGATACCATACCCGCCTTCCCCGTTACCGGGTCCATAAGAGTGCTCCCACATGAGCGTGCCTGTGCGATCAACTTTTGCTACATAGAGCTGAGAGTTCATGGTCGTATCGGCAACCTGACCGACGATGACAAAGCCACTATCCGAAGACTGAATGCCGGACCATGCAAATGTTTGTCCATGCGAAAAATGATGGTCGAGCACGCGGTTGCCAAGCGAATCGACAACGAGCAGCCAGGCGTTGGATGCGCCGTTGCTTTCAGAAGAACCGCCATAGAATGCAAATCCGCCGTCGAACGTATTGGTCACTTCGTACGGAGAGTCGTCGAGCGTGTCGATGCTGCTATATACCTTCTGCCATTCGACGGCGCCGCTTGTGTCGTTGCGCACGGCATAGAACTTCTCGTGATTATTCACGCTCGTATGCCCAATGAGCATGCAGCCGCCGTCTCGCGCGATCGTCCCGGCATGGCAGTGCTCCGGTCCGCCGTGATTGTATGTTTTCTCCCAAATGAGATTAAAATTGCTGTCGAGCCGCTGACAGATCATATCCCCGTTCGGATCGCCTTTCGAATCGGTGTGACCGGCCCAGTAATAGTATCCGTCCGAGGTTTGTGCAAACCAGTGCGCATGATCGGATTTGGCATAGTTCACCTCAATCTTCTTCACCGTACGACCATTCGAATCGATCTTATAGAGGAGTGCTTCCTCGGCTCCGCTGAACTGCTGTCCGCTATAGCCGGCGAGCAGCGAGCCATTATCGTGGGTCGGTTGCACAGACCACAGGAAATCGTAGATGCCATGACGTCCGTATGCACTATCCCATAGTTTGTGACCGTTACGATCGAACCGGATGACGTAGTAATCCTCCTGGGCTGAATCCGTTGCATCGGTTGCACCGGCGGCAACAAACCCGCCATCGGTGGTTGGTTTAATGCGATAGCCGAATTGATACCCGGCACCGCCATAATGCTGGTAGGGTTGGGCCGACAGCACCCGGGAAAAACAACAGAGGCATACAAAAATACAGAGCGAGTTTATACGCAGTTGCATGGGGAATGAGCGGGTTGTAAAGGATCGTGTCGTCTGTGTGCGTTCTATTAACGCTTTGGCACGGAATATGTTCAATAAAGTTATACTACCAGATGTGTCTATTTTATGACGCAACCGTTCGTGCCGCTTCGTGCGAGTTCGCTTTGTCTTCTACTCATCATAATTGCATCCTGTTCAAAAGAGCGCACGGAGACTCCGAAGCCGTCCGCGCCGCTCGTGCAGAAACCCGCCACAATGCCGCCTTCCGCCACAGTGCATCCCGTGTCGGGCCACTACCGCTCGTATCTGATCGACGGAGCCTCGGCGCTTTCGGCGTTGCTGCGCTCGCTCGGGCCTGACGGGATGATGCTCGTCTATAAGCTGAATCGGCGAGATCTCAAACATCTGAAAACGGGCGATTCGATCGTCATCCCGTTAGCCGCAGATAGTATCCTCGCATATTCGCCATTTCCGCGGCATCTGGATTCGCTCGGCGCTCAAGGCAAGCTGCTCGTTATTTCGCGTCGCGTTCAGGCATTTGCCGCATACGAACACGGCACGCTCGTGCGATGGGGACCAACAAGCACCGGCAAACGCACGACCCCTACGCCGGAAGGACTCTATCACACCAATTGGAAATCGAAACAGACCCACAGCACTGTGGACGACGCCTGGATATTGAACTGGTACTTCAATCTCGATAATCTTGAAGGCATATCACTACATGAATACGATCTGCCCGGGTATCCGGCAAGTCATAGTTGTGTGCGTCTGCTCTCGGAGGATGCAGAATGGATCTATCATTGGGCCGATCAATGGATACTCACGCCGGACGGTGCCCGTGTTGCGACGAACGGGACGCCGGTTATCGTCTTCGGTAACTACGCCTATGGAAAGATACCGCCCTGGAAGAAGCTTGCAACCGATTCGTCGGCATGCGATGTCAACGTATCCGAAGTGACAAGCGCAGTTCGCACATATCTCGTCTCCGATTCGAGTATTCGTAAGTGAGGCGAAATACTCTCAGTATGCTCCCTCACCCCATAGAACGACAGGAATCGTACGCAGCAAGATTTTTACGTCGGTACGGATCGACATCTCTTCGATGTAGCGAAGATCGTAGGGCAGCATGGATTCGATCGAAGTGTTCTCGCTTCGCGCATTGATCTGCCAATACCCCGTCAGTCCGGGAGGAACGGAGTGCCGTTGCGCGACTCGAGGGTCCGCGGCGGCAAGCATACGCGCGACAACCGGCCGGGGCCCGACTAGGCTCATGTCGCCGAGTACTACATTGAATAGCTGCGGCAACTCGTCGAGCGACGTTCGACGGAGAATATAACCAACTGGCGTAACCCGCGAATCATGCGTAGATTTCTCAAGGATCTGCGCCACAGACGGCGCATACAGATCGACACGCATCGACTCTCGGGTCACATCGATTCGCATCGATCGAAACTTTATCATGCGGAACACTTGCCCATCGCGACCGATGCGCGGCTGAAGGAAATAGACTGGGCCGCCATCGGAACATTTGATCGCCGCTGCAACGATCAACTGCACCGGAAGCGTGAGAATAAGTAGTAGCGTAGCCACCGCAACGTCGAGGCCTCGCTTCATCAATAGATAGTGTGTGTTCATACTACGTGTTCGGAATGTACCCGGTGTACGGTCTCGGCGGCACGACGTCCGCTGAGGATCGTTTGGTCCATATTCAGGTATTCCCAGTCACCGAATCTGCCGCACGGAATAATACCAAGCCCATGGAGATACTCGTGAATTATCCGGGCGGCTTGCGGACGGGCCCAGTCGTAGATCACATACGCAGGCTCGATCGTTACGCAGTGACGAGTGAGTATTCGATCGTCACTGCGCACGATGCCGATCCTGCGTAATTGTTCGATCGTTCGATCCGTCAGACTGTCGCGTTCGAGCGGTCGGTCGCTGGAATCGGTGATCTCGGCCATGATCGAACTGGTCCCGCTCGGCGCGAGATCGTCGGCAAAGTTCATTGGGAAAGAAATTCGCTGAAACAACACCTCACGCTCCGGGAAGTATATCCAGTGTTTGTTGCTGATATTCGGCCGGTCGATCCCAAGTACAACCGTGTGGACCGTATTCCATTTCAACGAGCGAGCGGCGGTGAAGACCGATTGCGGAACCTCGCCGAGCAAGTCGATCAGCCGGTGGAGCGGTATTGAAGTAATCAGAACATCGTAGGATGCCGTCGAGCCGTCGGCGAATGTCAATGTTCGAGAGGTCGCATCGATCCGCACGCACCGCGTTGCGGAATGCAGGTTCTGAACCTGACGTCGGATTCCTTCGGTAAGCGCTCCCATTCCCCCTCGTTTCGGGTACCAGAATGTTCCGTTTGTACCGAAACGTCCCCTGTCATCGTTGCGCCGCAGACCGGCTAGCACATCGCGAAGCTTCGTCCGAGGCACGCGATCGTCCATCCAGTCGGTGCTCATCGAACGAGGATGTACGCCCCACACTTTCTCGTTGAGCGGAAGCATGCAATGTTTTGCGATACCGGCCCCGAAGTTCGCGAGAATCCACTCCTCGAAGTTCGCGCTTCTGGTTGAGCGCCTCTGTATGCGTGCTCGTGCGAGCCCGATCAGATTCTCGGCAATCACTTTGCGTGGCAGCCCCCGCATATTCGCCTGATAGGGGTACGGCGTCATCGTCCCATACGAGTACAGCCACGAACTGCGTTCTCGAACTTCGAAGTTGTCTGCAAGGATCGTCCGGATAAACTCCGATGCGTATGGATCCCGAGTGAAGAGTATATGAATTGCATGATCGAACGTAAACCCGTCGACAGTGAACGACCCGGCAATTCCGCCGAATTGCGAACGTGCCTCAAACAATGTGTATGGGGTGCGCAGATGATATGCTGCGCTCAACCCTGCCAGTCCGCCACCGAGTATGACCGTTTGTAGAGACATGAAGTAGTTATCGGGTTTCATTTCCCGCTACAGGTACTACTCAATTATGCGAGTGTTGTACCATTATAAGTACCTCTCGGAGGTATGATGGCGTGACTCATTATAGGGCAATAAGTTATGCCCCCTGATTCTGGTAGTGGCTCAGTTTAAAACGGTGCAAGGAGCTGTCATTCTGAGCGAAGCGAAGAATCCCTTGCTGAAACCCTGTGAGGCTCCGCCAAAGGGATTCTTCGCGTTGCTCAGAATGACATTTGGAATACAGTCAAAGCTGAGCCACTACCTTATACTTTACGGTGAACTTGTTTACCCGATGAGAAGTGTTCTGTGTAAAAGAGAGGATAATATGCCGACACCAACTGACGAACCACTCGATATTAACATCCCGCCGCCGGAATCGCGCGGTGCAGGGATGGTACTCATCTGGCGCTGCACCAACTGCGGCGAGATCTTCCACTTGAACCACGCTCCGTTGCCCGAAGTCTGCCCAAACTGCGGCAAGGACCGGAGCTACTTCGAGCAAGTGATCGAGGATTGAGCAAAGAGACCGTAGGACGGACTTTTCGTCCGTGCCATTATTGAGAATAGACTGCCTGCCGATAGAGGGACGGACTAAGAGTCCGTCCTACTGATCTTGTTTACAGCCTTTCTCTGAGCAATTCCACGACATCGCTGATCACGGCCGATGCTGTCGGGAAGCTGCCGGCACCTTTGCCATAGAGGATTTGCGGGCCGGCGTGACGAGCCGTGATCTCGAGCGCATTGAACTCATCGCGTGTTGCGGCAAACAGATGTTCACGGGTGATCGACTGTGGGGCAACACGCGCGAGAATCTCCCCATCCGATGAAAGTCTGGCCTCTGCGATCAGCTTCACGACATTTCCCTGCTCCTTCTCGGCGGCGATCCGGTCGTCGGTGATCGTTTCGATACCGATCGTTTCGATCCGGTCCGGTGCGATGTGTTTTCCGAATGCGTGATAGACAAGTACCGAGAGCTTCTGCGCTGCATCCTGACCGGAGACGTCAAGCGTGGGGTCGGCTTCGAGAAATCCGCGCTCACGCGCAAGCACGAGTGCATCACCATAGCTCAGGTTATTGTCCGTCATACTCGTGAGGATAAAGTTCGTCGAGCCGTTGACGATACCACGGATGGCCTCGACCGTATCGCCGGCGCGGTGGTCGTCGAGCGCACGCAAGACCGGCACACTGCCGCAGACCGACGCACTATAGTATAAGTTCACGCCGTTGCGTTCTGCAAGTGTTCGCAAGCGAGGTAGTTCATGTGCAAGCAAGAGCTTGTTCGCGGTGATGACATGTTTGCGCGCTTTCAATGCCGCTTCGATCACGGTCTGTGCTTCGTAGCGCCCACCCATCAGTTCGATGACGACTTCGATCGACTCGTCGGTGAGTATATCCTGCGGATCGAGTGTGATACGATCGAGCGGAAGATCGGCGTCGCGGTCTTTCGCTCCGTCACGAACACAAACGCGTTCGATCGACACGTCAATACCGAATCGCGATGCGAATTCACGGCGCTTTTCGTTGAGTACACGCCATACACCGCTGCCGACAACACCAAGCCCGAACATTCCGATACGCAAGGTCTCGAGGCGTTTCGGGATTGAAATAGCTGTGGTCGATGCCACATCCGAACCAAATAGAAATTCACTCATTGAACGATCTCCTCTGTAATTGATGACTGGCGAATGGCAGTGACGAACGGTGTAAGCAAGCGTGCAAGCGTTGCTTCGGCAACCAAAAACGAATCGTGTCCGCAGTTCGCATGCAGCGTCACATACTTCGCCATTGGGATGCGCGACGC
Organism: Bacteroidota bacterium; assembly: GCA_018266755.1. Lineage (NCBI taxonomy): Bacteria > Pseudomonadati > Bacteroidota > Bacteroidota bacterium. The sequence continues at coordinate 448,597 of JAFDZW010000002.1, forward strand.
GAGCGAGCGTATCTCGGACTTCGGATAGAGCACGTCCGAATCGATACCGACAAACACGCTCGGGCATGAGAGCGAACCGATCGCCTCCGATACGTCATAGGTCTCCATCGCTTGTGTCAATCGAAGGTAGCTATGCGGCGAAAACCGTGCGGCGATCTTCTCACCCTGATGTTGGAGATAATGTTCGACCTCGAACTGGTCTTCGCGTCGATCCCTGGCAAACCGCTGCTCGAACTCTTCGCTGCATCGGTATGAGGTCATCCCGATCTGACGAGCGATGCGCATGCCTTGTACAAATGCGTCGTCTGTCGATCCGCCGGCGGCAGCGATCGTCTCGATCGTTTTGCGGGTCACCGAACTGAATGCGATCCGCCACGCACTGTGCGACGCCCCACACGCGATCGGAATCACGGCATCGAAAAAGCCTGGCTCGAGCAATGCCAATTCCAGGAGCACCATTGCACCCATCGAACCTCCGATCCCGATACGTGCCCTGCGAATCCCCAACTCGGCAAGCGCAGAGAGCTGCGAGCGTGCGATGTCGCGTGTCGTGATCGACGGAAAGTCTTTCCCATACGGACGTCCGGTATGCGGTGCAATACTGTCCGGGCCGGTCGATCCGTAACAACTACCGATTGCGTTGAGACAGATTACGAAGTCATCGGCCGGATCGATCAGCTTCCCTGCGCCAACGAGTCCGCCCCACCATTGCGAAACATTTGTATCGCCGGTCAATGCGTGAAAGACGATGACTGCATTCGAACGTTCGGCATTGAGTGCGCCATAGGTAGTGTACGCGATCTCCACACCAGGAAGTATAGCGCCGCTATCGAGCACCAAATCGCCGATCGTACATCGAGAGAGTGAGCTCATGCGACCACCTCCTCGAGTGAAGGTGCAGTGATCGATACGCGACGTTCATGTGCCCCAAGTGCGCGATCGAGATCGTGCAGCAGATCGTCGATGTGCTCGATACCGACGCTAATACGAATGATGTCGTCGGTGATGCCTGCCTTCTTGCGCAGATCCGCACCCATGGATGCATGACTCATCGTCGCCGGATGTTCGATGAGCGATTCGACACCGCCCAGCGATTCCGCAAGCGCAAAGACTGTGGTCGAGCCGATGATCCGGTGTGCTTCTTCAATCCCACCTGCGATTCGGAAACTAATGACTCCCCCAAATCCGTCGAACAGCTTTGCCGCCGTTTCGTGAGTCGCGTGGGACACACGTCCAGGGTAGAACACCTCTTGCACCGCCGGATGAACCTCTAAGAACTCCGCGACCCGGTGTGCATTTTCTTCGTGCTGCCGCATTCTCACACCCAACGTCTTGATGCCTCGCAGCACGAGCCAACTATCGAACGAGCCGGTGGTAACACCGAGTGCATTCGCAAGCCAATAGATGCGATCGCCGAGCTCGCGCTCTTTTGCGATCACCGCTCCGCCGACCACATCGGAATGTCCGTTGAGCCACTTCGTCGTCGAGTGCACAACGATGTCTGCGCCGAATGCGAACGGTTTGAAGTTGTACGGCGAGAGGAATGTATTATCTACACAAACAAGAATGTCGTGTCGGTGTGCGATCTCGGCAAGCGCCGGAAGATCGACAACTCTGAGCAATGGGTTGCTTGGTGTCTCGATCCACAGACATCGGGTGTTCGACGTAACAGCGGCTTCGAGTGCGCGCACGTCTTCGAGATCGACGAACGACACATCGAGGATGCCTTGTGTCTGATAGTGATTCAGTAGTCGTGCTGTCCCACCGTAACAATCATGCGTGCAGATGATATGCGAACCCGCAGGAAAATGTGAAAGCACGGTGGTAATCGCTGCCATTCCGGTCGAAACGGCGACCGCCGTTGCGCCGCCTTCAAGCTCGGCCAGTACGGTCTCGAGCGTTGCACGTGTGGGATTACCGGAGCGTGTATAGTCGTAACCCGTGCTCACACCCGGTGCGCGAAAGCGGAAGTTGGACGATTGATAGAGCGGCGTACCGATGCTCCCGTACTCGGAATCGGTATGCGTGGTCAGTTGTATTGCGGATGTTTCGATGTGCATGGTCGTCTGATGTTTGGTGGACTCATTCCAAGAACAGCAGACGACACACGAGGTTGGCGATCTATTCCCACATGCAGACGCCGGACCGATAGGTTTAAAACGAAAAACCTATCGGAAAGCGCCGATAGGTCGTAGTAGAGGTTCGCACACAAGCGAACAAGCTAATACCTCGGCTCATCTTTCCTTGAGATCGCTCTCGCGGCAGGATTTAGCACCTGGGCTCGAAGCCTTGCGGCTTCGACGGTTGCTACAGCTTCTTCGGGCCTGTCCCTCAGCTGTTCTTGATGAGTAACGAAAGAATAACTATTCGTATGGGATTTAAAGTTTCCGTTGCACTACGAACGAAGTGAGGAGTCCGGGAAAGCACTACGTCCAACAGGCGCATGTATTCAAAAGCGACTGCCAGTATTGACTTCTGCCATCGGTCAGAATGGCAAGTCTCGCGAATACTAGAGTAGTGTGATAACCACCGATGCAAGAATCGAGATTGCACCGATACCCAACCATACCACCGCCACCATGCAGCCTTTCGTCGTGCGGTTATACACTCGGTTGTACGCCGCTTTCTTTGGGTTCGTGAGCCATCCCCAGCCTCGAGGCGCCTTCAGACCCATGTTATTGCGAACGTACCGTTTCCACGATGTTCGCGCAGCGATGCGTTTCTTGATCGAAGGACGACGATACCCGAACCGCATACCCCCTCACTTCTAGGCCGCCGGCACCAGCGGCGATTCGTGTGTGTGCCCCATGCGCTCCAGACGCATTGAATGTGTGCGCATCTTCGGCATAACGAGACCGAGAATATAGGTCTTGAACATGAAGCTCCAGAATCCGCTGGCGTTGAGCTCCGGATCGATCAGATGCGCGACCTTCGCATGTGCAGCCGGCGTCTCGCTCCAGTGCGTGCTGGCACGCATGTGGTGTACGGTGTGATAGCCGTTATTGAACAGGAAGAGATTCGTTAGGCCCAGGAAGTTGCGCGAATGATTGTACTCCGATTCCTCGTCGCAGTGCACGTGCTGCACATAGTTGAAGATCATGATCATGTAGAGCGCGAACTGCTGCGGCACCACGATGAACAGCAACGCTTTCTGCCAGTCGATCAGCAGCGCAACACCGACATACACGATCAGAGCGACATACTGCATCACATACTCCCAGAAGTACGGACGGTCGGTCTTCCACATCTCTTTGAGATACGAGCGGATCGGCGTCTGCTGGAAGTAGCTCGAGATCGTCGGATACGTCAGTAGCGTGATCAGATTGTTCTTCTCACTGTAGCGATAGGTGATCGTATAATCGCCCGCTTTGTTATTAAGCTTGTGGTGGTTCTTATTATGCGTCGGGATCCAGCCGAACGCCGGAAACCCATAGAAGAGCGTCAGCCAATAATCCATGAAGACGTTCATCCACTTCGGCTTGAACGTCGCGACGTGATTGTGGTTGTGCGCGATCACGGCTGTTGCCACGCCGAGATACAAGCTCAGGACGAACAGAAAAATATTAAAATGCGGGAGGCTCCACTGCACAATCAGTGTCGCAGTTGTTACCACCATATAGATCACTGTGCGAATGTCGGCACGATACTTCAGCATTCTTCGGATACTCTCTTAGAACTGATGACGAAAAAATACCGCCCTTGTGGTGGTCGGCGGCCGTTCATAATTATACGTCTCAACCTTGGGGCGGCCAAGACGAATTCCTATCGTTATTATTCTAACTCTGGCTGCCGAGATGTCGTTTCGGAGAAATTGTCTGTCTTAACATCTATCTGGCCGTAATACACGTTCGTCGTGTATTCGAAGACTACCCGACCGTCGTCGGCATGCTGCCGAAATAGATCGGTAAATGCCGCTATCATTGCCTCAAGCGCCGGTCCCTCGTTCGGCACATACGACGACGAAAGAAGCCGCCCCAGCATCCCCTCGAGACCAAAGACCTGCCGGTTCTCGAACGTCACGTGCCGGTACTCACCACCGAACAGCGTCCTCATCGCCGTCAGATCACCCCAGGCATGACTTACATCCTTATAGTCGGTACCATGTGTTAAGAGCAATGATTCATACTCTTGCAGGAATGGCGTTGCGTCGATTTCCCGGTCGTTCCAGACCAGCACGACCCAACCATCGGGCTTGAGTATACGCAAGAACTCAGTGCGGGCAGATTCGGGATCGAACCAGTGGAATGCCTGCGCAGCGGTGATGATACCGACCGAATGATCGGCGAGCGTGGTGGCGTCAGACGTCCCGCCGATGTGACGAATATTCGGATACAGCGCGAGCAATTGCTCTGACGCCTCGCGCATCGGCACATTCGGTTCGACAGCAAATATGGTCGCGCCGGTCTTGGCGAGTAGCTCCGTGAATATCCCCGTCCCAGACCCGACATCAGCAACCACCGAACCCGGATCAAGCCCGAGCTCTCGCTGCAAATACTCGATCAACTCCGGAGGATACGACGGCCGGTACTTAATGTAGTTCTCAACGCGATCGGAAAAACGGGCGGTAGTATTCATCTCAACAGAACCTCTTTCAGTAGTGGCACGGGCTCTTAGCCCGTGCACGCGATGCGCTAGCGAGCGTACGCGTCGAGGAGAGTGCTCGCTTCGCATTGCACTGCACGGACTAAGAGTCCGTGCCACCGCTTTGGGTGCCCTCCCCAATGTTACATTTTACATTTTACATTCCCCCGCCGCCGCTCACGCCGCCAGCGACTCCCCCGCTCCGCTGCGAGTCGTGATCGGCTTGCCTGTGCCTTCGACGCTTTCGCGCGTGACGGTCACGCGTTCGAGCTTCGCATCGTCGGGCAGCGAGAACATCAGCTCGGTCAGGACCTTCTCCATGATCGAGCGCAGCGCACGTGCACCCGTCCCGCGGCGGACGGCTTCGTCGATGATCGCATCGAGCGCATCGGCGCGGAAGTCGAGCTCGACGCCTTCCATCGCGAAGAGTTTTTTGTACTGCTTCACGAGCGCGTTCTTCGGCTCGGTGAGGATCTGCAGCAGCGCCTCGCGCGACAAACCATTCAACGCGGCAAGCACCGGCAAGCGGCCGATGAGCTCGGGGATGAAGCCAAATTTCAATAGGTCGTCCTGCTCGGCGAATTGGAAAATGTTTTGCTCTTTCTCCTCGCTCTTCTCCGGGAATGCCGCGCCGAACCCGATCGGGTTCTGGTGCATGCGCTTGAGGATGATCTTTTCCAGACCATCGAAGGCGCCGCCGGCGATGAAGAGGATGTGCTTCGTATTGATATAGATCAGCGGCTGCTCGGGATGCTTGCGGCCGCCTTTGGGCGGGACGCCCGCGACCGTGCCTTCGAGCAGTTTCAACAAGCCCTGCTGCACGCCTTCGCCGGACACATCGCGCGTGATCGACGCGCTATCGCTGCGGCGCGAGATCTTATCGACCTCATCGAGATACACGATGCCGCGCTCGGCACGGCTGACGTCGTACTCGGCCGACTGCAGCAGCGCCGAGAGGATCGACTCCACGTCGTCGCCGACGTACCCCGCTTCGGTGAGCGTCGTTGCATCGGCGACGGCGAACGGCACGTCGAGGATGCGCGCGAGCGTCCGAGCCAGCAGCGTCTTGCCCGTGCCGGTCGGACCCATCAAGAGGATATTCGCTTTCTCGATCTCGGTGTCCTCGAAGCCCGGCACGCCGATGAGCGTCTCGGATTCGATGCGCTTGAAGTGGTTATAGACCGCGACCGAAAGGACCTTCTTCGCTTCGTCCTGCCCGATCACATACTCATCGAGCGATTTCTTGATCGAACGAGGCGTGACGCGTGCGAGGCCGGCTTTGCGCGTGTTCGCGCGCGGCGTGAAGTCGGGCAGATGCGCCCGCAGCAGCTCGACATTGTTCGCCGAACAGATATCGCAGATATACGCATCGCCATACGGCGCGCTGATGAGCGTCGTCACCTCGTCGGCCGGCCGCAGACAGAACGAACACCGCGGCATCGGTCCTTTCCCCGTCCCACCGCCATCGCTCCCCGCCCCCGTCCGACCCTTCCGGGCCCGTGTAGTCTTCTTTTCGTCCATAAGTATCGCGCTCCAAGCGCCAAAGATACTAACAGATACGCGTTCCGGAAGGGTTGCGAGGGGGAGGGGTACCAACAATGCTTGTTGGTGAAACATGGTTTGGACGGAGAGTAGATCTCGGGAATTCAAGGCCCGGACGCGATTGTTGGTTAAATGTGTGCGCAGTGTGAGTCATATTCAGGCAACATATCACATCCATTATTGCCCTATGCTGAAGAAGTTCGAATCATTAAGCAACGAGGAGAAGAAAGCAATTATCAACAACCGTCAACCGGTCGAATTTGAAGTGGACCTCAAGGAGCTAATAGACACGATTGATAACATTGATACGCTTGCCGAGAAGGCTGTCAAAGATCAGAGGATATCAATTACTCCTCCCTACGTTAGCGAGGCTATGATCGGCACCGTATTGGCCCATGGACCGACTGCATGGCAGAGATTCTTACTCTTGCTTAGCTATTTCGGAGCGAAAGTCTTTCTCAAACTGAAGGATCAGCATACTGCAATTATCGAGATATCCTTCTGAACGATGGCTCCGCAATCTCATCGGGCGAGCCTGGCGTGCTTTCGTAAGGTAGACTCAGTACGACGACAGAACTTTCGTTCTTCAATGCGAAGCGCAGTGTTCCTGCTGCTATAGCTGCTGGCGCAAGTCATTGATAAACTCTGAGATCGGCCGAACATACTGCTTCAATCCGATATGCTGTTCAGCGTGACTAAGACGAGAGCTGTCATTGGGGAGGTATACAATATGACTCAGTGAGCCGAGGAGTGCCAGTTTCTCATCCGAAAGATCCTCGTCGTATGTGATGATGTGATAAATCTGCTTGATCTTATATCGTCCGAGTGTTCCGCGATCCGCGCTGGTTACCTGTTTCCATCGTTCTCTAAGGGTTCTCTTGCAAGATATTCCAATCAACCAGCTATCGCGCGTCTTTACCCATTTGTCTACCTCAATGTCAGCCTGAAAATGCTCAGGCTGTGAAGCAGAAGGGATACCGTAGTAGTCCAGTATAAAGCTCGTCACATCCTCTAGGCTGCCCCCTGCACGCCCTTTTCTTTTCTGCCCCGCACGTCTTTCAAACTCTTGCACAAATGCCGTTAGAACAATATCCCTCTCTTCGACGGAAATTGTGTCTTTTTCCAACAGAAGCCGGAGGGCAGCAAATGCTTTTACAATCTCGGTTCTCTCGGCTGTCAAGCAACCCTTTACACCGAGATCATCCCATAGACGTATGACCGTCGCGAGTCCGGCGTCGCCTTGAACCTTAAGAAAGGACTGCGCGATTGTCTGGGTGAAAGCTCGGTCATCCGATGGAATATTAGCGATAGCTTGATTGATCGGGATAATTATACTTTCACACGTCAGAACAAAGACACGCATGTCCTCGACGGTCTGAATCTCCTCAGAAAGATCTGCGTGAAGTCTCCTGACGAGCTTCAGCTTGGCTTCAGAGCGGCTGAAACGCTCTTCAAGAATATTTCCAATCGCTGCCTTTTGGAGCGCGAGTTTTTCGGTTGGCGCAATTGGTCCACTTTCCAAAACGCGCATAGCGCTTCCAATTCTCAGTAGTAACCGGTTGTCCTTAGCCACACCTCCGTACTTGTCACCACTTATGAGCATCCGAGCGAACCAATATGATTTGTGCCACGGATTATCCAACTGTTGGACGATTTCTCTAGACTCCATCTGCCGTTTCCATTTCTAGTGATGCTGAGAGATCGTACTGAGCTTTGACTATACCTATCCGTTCCTCTGCCATCCGGCAATATTCCTGTGATAGCTCGATGCCTACAAAATTCCGTCCATTCCTTAGGGCAGAAATTGCAGTTGTGCCTGATCCCATGAATGGGTCGAGCACAAGCCGCGCGGTGGTCGACCCAATAATACGATCGATTAAAGCGACCGGAAAAGGCGCAGGGTGGGCATTCCTCATCTCTTGGCCGAACTCCCAGACGTCACCATAGGCGTTCGCTTTTGGCGCCAACTTGAATTCGGGCTTAGCGATTAGATAGATGACTTCATAAGTTGGTAAGAAATACCCTTGATTAAAGTTGATGCCACCCTTTCTTCGCCAAATAATTATCTGCCTAACGGGAAGACCCTCCACTATATCGTGCCTATCTTGGAGTAGTCCGTCCTGTACTCGCCATTTATGGTTGTAAAAAATTGCTCCCGTGTCCTTTATTAAGCGTAACATTTCAGCAAGGCAGTCGCGCTGCCATTTCACATAATCACCATGTGGCATGCAGTCATCATGATCAGAATATCCGGAAATGAGCGCTGCGTTCCGCCACTTACCACCCCGTCCATCCTTCATACCGTTGCCGGTAGAATTCTTGAGATTATACGGAGGTGAAGTTACTACCAGGTCGATACTCGCAGAGGGCAACTCCCGCATGACCTCAAGGCAGTCCCCGCATATGATTGTGTTGATTACCGAGTCAATATCCATCGAGGTGAATCTTTCACGATTTGCATAGTTGCTAACCAAGAGCTGGAGAGAATGATTTGCGTTCCAGGTCGCAGAAACGGTTAGTCGCAATACCTCGTGCATCGGCTGAACGACATCATTACAACAACGACCTTGGGGTGCAACTTTTGAACTGCGCCCGATCAATTGACTGTGCGTAGTACAATCTATTACGCCCTCTCCCCGGCCCTCTCCACTTTGTGGAGAGGGGGTTCTTATCGGTCATTGGCACGGTTTGTGCTCTGAAATTTTGTTTGATGGGCACCCATTGACAATTGGGATTCGAGGTTGTATATTGAATGCGTGAATGATAGGCACCACATCAGATGTGATGTGCGAGGGGTGATCGGTCTGATCGCCCTGCGCTCGCAAAGTCCGCCCCCCGGCGGACTTTCGTGTTTCTGGGGGTCGCCGAAGTGAGGGGTGTACGCGGGTTCGGATGAATTCTAAGGGACTTACGGACCATGAATTTGGCCGAACGGAAATCCGAAATAACGTATTAGTCATTCAAACCACGAGGTAACCATGGCATACAGCGAAGCACTTGCAGAACGGATTCGGTCCTACCTGACCCGCCGCCGGGACGTCGAAGAGAAAAAGATGTTCGGCGGCATCTGCTTCATGGTGGCCGAGAAGATGTGCGTCGGCGTCATAAAAAACGACCTGATGGTCCGCATCGATCCGGATGACACCGATGCCGCCGTCAAGCGGCCGGGTGCACGTCCGATGGATTTCACGCACCGACCGATGGCCGGCTACGTCTATGTGACTGAGAAGGCCCTCGATAAAGAAACCGACCTGCACCGCTGGCTCGACGAGGCGCTTGAATACAACAAGATCGCCAAGCCATCGAAGAAGCGAAGCAGCAAGAAGAAATGAGCGGCGACGAGCACCACAAACTGCTTCATCGGCTCGCCACCGGCGACAAAGAGGCGTTGCGGCTGCTCTATGACGCGTTCTCGGGCAAGGTTTACAATACGGCCCTCTCCTACGTGCAAGACCCTTCGGACGCCGAGGAGGTGACGCAAGATGTGTTCGTTGACATTTGGCGCACGGCCTCCGGCTTTGCAGGCGGCTCGACGGTTTCGACCTGGATCTACCGCATCGCCGTCAATCGGTCGCTCGACGTGTTGCGTCGGCGCAAGCGCAAGAAACGCACGGCCACGCTCGTGCGACTCTTCAACCCCACGAGCGGCAAGCTCGAACACGACGCGTCGGATTTCGTCCACCCCGGCATCGAGCTCGAGCGGCGAGAGGATTCGAAAGTGCTCTTCGCGGCGATCGACGAGTTGCCCGACAAGCAAAAGACTGCGTTCATCCTCACCTACGTCGAAAACCTGCCGCAGCAAGAAGTTGCAAGCGTCATGGGCACCAGCGTCGGGGCCGTTGAGCAGCTGCTGCAACGGGCGAAAGTGAATTTGAGGAAACGGATAGAACGAGAGTAGAAAGTAGCCCCGACTTTAGTCGGCGACGAGGCTGGCGGATCGCCTTCGGCGATGCTCCGACTAAAGTCGGAGCTACTTGCGGAGGAGCCACTTGAGGAGGAGCTACTTGAGGAGGAGCTACTTGAGGAGCTTCTTAATCCGTGGTGTCATTCTGAGCGAAGCGAAGAATCCCTTTCGGCCTGTACGGGCCTTCGAGGCAAACCTCAAGGGATTCTTCGTCGGGCTAAAGCCACTCCTCAGAATGACATACTGACGATGAGGATTCTTCGCTTCGCTCAGAATGACAAGCAAGGAAAGAATAGCCGTAGGAATGTGAAACGAACAACGTCTAATACAACGAACATGACGACGAACCGAACCGAACGGATACTCTCGAGCACCGAAGGCATGAAGCCTGCCGAGGCGCCGCCGTTCCTCCTGACGAGGATCGAAGCGCGCATCTCGGAAGGTGTCCGCTACGTCGGGGCCTCGAAGGTTCGCATGGCCCTTGCCGCCGCGGCGATGCTCGTCATGGTGAACGCCGGGGCGATGCTTTGGGCGTCACGTTCAACCAGTGTATCATCCCCTGCCACGGGGAACGGACAGTCTGCCAGCGCCTACCAGTCGGGCGACCTCTCGCTCGATGCGTTCAACACAACATTCGACTCGAAATGAAACGGGATACATTACTGACGATTGCGATCGTCGTGCTGCTGGTGCTGAACATCGGCACGATATCGTACCTCTTCATTTCACGCCCACACCACATGCCGCCTCCACCGCCACCGCCAATGGGTGAGCGCGGCCCGATGATGCGGCCCGACGAACTCATTCGCTCGACGCTCGGGCTGAGCGAAGCGCAAGACAAACAATACGCCGCATCGATCGAAACGCATCATTCGGCGATGATGAAGCTCGACAGCGAATTCCGCAGCGCGGCGGATCGCTACTTCCAGATGCTTCGCGGCAATGCGAGTCAGTCCGACAAAGATGCGGCGCTTGCCGCGATCGGCAAAGCACAATCAGGCAAAGCCGAAGCGACGTACAAACACTTCGAAGAGATCCGTGCACTTTGCACAAGCGAGCAGCAGCCGAAGTTCGATTCGATCGTGCCCGAGTTGACACGGATGCTGCTGAATCAACAGCCGCGTGGCCCGCAAGGTGGACCAATGTCGCAAGGCCGTATGATGCCGCCGCCGGAAGCTGGTCCGCATGGGATGACGCAACCGCCTCCTCCGCCGCCGCACGAAGGCGGTGAACAAATGCCGCCACCAGAGCGTAGGAAGCCGTGAGGTTCGGCGTCTAATAGATCAAAGACTCATTCATCGCTACGAACATGAAAACGATCCGCATCGCATTCTACGCCACGGCCGTCATTGCCCTCGCCGCATTTGCAATGGCCTGCAAGTCGAACAGTTCATCCACGCCGACCGACAACGGCAGTTCGAACACCGACCCGCTCGCGATCTACAAAAAGATCTACGGCGCAACGAGCATCACGCAAGATGGTGATTACGTCGTTATCACGTCGAAGGGACTGCCTGACCACAAGAGCCCGTACTACAAAGGCACGCAGTGGCAGGATTCACTCTACGAAGCCTACAACGGCACGAACACGAGCTTCATGCTCGCACCGGGTATCATCGCCGCGCAGACGCTGACCTTCCGCATGCCGATGAACCCCTCCGTTGCAACGACGCACAGCTCCACGCCGCTCGGCCCGATCGGTGTGTCGCTCAATGGCGTGCCGTTCTTCAATCAATATGCGGGCAACGGCGCGCCGCTCGGCTCGAACGAACTCAATACGTTCGACCAACAGAACGGACATCCGACGCCGATGAATCAATATCACTATCACGCCGAGCCGTGGTGGTTGACAAAATCAAAAGGGAGCTCGGCGCTGCTCGGCTTCCTGCTGGACGGCTTCCCGGTCTATGGGCCGATCGAGAACGGCAAGACGATCACGAACGCCGATCTCGATTCGTATCACGGACACACCGGCGTGACGGCAGAGTACCCGAACGGGATCTATCATTATCACGTCACTGCGGAAGCGCCGTACATCAACGGCAGCGGATTCTATGGCACGCCGGGCACGGTCAGTCACTAGCGTTGTATGGGTTACCGCCGTCGCGGCGATCTCGGCCCTGCTCTTTATAGATTGCGCGGAGCATCCGAGATCGCCCGATGTCGAGCCTATCGAACAGCCGACGATCTCGGTGAGCGCAAGCGATCCGCGGCTGCAGCTTGATTCGGGAGTCATGAAGTTTGCCGGGAAATTGTACACGGGATACATCGTTGCCTCCGCGCAGAACGGTGATACGCTTGCCGTGGCGCCGTTCTCGCGGGGCAAGGAACATGGCACCGAACGGCAATGGTATCCGAACCGGCAATTGAGAGAAGTTCGTCACTACTCCCTCGGCAAGAAGACTGGTAGGCACGAGGGTTGGTGGCCGGACGGTACACAGCGCTTCGTCTATGATTTTGACAATGATAACTTCGAAGGCGTCGTCAAAGAGTGGTACCCAAACGGGGCGCTGTACCGTTCGTTTCATTATCACGAAGGTCACGAGCAAGGCCTTCAAACGGTCTATTACCAAGATGGCCGCATTCAAGCGAACTATGAAGTTCGCGGCGGCCGCTCGTACGGCAACACCGGATATCGCAACTGTGAATCTCCGTTCAAGAACGATAGCACTGATCGTCAGTAGTATTGCACTCTTCGCGATCGCTTCCTGCAAGCAAGCGACCGAGGAGCTGCCGTACTATAATACACCCGACTTCACTCCGAGTTGGGCACGTGAGACTCACATCAACATCGACACGCTTCACCGCATCGCGCACTTTGCCTTTTTCGACCAAACAGGAGCAACGATCACCGACAAGACGTACGGCGGGAAGCTCTGTGTCGCCAATTTCTTCTTCACTACATGCTCCGGCATTTGTCCGAAGATGACGAACAACCTCTCGGGCGTTGCAAAGACATTCGCAAACAATAATGATGTCATGTTCGCATCATTCTCAGTCACACCACAGATCGACAGCGTTGCCCAACTGGCCTCCTACGCAGCCACACATAAGATCGACTACCGACGATGGCACTTGCTCACAGGTGACAAGAAGGCGATCTACGATCTGGCTCGTCTCTCCTACTTCGCCGAAGCCGAGCCCGGCGTCAGCAAGGATTCATCGGAGTTCTTGCATACGGAGCATCTGATCTTGGTCGATCGCGAGGGACATATCCGTGGCGTGTACGATGGCACACTGTCTCTCGAAACGGAGCGGTTGATCGCCGACATTCGGACACTCTTGAAGCAGTAGGTCGGTCTTCGTATTTTGGTCCCTCGAACATGAACGAGGGCATACCACGGAATTCGCTCAGCCTGAACCCGATCAATCTCGGCGTGAGGTTTCTGCTCGAGCTGTGCATACTTGCGGCGCTTGCGTATTGGGGCTGGAACAAGTTCTCAGGCTCGCTCGGCGTCTTGTTCTCGGTTCTACTTCCTGTGGTTGGTGCCACGCTGTGGGGCACCTTCCGTGTCCCCGACGATCCCGGAAGGGCGACCGTCGCCATCAGAGGCTGGCTTCGGCTTTTGCTGGAATTGCTTCTCTTCACGGCTGCGAATGCCGCACTGTTCGATCTGCAACTCACGACATCCGCATGGGCAATGCTTGTCATCACGGTTGTGCACTACGCGATCTCATATGATCGCATCCGTTGGTTATTGAAACGATAGCATCATTATGGGCAAGAAGATCAAAGAGGTCGATGCATACATCACCAAGTCGCAGGAATTCGCCAAGCCGATCTTGACGAAGATCCGTGACGTCGTTCACAAGACATGTCCGGATGTCGAGGAGGCGATCAAGTGGGGCATGCCGTTCTTCATGTATAACGGCCAGATGATGTGCATGATGTCGGCGTTCAAGCAACACGCGGCAATGGGTTTCTACAAAGCAGCACTAATGAGCGACAAGACTCTGATCGAGAATGCGAAGAGTGAGTCGGCGATGGGCCACGTCGGCCGCATGGAGAGCATCAACGACCTCCCTTCCGATAAGAAGCTCGCGGCATGGATCAAAGAGGCGATGAAGCTCAACGCAGAACGCGTAAAGCTGCCGAAAGCAAAACCATCTCCGAAGGAAAAGAAAGAACTCGTTGTCCCGGACTACGTCACAAAAGCTCTCAGGACCAACAAGACCGCAAAGGCTGCATTCGAGGCATTCCCCTACTCACATAAGAAGGAATATGTGACATGGTTCGAAGAGGCGAAGACCGACGCCACACGAGAGAAGCGCCTCGCTCAGGCCATTGAGTGGATGGCCGAGGGGAAGTCGCGCAACTGGAAATACGAACGGAAGAAGTGATCAGGGTTGAGTTGCACGATGCAGTCGCTTGATCACCGCGATCTGTCCGGCATGCCACGCATCGTGACGGATCATCATCCGCATTTGTTCGGAGATCGACTCGTAATTCTTCAGTCGTTCGGCAAACTCTTCATCGCGCAGCGATACGATCGTCTCGCGAAGTTCTGACCTATATTTCTTCAACTCCGTGATCGCCTCGCCCAAGGTCCTCGCACGAGGTGTAGGCGGATCCCCGACTGCGTTCGGCCGCTCGATGATATTGTCTCGATAGTAACGGTAGCAATGCGCGAGGTGCACGACATGCCACATGATCGTCCCGGCAGGTGGATAGCCGTCATCCGTCGGTTCGCCGAGATAGGCAGGAGGCTGGTAACACGCTTCGAAGTCCGACACATCGCGAAGGGCGGCTTCGACCGATTCCCACTGATAACTCAGCGCATCGTCGAATGCCGCCAACAACTCATCCTTCGCAGTGATGGCGCGTTCCGCCATAGGTGCTATGCGGCTTGCTTCATCGGATAGCGTGAGTATATCCACGCCTTGAACGCATCGTTCGCTTTGACGAACGTCCCGTTTGAGAACTCACAGATCAGCTCGTTGCCGTGCATGACACGGATGTCGGCGTCGAGATCGAGCGAACCCTCATACAAGGGCTTTGCCTTGGCATCCGCGGCTTGCTTCTTCGCCTCGGTGACGCAATCACCAACGCTCCGACCGCAGAAGTCCACGAGCGCATCGGCCGTCAGCGGCTTACCGGTCATTCGCTCGACAAGATCGAGGAAGCTGACCGAGTTACCATATTTCCAATAACCATTCTCGAGGTCCGGTCCAATGTTCGGGTTGTCGCAGATAAAGCCGTACTTCTTGATGAAATACGCGCGGGTCTGTCGGACCGCCATTTCTGCGAGAACATACCCATGATAGTATGCGCTCGACTCGCCGGCGAGGATATGCGGCACAGCGAGGATCGGGCGTGGCGCCTCTTCCATAAAATAGATGCGTTTCTCGAGATCCGCAACGAGCTTCAGGACATTCTCCGGTGTTAGCTCGCTTTCCGGCATTTCATAGATCGCCTTTTCGAAGTAGCAGACGCCGAGCATCGCACGCACACCGATCACTTCATGCGGTTGCATTTGTGTGATGTGTCGCTCGATGAGCTCGAACGGAATGGTCTGCCCGGCCGAGTTCTTCGCGTAGCGGGTAAGCCAATCTGCATCGGAGAGGATCGAATCGCAGAACATCGACTGCGTCTCGGCATACGCGACCGACGTTGGTGCGAACTCCTGTGCGAAGCACGGAGAATTCATCAGCACATTTGAAAAATGTGCAGCGTGTCCGCCTTCGTGGAAAAGCGTATTGAGCGCGTCATTCCCCGAGCCTACTTTATTCGGGATCGCGTTCGCCGTGAAGTTGATCCGAGCCGAATGCCACGCGCCGTTCTCGAACCACGACGGCCCGGGGCCGTGCATGAAGCCGTTCTCGTATTTGCCGATACGATCGACAAGATCGAGTGTCAGCGTTGCGCCGCGATAGCGGATACCGAGCGCAGCGAACGACTTCACCCAACGCTCCAGACCGTCGGCGAACGGCAGATACGGATCGAACTCCTTGAGAATGTCGCCCGAGCGCAAGAACTCGTAATTCCACCCGCGACGCGCCTGCTCCCCTTTCTCTTTGGCGAGCATATCAACGGTACGTCTGGCACTTTCGCGCGTGCGTGCTTCGAGGTCGTCCAAGATCTCGAAGAGACGCTTCTTCGAGAAGCCCTCGGTGCGCTGCACCTTCCAATCGTAATAATCCTCATAGCCGCACAGGCGTCCGAGCTCGTTGCGCTTGCGCACAATCTCGAGGTAACCGTGCTCCAGCACGAATGGTCCGATGCTCTTGAGGCCGTCGTATGCGGCTTTGCGCGTTGCTTCGTCCGCTTCGACGCGTTTGATGTTCGAGAGGTCGTTGGTGGTTGCGCGCTTGAATTCGCCGGTCTTCGGATCGGTGTAGCCGAGGTTCATCGCACCCCGCTCGACGAGCAGCTTGCCTTCAAGTTCGACGATCTCGGCAGATAACGCCCGCGCTGCATCGCTCTCGATGACATTCGCCACGAAGAATCGCTCCCAACCTTTGGCGGCGATCTGCTCTGCATCTGACATCGTCGTGGCGCTCATCAGCCCGCGAAGCTTCACGAGCTTCGAGGCATCCTGCGCGAATGCATTCACCGCGTTCTCGGCGGCTGCAGTTGCCGTCTGCGACGCCGCAGGGTCGGATGTCAAACCCATCTTCGACTCCCAGAATGAGTCTTCTTTTGCAGTGTGGAGCTTGACGAACTCGCTATTAAGGGAGTCGATGTATTGTGAAAGTGCAGACATGTGCGTACAATAAAGTTGAGTGGTCCCGACTGACGGTACGGCAATCGGAACAGCCTCCGATGCGTACCTGTTTGGGGAGCGAGAATTACTAACAGCTATGAGTTACATTCCATTCGATGCCATGCCGGAGCGTGCCAGGCTCTGGGTCTTTGCCGCCGATCGCCAGCTTTCCGATGCGGAGGCCGATGCACTGCTGCGCGAGATGCAGGCATTCACGCACACGTGGATGGCGCACGGTCATCCCGTCACGGCAAGCTGCCAGTTGAAGTACGGCCAATTCCTCTTTATTGCTGCGGACGAGGCAAGCCTTCCGAGCGGCTGTGCAACGGATGAAATGACGCGTCGGGTGCGGCTGCTGGGCGAGACGTTCGGCATCGAATTCCTCGGCATGCCGCGCGTTCAATATAGAAGCGGCGATTCGATCGTCAGCACGTCACGGATGGAGTTTGCGGATCTGGCAAAGGCAGGTACGGTTGACAGCTCGACGGTCGTCTTCGATAATACGGTCCCGACTCTCGCCGACCTCAATGCGGGCAAATGGGAAACCCATGCCAAGCAAAGCTGGCATGCAAAGGCGTTCGACTTCGTGCGTTAGAGTGTCTTCGAGAACATCGGCTTCGCCGTCTGCATCTTCGGCAGGTACGCATCGAAGCACATCGCGATGTTGCGAATAAAGAAGCGGCCGTTGTCAGTGATCGTGACGGCGTCGGCAGCGTTGATGGCAAGACCATCTGCCTCCAACTCCTTCAATCGTTCGAGCGAATCGGCAAAGTAGGTATTGAACTCGATTCCGTACTTTTTCTCGACTTTCGCCTTCTCCAAATGGAAGTCGCACATCAAACGCATGATGACGTGCTCGCGCAGGAGGTCGTCGTCGGTCATCTGTAATCCTGCAATGACGGGCAGTTCGCCTTTGTCGATGCGGGCATAATATTTATCCAGCACTTTCTCGTTCTGCGAGAACGACGGACCGATGTGGCTGATGGCGCTCATGCCGAGGCCGACGAGGTCGCGGCCTGCACGGGTTGAGTATCCCTGGAAGTTGCGCTGCAGTGTGCCGTCTTTGCGCGCGAGCGCGAGCTCGTCGTTCGGCTTTGCGAAGTGATCCATGCCGATGTAATCATACCCCGCTTCCATGAAGCGCGTCGTAGCATCCGCGAAGAGAAGGAGTTTCTCGTCCGTCTGCGGCAGCGTGTCGATCTGGATCAGTTTCTGATGCGGCTTCAGCCACGGTACGTATGCAAAATTATAGAGGGCGAGGCGGTCGGGCTCGAACGTCAGCACCTTCTCGACCGTCGCATTGAACGACGCACGAGATTGATACGGCAGTCCGTAGATGAGATCGACGTTGATGCTCTCGAACCCATTCTTGCGGCACCACCCGATCACTTCTCGAGTCAGCTCCTCGGGCTGGATGCGGTTGATCGCTTCCTGCACCTTCTCATCGATGTCCTGCACGCCGATGCTTGCGCGGCGGAAACCGACGTCGGCGAGCGCACGGATGTGGTCCTCGCCGATCTCGCGCGGATCGATCTCGACGGAGATCTCGGCATCCGGCGAGAACGTAAAATGCTTGTGCAGCTTCTGCCCGAGCGTGCGAATCTCGGTCGGCGTCAAGTGCGTCGGCGTGCCGCCCCCCCAATGAAGTTGGATAATGTTCTTACCTTTGACAAGCTCCCCCGTCTTTTCGATCTCGCGGTCGAGGTAGTTCAGGTAGTTTGCTACGCGCTCGCGGTTGTTCGATACGAGCATCGTGCAGCCGCAGAAGTAGCAGAGCGTATCGCAGAACGGCAGGTGCACATAGAGCGAGATGTTGTCGCTCGTCTCACGAAGTTGCTTCTCGTGGTCAGCCGCAGTATAGGAGGTGTTGAACACCGGCGCGGTCGGGTAGCTGGTGTAGCGCGGGCCCGGACGGTTGTACTTTTCGAGCAGCGGCAGCAGCTCGAAGACATCACTCTGGTGGGTGGAAGCGGTACTCATAGGATGCTATTAACATCCTGCAACCCGCTTGCATTCACGTGCCGACGGAACCCGATTCGGTCGGTTTTTCGTTTGACTGCCGCGCGAAATGCGCTCGTGATTGCCTCGTGGCCTAATGGTATGGCGGCTGACTCTGGATCAGTAGGTTCCAGGTTCGAATCCTGGCGAGGCAGCAGACCCGATAACCCGTTACGATTTTTGTCGTAACGGGTTTTTATTATGTCCTTACCAGTTCGTTTCTTCCTTTATTGCCTTGTCCGAGCTCCCTAGTCCACCGTTCAATCTCTCTGAATATACTCCATCAAATTCTATCAGCACGACACCATCTGACATTCAGGGTTTGGCCATCGTACGTAACGAACGCTGATGCTTCCGTAGCGACTCAAGCACATGATCCCATATCAGCTCGTACGGAAGTATCTGGATATTCTCATTCATCTCGGTCGGCGAGGCGATCACCGATTGCATTCGTTGAAGATATTTTTGTGCTTTTGTTTTGACGATTAAATAATTATAAGAATACCGTTCGGCGAGTACGATCAACTTCGCGAACGAATTACTGCGAGGATATACCGACGGTTTCATATACCGGCTGACGAATATGCGGAAGGATTCGATCGACTCAGTCAATTCATCGAAGCTTCCCTTCTCGATCAGATAGAGAATATAGATCAGCCGAACCGAGAATCCAAACCCGGCACGATCGCCTCTGATCTGCGAGGACAGTGCCATGAGTTCGTGAAGCGCGACACTTCGTTTCGTGCGTCTCGAGAGCATGTTTCGTAACTCGCCGGTTGCAAACAGGAGGAACAGCTCGTAGACGTGCCAACGCTGTTGCTGGATCTCGGGTAATAATTTGAAACTGGCATTGCGCGATGCATCGCTCAACGCGGTACGTGCGGCTTCGTAGTGCTGGATGTGAAGGAAAAAGAGCACACTCTGTTCTTTGGCGACGAACCAATTGAACGTTCCGGCGGGAAAATACGACGTTGCTGCCGCGCTTGCAACGATCCCGTTCTCGACATCGCGTGTATAGACACAACTTGAAAGCTGGTAGAGCGCAAACTCGGCAATATCGCTGTTTGTCGCAATCTTCGACTTGGTCGATAGATAGGCCAGCGCCTCGGAAGCGATTGCATACACATCCGAATATCGCGCGGACATATCTGCATCATAGATTCGCAGCCGAAACCCCACGATTCGGATAAGCATGGAATCGTTCGATGAGCTGACCCTGCGATAGGTGGCAATACTATCCTGAAGGATCGAGGCCGTTTGCTCGGTATAGGACATTCGCTTCACATAATGAATGATGAATCGTCGATATGCGGCGTCGGCCTCCAGTTCGGCGGCGTGCAGTTCGAGTAGTTCGGCCACTGCTCGCGCATAGTGCTCGAACCGCCCTTTATCACCGATTCCCACATAATAGGCACGCAGCATCACCGCGAATTCCAATGCCTCGGCTGTCAATTCGTATTCTCGTGCGGTTCGATACCCCTTACGTGCCTCCGATCGAATATTACGATCTGCCCCAAGCCGAACCAACACCTTCAATTGCGCCAATCGACGCTGAACCCGCAGATATTGAATCGTTTGCTCCGAGTTCTTTTCCGGGCGAAGATCGAGAAATAAGATCGAGTTCAACATTCGCCGCTTCAACCGGCTCTTCAGCAGTGCGACCGCCTCGGTTGTCACGGCGCCTGCGGCGGAACGGAGAACCTTCTCGAGATCCTGTTCCGTCTGGACCTCACCATTGAGCAGCGCTACGAACAATACACCAACGGCGTCATTGCGCCGAACCTTTCGACGAATGAGCTCCGGCCGAAGCCCATATTCTGCAATTAATGACGTTAATTCGAGCAAATGATAAATCATAACTTATTATTTTATAATAAATTACTATTATTATGATATGCAGTCATGCCATATTAGTACTGATAAATATTAAAGAAAGTGTCATTTTTTATTACCTACGCATCCGGTAATTTGTGCTCGCCGATTGGCAATGACTTCACCAGACACAATTACCGAGTATGATCACGACATTAGCTATCCTGCTGTATTTGGGGCAGATTTTTGGAAGCGCTCAATACACCCCCGAGCAGATCGATTCGATTATCCAGGCGAACCAGGACGATATCAATCTCGTCGAACAAAATCAGTCACTCGTCAACTCGATCAATGTTCAGTATGATAGTACTGCCGTCATCGTCTACACAAATTCGAATTTGAAACCATAACGAATACAGCACACCGCGATATCAGGAGTGCCGCCCACCAAAGTCAGTGAACAGTATGAAAGACGCAATCCGAGGATCAACTCCGGCTGAGACCGAGCAGAGACTCCCCTTCCGCTCAACGCGCAGCCTCATTGCGGGACAACGAAGAACGACTACTTCTCGCGAATACGGTCCCGTAACGTTGGCACCATACCCATCCGGGAGTTCCGAGTACTACCGATTGCGAATGTTCGAGCTCGAACGCGAGATCGACTCGTTGCGCGAACTGCTCAATGCGAAGGACCGAACCATCGTCGCGGCTCGGCGCGAGAACGATAAACTCCATGAAGAGATCGAATCGAACTATGACATACTGTCACAGATTCGGGTAGATCTAAAATTGCTCGAAGATATTGCGCGTATCGACCCGACATCGACGAGGAGGCTCTCTGTCACGTTGCAGCACCGACTGACCAAGATTCGCAACAGTTCGGATATTCATGAGGTGACACGCCAGACAGAAGAGTTCATCGAGAAACTCCAACGACGCGCGCCGGATCTGACCGATGCAGAGTTGTTGGTCGCTTCCTTCTTACGAATCGGCTATGCGACTTCGACGATTGCCGCCACGTGCTGCATATCCGAACGGACAGTAGAGAACCATCGACTCCATATTCGCCGGAAACTTGGCATGTCTTCGCACGAATCGTTGTGTGACTATCTGGAACAGCTCGACGATCACGCAGCACCAACCACTGCAAAATGAGTACTCGCGTAGGTAGTGATACTCTATCGTCTGATAGTATTTTAGGGTATGCTTGCCGTTAAAAGTGATTGAATGCGGTGAATCATTCAAAACAGGCTCTGCACCGTTGGCACAATACCTGAAGTGGAAGACCACGTTCTCGTACTGTCGTTGCACATAGCCGCACTCATTCGTTTGAGCACAAATTGTTTGAGCTTCCGTGGCAGGAAGCACGCTCTGTGACAATGCAGGGGGTGCCGGTTTTACGACCTCTGTCGTAGTACCGGCATTCCCCCCTCCCTATCCCCGATCTGTCATACGTTCGGGTATAGTTGGCAAATGGATTTGGTTCTAACCCGTGTAACATGCTATCACGATTCGCAGGGAGCCGTTAGTTGCCTTATCGACATTGTTTGTTTAAGTGCTCTTCTTTGCCAGACCGAGCTGGGAGAGTAGTGTGCTAAATACCTGGGTGCCTTGCCAACCACCGATCGCCGAGAGCGCAAACGCACTCAGCGGATTCAGCGCAGCACCGCGCGGCAGGACATGCAGTAATCCGAATATAAACGCCCAGTACAGCAAGAAGCCGGTAACGACCCCGATGAGTACGCGCCAATGCTGGTATTTCTGACGAAGCTTCGCGATGAACCCGCCTGCAAGTCCGCCGACTAATGAGAACACCAGTTGTGCAATCGGCCATGTGACATGTATATCTGCATGTTCAATCGGCAGACCCAGCGTCGAACCCGAGATTTGTACAGCGCCGATACTTGTCGGCGAAAAATTTGTTCGGCACTCATACGCTCCGGCGGGAATACGCAGCGTACTTTTCTCGAGCTCTCCGCGTCCGTTATCGATCGTTAACGTCACGTCCTGTCCCGCATCGCTTGGCGCCGGATTCCCATTCTCGTTTAGGAGCCGTACAACGACCTGCGAATGATCGATCAGCGAGATACTCGGAGGGCTCACCGCGCAATCGAGCGCCGTGACCGCATGCACGAAATGCACCGCAGGCATGGCGCCGACCGGCATCATTGTAGGATCGGAACTCGGCATCTGAACGACGGCCGTCCCCGTATCCTTCGATGCCAGTTTGATCGTTGCGGAGATACTGCCCTTCGGGATCGTCAGAATGCTCGGCGCAAGCGAACCCATTGACGAGAACAGATTGATCGTTGCGTCATTTTCCAATCCACCAGGGCGAAGCAGGAACACACGAATCTCTGCCGAGTCCCGTTCGTCCGCCAGAACGGTATGCGTGGGTGCGCAGAATTGTATCGCCGATGCAGTACCATGTTGTATGTCAGATTCCGTCGCTGCACCGACGGAAATGACTGCTCCGTCAGGACCCGATCGAAACACCGGTGCACGAGCCATACGCATGGGTCGCATCATCGTTTTTTTCGGAGGATCTGAAACCGGAGACGGCATTGGCACTTCGGTCCCGAGAATGAAGGCCGTACCCGCAGCCATGTGTGCCTCGCTGACATCGAGTTGGCAGATGCCCGGCTTCTTCATCGTGAATTGAAATTGACCACGTGCATTCCCCTGCGCGATCGGAACAATAAATGCATCGACCTTTCCCGACGGCCAGCGCACGTTGATCGAAAGAAAGATATTCTCCGGGGTCGGTGCATCCGCATTATGCGCATCGAGCAATCGAACGTTGACCACCGTCGTCTTTCCGACTTCGACATGCTCGTCGGTTTCGAGACGGATCTTCACCGGCCGATTCGCTGCCATTGCCGTTGTACATCCGACAATCGAGAATACTGCAAGAAGAGTTGCTATGCGGCGGAATGGGAAGCATCGCCGGCACGCAAGGGTACGAGAAACGTTGCCAAGCATAGTGACCTCATGAATGTGAATGATGAAATGACAAGAGTCGTACATCGGCACGAATGCTTTAGTGCCGCTCTCCGATCAGAGGATACGGCGCATACATCACCCTCCTGCGTGTCCGGCAGTATACAATACAATGAATACAATAATGATAAGGCTACACAGATATTACGCGAACTGCATCCCTTGCTGCTGATCGACGACGTCGATGACGAGCGGCAAGTAGCGATCGAGCTGACATTCGACGGTGTCTCGCTCGTTACAGTTCGCGATCGAACCGTATTCGCACTCGCGGCAGATATTGCGGCGCACTGCGCCGACATAATCTTCGAGACGTTCGCTATTGGTTTGCTGGATGATATTGACGATCGTTTCGAAGTTGGAGGCGATCGTGCATTCTTTGTTTCCGCCGATGCGGCAGTTTCCGTATTGGTCCGAGTCGATGCAATGCAAACAGACCCGTTCCCTCATAGCATCAATATACCGGTCCATGATATTTCCCTTTCTGCTGTGACCGGCCATGCCGGTCCTATGGTTGTGTGTTCATTTCGAGAGAGAGTGTGTCAACGGAATCACGTGAAGATGAGCAGACCTGCGACACCGGTCACGATGGTTCTGTGGTATGGGATCGTTCGAGTCCGGCGGCACGTGTGTCTGGGTGCGTCAAACTTTCACTCTCCCTACCGAATATGGTAGAGCGGGGTGGGCTTACACTTGTTCGACGCGCCGGGGTTCTCCGCGCACGAGGGAGATCAGGTAGTAGATCGTACCAATGACGATCAACAACAACCCGACCACCGCGAACTCGACGAATGCCAGCGGATGATTGCTCATTAACGAGGCGAGCGTTCCGACGAGTGCGATGAGCATGATGATCGCTGCTTTGCGGATCCTGCGTTCCATTGCGGTTACTTGCGTGCTCATGGTCTGTCCTTTCGTCTATCGGTGGGTGGTTAGTTGGCTTTCGGAGCTTCCGAACCCGTCGAACTGGGGGAAGCGCTGCTGCCGGAGGTCGAGTCGGTCGTCGTCGGCGCGGTCGCGGCATGCGGCACCTGGCCTGGCGTCCAAAAATCCGCTTTGTCGAGCTCTTTCACATTATGGATCACGTCATGGCAACCGCTCGTCATACACGAGATCTGGTTATGCTTGAGCGAATCCATCATGAGCGGCGTCTGCATGTGTGCCGATTTTTCTTCGAAGCTGCGCGCACCGTCGTGACAATGCAGACATTCGCGGTTGTTATATTTCTCGTACAGCTTGATGGTGTCGGGAATGGTGCCGATGTATTGGTAATACAGATGACGCAGACCGCGGATCTTCGCGGCAAAGTCGCCGTACATCGTGTACTCGGTATGGCATGTGAAGCAGGCCTGATCGCTCGGAATGCGATGGTTCTGGAAGTGCACGGCCGGGATCCATTCTTTATCATCGACGTGCAAGCTCTTGCCATACTTTCCCATCACGTGACAGCTCAGGCAGAACTCGGTCTTCTTGGATTTTTCCATATGCTCCTGCAGCGAGAATGCACCGACGATCACCGGCAACATCAGGATGCCGACGAACGCCAGGATCTTGCCGCCCTGCTCGCGGGTAATGGCAGGTTTGAAGATCAACAGCAATTCAACGAGGATCGCGAGAACGATCAACCCCATCAGGATATTCATCGGAGAGAACATAGGTCACCAAGCTAGGGTAAAAAAAATTAAGCAGATGTTGGCGAATGCGCGATCATGAATTCTCCACCTTCAATGATACTTCGGTTCGCGCAACACCTGCCGATTGTATCTCACAGTTCCTACCCTCGGCACAACTGCCCCTGTTAGAGTCCGCCAATGGGTGGAACGAACATACACTCAGTGGTTCTGCCCGCAGTCGTCGCGGGCAGAACCGTCCGGAGATTCCGGTTACTTCTTCGGCTTCGTCTTCAGCGAAGCGAGCCACTTACAAAGAATATCGCGGTCGCCATCGCTGCCTTTGAACTTCTTGAGGTGCTTCTGCCCCTTGAGCTCGACTTCTTTCATGAGCCACTTGTCAAGCCAACTTGCGTCGTGCGTTAGACCCGCACCGGAGAGATCGCTCGGAATGACTTCGCCCGGCTTCGGCTCGGAGGTGCGCTTAATGCCCAATGCATCGATCGAGTGACATGTGTTGCACTTGTTCTCTAAAAAGATGCTCTTACCGTCTGAGCCGGTAGCGGCGTTATGGACGTTCGTTGCGCCAATGAACAAGCTGGCAGCCAAGACGACCATCGCGGATGTAAATACGGTTTTCATGATTTCCTTCCCTATCTGAATGTGGTGTACTGAATCTGTGTCTAACGAATTTCAATATTCGTGCCAAACCGCATGGAAGCGAATATACGGTTCGAATCCGCCGATTTCATGGCCCAACGTAAGGAAAATTGCCTGTTATTATGCAGATTTTGAGCATGCAATTGATCGCGCGGAGGATCACAGCCCGTTCGTTGACGGGAGTCCTTCTCATCGACGATAATATGACCTTCTCCAATTTCCCCAGCAGGAAAGAAATCTTCCGCTTAGAAAATTTTTCTGATATGCCTTCCCTATCCGATATAACATATCTCTTAATAAATAATAATCTTACGGTGACATATTGACGGTGGCATAGAATTTGCATTTTCGCCCTATGGAAATAGTGATTGCAGGATGAAATGCCGGATGAGGGGAAGTCGGGCATTTTCAGAATGCAGAGATCAAATGAGAAGGGGAGATGATTGGCGACTTGGTTGCAGATCATACCTCAAGGGCCGCGCAGACGGCCCTTTTTAATGTGGGCGTCGTTCGCTCACAGCCGTTCTGCGACAGAGGCGACATGGCCGGTGCTCAATGCGAGTGCCGGATTTCTCTGGAGTTCGCGGGCGTTCCCAAACGATAGACTTGCTTATTCCTTGTCGGTGTTGGGACCTTCGACAACCAGCGATATGCGCCAAGACGAATCGACCATGATGCGGTGGGCGTTCGAGCATTCTTCGAACGGAAAAATCATCACCGATCTCTCTGGGATCATCCGGACCGTGAACGACGCGTTCGTGAACATGTTCGGCTATAGCCGCGAGGAGGTGATCGGCCAACGCACAAATTTTTTGAAGAGCCGCTATTCGACGCCCGAATTCTACCAGGAAATGTGGCGTGCGCTCAGCGAGCGCGGCGAATGGAAGGGAGAGATCATCAACCGGACCAAAGGCGGGACCGAAAAGACCTGCTTCCTGACGATCACCTCGATCATCAGCCCGGCCGGTGAACGACTCGGATACCTGGGGGTCGAGATCGACCTGACCGAACGCAAGCGGCTCGAGGAACAGATCATCCAGGGCGAGAAGCTTGCCAGCGTCGGCGAATCGATCGCGACGCTCATGCATGAGATCCGCAATCCACTCAATGGCATTGCGATGAATGCATACATGCTTAACGAATCGGCTGTGCGCGACCCGCACTGGTCGGACGAAGAGCGCGAGTCGATCGCGCTCGTGCATCGCGAAGTAAAGCGACTCGGCAGTCTGGTGACGAACGTGATGTCGTATGCGCGACGCATCGAGCTGCACCACGAGCGCGTCATCATCGCCGATCTGTTCGACGAATTGCAGGAGTTATTGATCTATCATGCGGAGGAGCTCGGCGTTTCGCTCACGTTCGAGGAAGTGCCCCGCACATTGCTCGGGTACTTCGACCCCGATCTGATGAAACAAGTGCTGCTCAATCTCGTGCAAAACGCGATCGATGCTGCGGCAAACTCCGAACCGAAGGTCGTCAATGTCTCGGCCCGCTTCGACGAAGGGCCCGATTGGCAATCGATCAGCGTTTCGGGCCGCGTGCTCTTGTTCATTGTCGAGAACAGCGGCACCGCCATCGGCGACGATGTACTCGAGAATCTGTTCAAGCCCTTCTTCACGACCAAAGAACAAGGGCTTGGGCTCGGACTCGCAACGAGCGCGAAGATCGTGCGACAACATCATGGTGTCATCCGCCATGCTCATTCGACACGCGAGCCGTATACGACTGTGTTCACCGTGGCGCTGCCATCGTAACGCCAACGACCGATTATGCAAGAGAATACAAAGCGCATCCTTGTCGTCGACGACGACGCGACAACGCGCCGCACCCTCGAACGCTTCCTGACGCAGGAAGGCTATGCGGTCGTGACTGCCTCCAACGCCAACGAAGCAGTGCTGGCCGTCCATGTCGATTCGCCGGATATCATCCTCAGCGATATCTATATGCCCGGCAAGACCGGGCTGGAACTGCAACTCACGCTGCAAGAGCTGAACCTCAACGTCCCGACGATCTTCATGACCGGGCATGACGACATGCCGACGACGGTCAAAGCGATGCAGCAGGGCGCCTACGATTATCTTTCGAAGCCCATCGATCTCGATCGGCTTAAGAAACTGCTCGAACGACTCGTCGCCAACCAGGAGCTCAGCGAGAAGCTGAACCTGATGGTCGATACCGAATCGAAAGAGTATCGGCTCGAAGACGTGATCGTCGGCCACGACCGCCGAATGGTCGAGATCTATAAGACGATTGGCTCGGTTACGCGATCGCGTGTCACGGTGCTTGTCGAGGGCGAGTCGGGTACCGGAAAAGAGCTGATCGCAAAAGCGATCCATTACAACTCGCCCTGGGCGAGCGAGCCGTTCATCGCCGTCAACTGTACGGCGCTTGTCGAGACGCTGCTCGAATCCGAGCTCTTCGGACACATGAAGGGATCATTCACCGGCGCGACGGCCGACAAGCGCGGCAAATTCGAGCTTGCGCGCAACGGCACTATTTTCCTCGACGAAATATCCGAGATCGCACCGACGCTGCAAGTAAAACTGCTGCGCGTATTACAGGAGCGCGAGTTCGAACGCGTCGGCGGCGAAAAGACCATGCCGATGAATGCGCGTATCATCGCGGCGACGAACAGAAATATGGAAGCCGAAGTAGCGGCCGGCCGATTCCGTGAGGACTTGTACTACCGACTCAACGTCGTGTCGATCAAAGTACCGCCGCTGCGCGAACGCAAAGACGACATTCCGATCCTGGTGCGGCGGCTGCTGCAGCAGATCAACGAAGAACTGCATACGAAGGTATTCAAGATTTCGGACGAGGCGATGAGCCGGATCATCCAGCACGACTGGCCCGGCAACGTGCGCGAACTGCAGAATATCCTGACACGCGCCGTCGTGCTCTCGAAGTCGGATGTCATCGACGAAACGGCGTTCCCTGTTCCGCATGCCAAAGAAGCGACGTCGGCGGTGTATCAGTGGAACCGCACGCTGGCCGAAGTCGAGCAGGAGCATATTCAGCAAGTGCTCAAAGCGGTGAACGGGAATCGGACCGAAGCAGCCAAAGTACTCGGGATCTCGAAACCGACACTCTATTCGCGGCTGCCGGGCTTGCACAAGAGCACCACCGAAAAGACTGCCGAAGAGAGTTAAGTTTTTTGATAATAAGTAAAGATTCAGTTTCGCTCACCACCCGGAACTGCCAAACCATCCCTCAGAACCCACCCTTTTTGAGGTTTGGCATAATTATTTAATAGCTATCGAGCTGAAAGGGGCAAACCAAGGAGGCTCCAATGGCTCAAGGCTGGACGTTAGTAATGGTGAATTCGCACGCAACCGAAAAGAAACGCGTACTCTTGATCGTGGAAGATTTCGATAATATCAGAAATCTTTTCGGCAGGTATCTGTCTGTCCACGATTACGAAGTCATCTCCGCCGGTACGATCGCCGATGCGATTGCGCTCGGCAAAGAAGCTGCACCCGATATCGTACTCATGGATTTCGATATGCGTTCGACCGACCCCTACAAGAACATCTCCGCCCTGCACAATGCACTACCGTCGAGCAAACTCGTCACCGTGGACGGCAGCAATCGACACATCCTTGAAGACAAAGCAAAGATCGCCGGCGCCACGACCGTCGTTCCCCGCACCATGGCACCCGACAAACTCGAGAGCACACTAAACGCCTAAGACCGACAACACAACCGAATTTTACAGAGGCTCCGCATGGAGCCTTTGTGTTTTAGCTCGGTCTGGTCACATCTTCGGCACCCTCGTATCGTTCGCGGCGTTCGGGTGTCTGTTGGATTGCAGCGATACACTCTGTGAACCGAAGCCTCATATTCGTTCTCCTTACCCTGATGTTCCTCGGCAGTACTGCTGTGGGGCAAACGGCAGCCGATCAACAGTCGAACTCACAAATCACGCCGCAGGGGGATACTACAAGCGGGTGGAAGATTGTCTACTCC
>JAFDZW010000003.1 GCA_018266755.1 Bacteroidota bacterium
CGATCTCGACGCGCTGTTCGCGCCGCTCTGAATGCCCGCGGTGTGCGGATGCTGAAGCGCACGGGCCGGTACGGCTGCCGGAGGAAACTCGGCAGCCATCCCATCCAGCCGAATAGAAGGATGATCTCTGATGCCGCCTGATACTGTGCAACTCAGCAAATTCTTGAGTTTCGTCCTTCGTCACAAACCTGATGCAATCGGTTTAACATTAGATACCCAAGGCTGGGCCTCCATCGACGAATTACTCACCAAGAGCGATGCAGCCGGAATCCGGTTCAACCGGGAAGACCTGCTGCAGATCGTTGAAACCAGCGACAAGAAGCGGTTTTCTCTATCGCAGGATGGACTGCACATCCGTGCCGCCCAAGGACATTCCGTGACCGTTGCACTCGGACTGTCACCCCAGGAACCGCCGAGCATCCTGTACCATGGGACGGCGACGCGATTCGTGGATTCGATCCTGTCGGAAGGGCTCAAGCCGCAAGCACGCCAGCAAGTGCACTTGTCGGCCGATGAAGCAACCGCATATCGCGTCGGCCAGCGTCACGGCAAACCGGTCATCCTCAAGGTTGACGCTTTGCGCATGCACACGAAGGGCTTCAAGTTTTTCCTGGCAGACAACGGCGTTTGGCTGACAGATCAGGTGCCGCCCGAGTTTTTGCACATTACCGCCCTGAATCAGGAATCATTCAACAGTCAAACTCGATAAAGTCTTCCACAGCACGCCGAAACCAGTCGTAGAAGCCTGCAAACTGAGCGCGTTGCTCCCAGCCAGATGAAGCAAAGTCATGAATGACAAGCTCGTGGGCTGGGTTGACGAAGGAAACCCAGCAACCATCACATTAGATGGAGGAGCCTTGGATTGCATATTCGTTCGCTCGTGAGCATCTGCTTTCTCGTGCCATTCTCAATGCTGGGTTTCGTTCCTCAACCCAGCCTACCGCGCTATCGCCGCCAGTGTTAAGCGCCCCTCCTAACTTTGCGCCCAACAAGGCGCTGCACCGGAAAACCTTGTCGCCGCTGCGCGGCGCCAAGTTTTCCGGTGAGCTTGGGCGTTAGCGGTAATGGTATGGCGACTTGGAAAAAGGTGGTTTTTGGGCTGTTGACCGTAGCGATAGTCACGATTGGGGGTTGCGTCGCATTACTCGATCACTTGTTTGCTGACATGTGCGCAACAACCGTAATCGATCAAGTTGCATCGCCAAGCGGGAAATTCAAAGCGGTCGCATTTCAAATCGACTGTGGTTCTGCCAGTGATTTCAATAGCCAAGTGGCAATTGTTTCAGGGAATAAGGACGTTTCCGGAAAAGACGCACTACCCAAAAGTTTTTTCGCAGCTGACCGAGATCACGGCAGAGCCCCCGAAGGCAAGGAACATGGGCCAGAGGTTCGGTTGAATTGGTTGTCTGACAGCCGCTTGGAAATACAACATCATGAGCTTGCTCGCATCATACGGGCAGAAAACACTGCAAAAGGGGTAGCGGTTGATTACCGAACATTCCGCTAACAACCCGCTCCAGCCGACCGTCAAAAAGCTACGCTTTTTGCCGTCGACTGAGCTTTCACGTTAAGCGAACATTGGTGATGCGTTGAGTGTGGCTTAACAAAGGATTGTGGATATGCTTGAAAAATCGGCTATACATAGCGAAGCGCCGCTGCCGCCGCACAACGAAGTTGGTGCGGCGGCAGCGGCGCTTCGCTTTGGCGCGTTTCAAACAATCCACAATTCTTTGCTGCAGCCAGCGTGCATGCGCCAATGCCGCCTAACTTCTCGTTCGAGCGAACATTGCCCGCTACGCGGCCAATGTCGCTCAACTCGGAAACGTTGGGTGTCTCATTCATGAATATCGACCCTTTTCGCATTCCCACAGACATCGAGATTGCTGAAGCGGAGCGCAAACTGAATTTCAGCTTTCCACTGTCGTACATTGAATTCCTCAAGGGCGGCAGTAACGTCGCAAATGCAGTCTTCGAACCCGCCGTAATTTTGCCGGGCTGCGACTACTTGAACCTATTCGAAATAGCAGAAACAGCTTGGAATCATGATGGCGTGCCCAAAGATTGGCTGCCATTCATTGAAGACAACAGCGACTATTTCCTGATTTCACAAGCTGGCGAAGTGCGGTACTGGTCACACAACGGCACCACAAATGAAAAGTGGCCAACCTTTTCTTCATGGTTCCAGCAAGTCTGTGTGGAGCGGCGGTAGTGCAACCGACGCCCAACAATCCGGTCCAGCAGACCGTCAAAAAGCTGCGCTTTTTGCCGTCCGCAGACCTTCCACGTTATGCAGCTCGCTGGAGTTCTGAGGGATGACCTTTAAGAGCGAGTCTTATGAAGTATTGGCAATCAAGGATGAAGAAACTGAACGTCCAATTCCATCGGCGTGGCGTTCGGTTATTCGAGAGATTGTTGGCGCCTTCGTACGCCACGACTATCTTCTCAGTGCAGGCATTCCTCGCGTAGCTCAGGTATCAACCGAAACCGCAACCCACATCCAGAATTACATTCAAGACTACGGTGCAACCCTCATTGACCTCCCAGAGGAAACGTGGAGTTCTTCCGTTTGCATTTGGATGGGCACGGAATGGGAGGCACTGATTGATCTTTGGACGGTCTCAGAAGGAAGGAGTGACCTAGTGCTCAGTCTTCACGTAACAGATGCCGATGACGGCTTTTTCTACAAAATTTACATGGTATATGTTCCGTAATGTCCCCGCTGCATAACCTTCCAATCAACCGGACCGTCGAGAAGCTGCGCTTCTCGATTCCCTCCGCGCGTCGCGCTCCGGCGGCCGGTTATCTAACACCTTAGGCCATGACTACTGCCGTGATTGATCCAACCGAAGTGTTTGTCCGAGGCCATAGCGGTTTGGCCGGACTCACGCATCATGAGAGACTTGTTTTTCTGCTTTCCGAGTTCGAAACGCTCATGATCATGGAAGGCTGGGATGACTTCTTTACATCTCGATGGGCTGAACACTATCCAGAAATGAAAACTGGTCTCTCGCTCACCAACGATCATCAGTCTGTCGCAATTCTTGATGACTACGAAAGCCACTTACGCACTAATGGTGTTCCGCTCGAGTCGGCCGCAATTGACTCCTTCTTGGCACGCCAAGAATCCAAGTACTTCACCACCTGCCGTGATTGGCGTGATGACTACTTGCGGCTCTCGGAGATTCGATGGAGTAAGGTCACTTCCTATCTCAAAGCAAATGGAATCACACTCCTGGCCTAACCTGTCGTTCCAGCCGACGCGCTACAGCACATTGCGTGTGCTTGCGCTTGCGACTGAACTCGTGCGTTAGGCCTCCATTCAGATGAACACCTCTTGGGCCGGCAAGCGCTACTGGACGACTCCAATGCAAGACAACGCGGATGGCTACGTTGGCCTCCGCTTGCACGAAGACGCTAAGGGTGCCGAAGTCGCGGTGGCCGAGATTGTCTTTTGGGATGCGAGCGGCCAGTTCTACGTCAAAACGCTGAACCATGAAGTTCCGCTAGAGGTCTTTGAATCGCTCATTGCTGAGGCCAAGGAACTCCTCAATGCAAAGTAGCCAGCCGCCTTCGCCACTGTCGGTCCACCAAAGCGCGAGCATCCCGCGCCGTATCTCGGTCAAGCGGGTACGCTCTGCCTTCACTTCGAGGCCTAACCCCTCCGTCAAGGGGACCGCTTGCGCTTACGCGCAACCGGCCCCTTACGTCGAACGTTAGCCTGGCAGGGTGCGCAACCTGCTAACGCATTTACGGCCTGAAACGCCGAATGGTGCGCAGCAAGCTGCACACCCTACGAGTATTCATTTGTAAGGTGTGCAGCTTGCTGCGCACCATTCCGGCTTAAAACCCGCTAAATGCGTCGAGAAACGTAGCCCGGCATGGCAAATAGCCGGGCATCGACAAGCACTCCGGCGGCGTCCATGACGCCCGCTGTGTTCTCAGGGCTTGGCGTAAATCCGCACGTAAGGAACCGCTGTTATTGCGGATGATCTGCAGCACGACGGTGCCGGGACGGTACAGCACCGGATGATCGTCCAGCCCGCAGATGATCGGACAGGAAGGTCGTGTCTACCCGCGCCGGACCGGCAGTAAAGAAAGCCGTGATCCTCAGTGCCCGCTATTGCCGGCATCGGCCGCCGGATTCGCCGGCAGCAGCCGTTCGCGCAACGCCAGCAGCGTGCGCCTGAACACCGCCGGGTCGTCGAGGGCGCGCGTCAGCACCAGCGCACCCTGGATGCCGGCGACGGTCGCCTCGGCCAGCGCGGTGGCCGTCGTCGTGTCGCAGCCGGTGCGCTGCAGTGCATCGGCCAGCGCGCCGACCCAGCGGGCGAAGTAGCTGGCGATGGCTGCGCCGAAGCGATCGCGGGCGGCGCCGAGGGCCAGCGCGCCGATCAGACAGACGCGCCCGCCGCCGCGGAAATAGGCATCGACGGCCGCGAACATCGCGTCGATCGCCGCGGCCACAGACTCGTCCTCGGCCGCACGCAGCGGTGCGTACAGCTCGCGCTCGAACCAGTCGTCGATCTCTGCCAGCACGGCCGCGGCCATCTCCGCCTTGCCGCCCGGGAAGAAGTGATAAAGGCTGCCCTTGCCGAGCCCGGTGGCCTGCGAGATCAACTGCAGGCTCGCACCTTCGTAGCCATGCTCGCGAAACACTTCGGCCAGCAGCGGCAGCACGTCGGCGCGTTCGGTCACGAGGCGCGGCATGGGGGTCTTCCGGGCAATCCGCTCGCATCCGCAGCCTGCCGGCCTTGCGCCCTTCTTTCTCCGGTGCGGAAAAACGGCGATGCCGGTGCTGGCGGGCAGGAGCTTCGGCCCGTACAGCGCTGCCAGTGCCGCATCCGTCTCACAGCCCCAGCTCGCTCAGGCCCGGATGCCCGTCGGGCCGCCGGCCGGCCGGCCAGTGGAACAGGCGCGCGGATTCGGCGATCGGCAGGTCGTTGATCGAGGCATGCCGGCGGCGCATCAGGCCGGCTTCGTCGAACTCCCAGTTCTCGTTGCCGTAGGCGCGATACCACTGGCCGGAGTCGTCGTGCCATTCGTAGGCAAAGCGCACGGCGATGCGCTCGCCGGCATGCGCCCAGACTTCCTTGATCAGCCGGTAGTCGAGTTCGCGCGCCCACTTGCGGGTCAGGAAGGCGACGATCTGCTCGCGGCCGCGGATGAATTCGGCGCGGTTGCGCCAGAGGCTGTCCTCGGTGTACGCGAGCGCGACGCGCGCCGGATCGCGGCTGTTCCAGGCGTCCTCGGCCATGCGCGCCTTCTGCGCAGCGGTTTCGGCGGTGAACGGCGGCAGTGGCGGACGGGACATGGCGGCACCTTTCTGTACTGGTCGTTTCAGACTGTACCGAAAGGTACATGCACCGCCGGCTCCTCCGCAAGCGCCGCCGCTACGGCAAGGCCACCGGTCGCAACTGCTGCAGCAGGCGCTGCAG
>JAFDZW010000004.1 GCA_018266755.1 Bacteroidota bacterium
AATCGTCCGGGATGCAACAGATATGCCACCCTTTTCCAAAGCGTGAGCTACCTGCATCGAACGCTGCCGCACGTCCTTCCATGTGTATCGGTGCACATCGCCTTCTACTCGGCGCGAAACAATTTCTCCGTCACCATGATGTCTCGCTGCGAAATCAATCAACGAGGAGATCAACAATGGTTGGCGCTGCATCAAACCCAACATACATTTTCCTTATCTCTTTTAGGCCACGCGAAATAGCTCGGATGTTGCTCGCCGCAACCAAATAATCGCGGAATCTCGATGGAATCGGGTATGCCAATATTGGTATCCAGCCAACAATGGCAGCTCAACAGGAAGTCGATACATCTGAAGGTCGCCGGCGGCGCAAAATCTTTCAGCCAAGGGCTGGGGTATCGTGGCCAATAAATCGCTGTTTTCGATGATCGAAGGAATATTCAATGCATGAGGCACCGTGATCTTGCATTTCCGTTGAATTCCACGCTGCTTCAGCTCTCTGTCGAGCCAAGTGGATTCATGCGGGCTGCGCCTCACCACCGCATGCTCCTCCAAAAGGTATTGTTCACGCGTCAACACTCCACGCAGGCGAGGGTGAGATCGCCTCGCAATGCAAACGAAAGGGTTGCGAAACAGCAGTTGCCGGTGAAGGTTCATCTCCTGAATGCCAGACAGAAATCCACATGCAAGGTCCACCTTTCCAGACTCCATCAAATGATGGAGCTGGTCAGCAGGATGGTCCACGATGTTGATCGTGATGTTGCGTGCCGTCGCAATGTGCTCGAGGATTGGTGGCACAAAAATGACGGCGCCAGCCGCCGTGATATTGATGGAGAATGTACGAGTTTCATCACGCGCCTGAAAACTGATTTCGGGCTCCAGCAATATCTCATCTTGAATGGTCCGCAATGCCTTGGAAATGGCCGGCGCCAGTTTCAAAGCCAACGGCGTCGGGTGCAAGCCGGCATGAGTGCGGATGAATAACGGATCGTTGAAGAGCTTCCGCAGTTTGGCAAGCGCATAGCTGCTTGCCGGCTGACTCATGCCTAGCGCTCTCGCTGCTGCTGAAACCTTGCGGGTTCTGATGAGTTCATCAAACAGGGGCAGCAGATTTAAATCAACGTCCGATATCTTCATTCAACCATAGTACCCCATAGGTAATCATCGACTTCTGTAGTCAAGCAGTGGCTTCAGT
Source organism: Bacteroidota bacterium (assembly GCA_018266755.1). Classification (NCBI taxonomy): domain Bacteria; kingdom Pseudomonadati; phylum Bacteroidota; species Bacteroidota bacterium. Next base: position 1,193 of record JAFDZW010000004.1, read on the forward strand.
CATTCGTGGAACAAACTGAACCAACTGCTTTGCCATCAATTTGATCTGCTTTCGAATAGATTCATCCGAGCACTCATCACCGGTGAATCGAACCTCAAGGGAGTTGATGCCCACGCCAATGGGGGTAGGCCAACCGCGAAGGGCATGCACAATTTGGCGCAACTGGTTCAGTACAGTCCCCACCCCTTGGTTGCCATAGGCGCAGGCGATCACGCCAACGACCCTGCCATCAAGATAGACACGCGGATCATTTCGCATATCCTCCACGTAATCCAGAGCGTTCTTGATCAGACCTGACACGCCGCCGTGGTAGCAAGGCGAAGAAATCACCACGCCATCAGCCTCTCTCAATGCCTTGATGAAAGATTCACGCAGGTCGTCGTGAGCGTCGACCTCGTCTCCATAGATGGGCAGTTTGCTCAGTGCATGGCCCGTGAACAACTCAACCTGAGCGCCCATGCCCTCCAGGTCCTGCAGCACCTGCCTCAAGGCGAGCTCCGACGAGGAGTTCGGCCTGGAAGTACCCCCGATGCCAACGATATAAGGCTTGCGATTCACTGCGTAGCTCCTTCGGTCGTTCACTTCAAGTGCGGCATCACTTCAGAGGCATACATCTGCATGTTTCGGCGGGCGAGTTCATCACCCATGACACCGATCTGAAGCAGCGCCACGAAGATGCCGATATTGGTCGCGTCGCGCATTTTCTGGATCTTGTCCCGAACCATGGTCGGAGTGCCCACCACCACCGTGCCCAACTCGATCATCTCTTCAATGGTCTGGCGCTTCAAACCAATGCCCGCTCGCGCGGCCATGGTCTTCTTCATCGAAGACAAGGACGTGTAGCCGGGCGGCATCAGCATTTCCATGGGCAGCGTCAAGTAGTTGTTGAACAACGACTCGACACCGGCCCGAGCTTCCTCGATGGCGCGCTCATAGGTATCCGCCACGTAGACCGGTGCGGCCCATCCCAGCTGCTCGGAGCTTGCTTCATAACCATACTCACGTGCCTTCTCACGGTACGCGTTCAGGTTTCTGATGACATTGGACTCCTGCGCAAACGTGATCAGAAACGGATACTTCCGATCGGGATGCGCGGCCCAGTCGATCGTTTCGGCTGAGCCTTGCGATGGAATCCAGATCGGCGGGCGGGGGCTCTGGTAAGGCCTTGGCCAGAGGTTGACATAGTTGTGGTTGTAGTACTCGCCTTCCCATGCGAACGGACCCGGGGTCGTCCAGGCTTTCACAATCAGGTCGTGGGCCTCGTGAAAACGGCCATGCGAGAAAGCGGGATTGATAGGGGCCGCATGGTACTCAGCACCGATACCACGCACGAAACCACAAATCAGACGGCCTCTGGACAGGTTGTCCAACATGGCAAACTCTTCGGCGATATAGATGGGATTGCTCACCAAAGGCAACGCCCGGCCAAGAATGGCAATTTTCGCGCGCTTCGTCCGCTGGATGATCGCACTCGCAATCAGATTCGGCGCTGGCATCATTCCATAGGCGGTCTGGTGATGTTCGTTGACGCCCAACCCGTCGAAGCCCAGCGCATCAGCCTCCTCCAGCAGGTTCATGTGGCTTTCGTAGTCGTCTGCGCCTTTCTTGGGGTCATACAGGCTGTTGGGCAACACGACCCAAGCAGATCTCTGTTTTGCCGCCGCCTCCATGTCAAGCGGGCGGTAGGGCATCAAGGTAAAGTAAATATGCTGCATGTTATGCGCTCGTTTTAATGTCTTCGATAAGTCGACCAACGACTTCGTCCAGCTTTTCAATGTGGGGCATATGCCCACATTGCTCGATCATCTGAAAGTACTTCACGGAGGGTAGTTTCTCGACCCACTCTGATGACACTGCACTCGGGATCACCGCATCGTCCTTGCCCCAGATCAACCGCACAGGGTTTTTGATCCGGTGCAGCCAGTTCGGCAATACCAGGCTGAATCCACGGGGTTCCCACGCAAGCTTTGCCGACGCAAACCAGTTCTTCAACAGCTTGTCGCGGTCCTCCTCTGAAAGAGGCTTGGCCAATTGGGCCTCAACAAAGCGCTTGTCGGCATACAACGCATTGACGCGCTCCAAGGGCGTTTGAATGAAAAGGTCTGCATACTGCAGCCCCTTTTTCCGCAGGCCGGCGGGTGCCATCAAGGTGATGTCACGGATGCGGGTCCTGTTGCGCACAGCCATTTCGGCAGCGATCCAGCCTCCCAGCGAATGCCCAATCACATGAACATCATGAAGATCAAGCTCCTCAAGCATCTCCAGGTAGAACATGGCCATGTCCGGAATGGCCTTGATCCAACTGGGATCGTCAGAGTCGCCGAAACCAGGATGATCTGGCACCAGCAGATGACCCGCCTCTGCAAGGCGGTCAAAGAAAGGAAGCCATTCCATGACACCGCTGCCTGCACCGTGCAGGAACAGAATGGGCCGCCCCTTGCCAGCTTCGCGCAAATGAAGCTTGCAACCGTTAATGCTTGGGTATGTAGACTTGTATGACATTGTTCTTAAAATTCAATTGTTTGATCCGACGAGGGAGTGACTTCTGACCAGTCGCCCAGGCAGCAGGCCTGTGGGTTTGCCTTCGCGGACGACACACTTACCCGAGAGGAACGTAGCCAGATATCCATCTGAGTCCTGCGTGAATCGCGTTCCACCGGCCGGAAGATCTGAAACCACGTAGGGGAAACAGATCTCAAGGCGGTCCAGGTCGATAATGTTCAAATCGGCTTTCATACCTTGCTTGATGACCCCGCGGTCTTTCAATCCCATCATCTCCGCCGGCAGGCTGGTGAGCTTCTGTACAGCCCATTCCAATGGCAGTCCTTGCTGCTTCACCCAGTGCGTGAGCATGAATGTGGTGGAACTGGAATCGGTGATCAGGCCTACGTGCGCACCACCGTCACCCAAAGACAGGAGTGAATGCGGGTGTTGAACCATTTCCTGGCAGGCATCCAAATTGGCATGCGCATAGTTCGCAAAAGGCGAGTAAAGAAGGGTTTTCCCATCATTCGCCAGTTGCAGGTCATATGCAAATTCAACTTCGTCCATCCCTTGACTCGCAGCCAATGCTGAAATGGACTGACCGGATCCGGGATCGTAGATTAGCCTTTAGACAATCACTACTGTTCATTTTGTCTCCTATGATTTTTTAGAAATTCGGGAGATGCGCAGTATAGGTCGCGGGTCTCATTTGCTGTTCAATTTCTTATGGATAAGCAAAATCCAAAAATCAGATGCACATCTTCGTCGAATCTTCGGGTTTACCCTCTGGTCAGACGTTTCGAAGGATCAGTGCCAAATTGATGCTGCTTACCCGGAATGGAGCCCCCCGTAGGAAGATCTGAACGAAGAGTGTTGATTCATCAGCACAACTG
>JAFDZW010000005.1:1615962-1813142 GCA_018266755.1 Bacteroidota bacterium
GGGGCACAAAAGAGCATCTTGACCGCCCCTCTGCGAATTCGATCCTTCTGTTCGCCGACCTCGACCGGATCCATTGTCGAGTTGATATAGATGGCCGGGACCCCGAGCTCGCGCATGGCATCGACCTGATCCTTCATGAGTGCAATCAGCGGACTCACGACCACAGCCAGCCCATCCTTCAAGAGAGCCGGAAGTTGGTAACAGAGCGACTTGCCGCCGCCGGTCGGCATCAGGACGAAGACGTCTTTGTCGGCAACAAGGTCTTCGACAATCTCCTGCTGCAACGGCCGGAATTCGGTGAATCCGAAATACTTCTCTAATGCGATGAGGTGCCTATCGTCCATGCGAAATAATATAAGAATGAAGAACACCGAATCATGAAAAAACGACTTGGGTTATTCCGGTGGGTGGAGGCGTGGTGTTAATTTGATGTACGTATTGTCATTCTACCCAACGCACCGTCATTCTGAGCGAAGCGAAGAATCCTTTTGGCGGAGCCTTACAGGGTTTCAGCAAGGGATTCTTCGCTTCGCTCAGAATGACGTCTGTTGAAAACCGTTTCAAAGGATTCACAACCCTAGTATCAATGTCAGCACCAATCCTCAATATCGGGCCGAAATCTGCACAGTGGTTGCGTGAAGTTGGCGTGTATACAACGGCTGACATCGAGCGCATCGGCGTGCTCGATGTGTTCCGGCTGCTCGTCGAGCGCGGCATCAATCCTGCGGTGGTGATGCTCTACGCGCTCGAGGGTGCGATCACAAATACGCACTGGAACGAGATCGGCGACGAACGCAAAGCAGCGCTACGCAAAGAGGGACAACGGATTAAGAAGCTTTACTGTAAGAAAAAGTAGGGTTGTACTGACGATGGCACTCAACCAGCAAGTAGCCGTTTCTTCAGATTCTCCGGGAGATTCCGACTACCTTCTCGCATCGTCAGTCCCGATGCTTCTGCCTTACGCTCCTTTAAGAATTTGAACGTCATCTCCGGGTAGTGCTTACACATTTCTCTGAGCGCCCAGCCGATGGCTTTGCGAATGAAGAACTCCTTCTCGTGCAGCAACTCGGCAAACGTTGGCAAGGCTACATCTGCGCGCAGTTGTTTCTTCCGAGCCGGCATGACGTGAATCAGGATCGAAGCACGGCGAGTCCAGAGGTGCTTGCTTCTCGTCCAGGTTCTGACCTTCGGGTAGATTTCATCAGGGTAGTTCATCGCCATCACCCCCAGCGCTCGCGTCGAGATCCAATCGAGCATCGCCCATCCTTCGCAGTCGCCGACCATGTTTTTAATATTCGGCAGATCGGAAGGTGTGAGCACCTTCGTAATGCGATCGAGAAGCAACAGTGCTGCGCCTTGTTCTTCGAACCACTCGGAATTCCATAGCGCATCGATGAACGGCCACATCTCCTCCTTCGTCAGCTTCGGGCGCTTCGGGAAGACATCGTTCACGGCCGCATTCAAGACGGGCGTTTTGATGCCGTAGAATTTCTTGCTCGACTTCTGATAGTTCTTATGGAACGCTGCATGCTCGGCATTCGCATGTTGTTTCAGGAGGGTACGAAGTTCGGCGATCTTGCGCCCTGCCACGGTTGGCATCGCGTTCAGCGCAAGCCCAGAATATTCACGATGAGTCCTTCGGGAGATTCGAACGACGCCATGACTGCTCCGCCATTCTTCCCGTCGTCCGAAAGGATCGGCTCGATCCCCTTGGCCCGGATCGCCTCGATCATCTCAGCCGCTGTGCGGCTTGCATAGGTGATCGACCGCTCGGTGTTCGGGTCTTGGTGAAGCCCGATCGTGAACGAACCGTTGCCGAGACGAACGACCCGGTGCGGTTGTTCTCCTCGATACGACTCGGCAAACCCGAAGAGCTTCCAAAATTTTGCCGCCGCATCGACGTCCGTCACAGGCACAGAGAACTCCACGAATGCACCGCATGCAGGGTTCGCCGTCATTGGTGGTTGCTGCATGCTTCCCTGCGCCGACGGATGAATGAAGAGCATGACGCCGCCGGGAGCATGCACATCGATCTCCGATATTTGGCCATCTTCGCCTCGGAAGACGTTCACGCCGCTCTCGGTGGAAAGCAGGGTATCGACATGACCGATATCATCGACGAAGAGCGCGAGTTGCGGCCCCTTCAGCTCATCGTCGAGCCGCATCAGCGCGGCAAAAACCTGCCCGTCGCCGAGGCGAACGATGGAATGGACGGAGTCGAGCGTCGTAAACCCGAAGGTGTGCAGAAATTTCGCATACCCGGAAAAGTCACGAGCCGGCAGCAACAATCGCATCGAGCGGTGTTGCGCCATCGACGATGTTGCAACCAAGAGCGCGAGAAGGACCAGTGCGCGTCGCATCCGGTTATGCTACGGTGTGATAGACTGCCTGTACGTCGTCATCCTCTTCGATGCGCTCGATGAGGTCGAACACTTCGGTCGCTTGTTCTTCCGAAAGTTCTTTCGTGGTGGTGGCAAGTCGCTCGATCTTGGCTTCTGTGACTGCGATGCTCTTTTCTTCGAGAGCCTTCTGCATCCCGGCAAAGTCGGCGAACGACGTATAGACGACCAACTCGTCGTCCTCGGCTTTGATGTCCTCGGCGCCGAAGTCGATCAACTCGAGCTCGAGCGCATCTCGGTCGACGCCTGCCGCCGGCAGACGAAAGACGCCTTTGCGTTCGAACATAAAGGCGAGCGCGCCGCTGGTGGCAAGCGCACCGCCAAACTTTGTAAAGTACGAGCGGATATTCGCAACAGTACGCGTCGGGTTATCGGTCGCCGTTTCGATAATAATCGCTACACCGTGCGGACCGTACCCTTCGTACACTGCCTCCTCGAAGTTCTCCGCGTCTTTGCTCGATGCGCGCTTGATGGCACCTTCGACGCGGTCCTTCGGCATGTTCACGCCTTTGGCATTTTGAATCGCCGAGCGAAGACGAGGATTGCCGGCCGGATCGGGTCCGCCGAGGCGCACCGCGATCGCGATTTCCTTGCCGATCTTCGTGAACGCCTTGGACATCTTGTCCCAGCGCTTCATCTTGCGTACTTTTCGAAATTCGAATGCTCTGCCCATAATACGTAGGATTAACGGTCGAGGTAAACACCGGGAGGGTCAATTTTGTCCACACCTCACGCAAGGCTTCTATCTGGGGTCAGGATCCGCTTCAATCTCGATCGTGACCACATCCCCGCCAATGAGCCCTGCGGTACGAACAGTTGCCTTGTGGACACCAAGGTACAGGATCCCACTGTAGGTAACAATGTTGGAGCGGAAGGGTGTTCCGTTGATCGTGCCGCGAACACGTAGGCGAGACGAACCTCCAAGTTGTGCACGAACGTCATCGGGTACAACGACCGCATGCCCGCCGTCGGGTTCTGCAAGCAAGGTCCCTTCAAACATGAGCATCACGCCGCCTTCGGCACCATCTCCCACTTGCGTTCGTCGAAGATGATCTGGCGGGCTAGGTCGCGGCCCTTCTCGTCGATCTTGTGCAACGGCATGATCTTGCCCGAGTGAACGATGGCCATGTCGAGCCCCGCTTCGATCGCGTAGTGCAGGAAGACAGAGTTCAGGACGTGCCGTGCATGCGGGTTCAGGCCGAATGAGATATTCGAGACGCCGAGGATCGTCTTGACCTTCGGATGCTTGGCTTTGAGCATACGAATCGCCTCGATGGTCTCGATACCTGCTGTACGGAATTCTTCATCGCCCGAACCGAGCGTGAACGTGAGCGTATCGAAGATCAGATCTTCTTCGCGCATGCCGTATTTGTGTACCGAGAGCTCGATAATGCGCTCGGCGACTTCTACCTTACGCTCGCGCGTCTTTGTCATTCCCTGTTCGTCGATCGTCAGTGCGATCACCGCAGCGCCGTAGCGTTTACAGAGCGGGAGGATATGCGCCATGCGCTCCTCGCCGTCTTCGAGATTGATCGAGTTAATAATCGCGCGGCCCGCGTAATGTTTCAGCGCTTCTTCGATGACGGGGTACTCCGTCGAGTCGATCACAAGCGGCAGTGTGACCTGCGTATTGAAGAGCTTCATCGTCTCGCGCATATCGCGAACTTCGTCGCGACCGACGTACGCGACACAGAGATCGAGCATATGCGCACCTTCTTTCACTTGTTCTTTCGCAACGCCGACGGCGCCTTCGTAGTCTTCGGCGAGGATCAGCTCTTTGAATTTCTTCGAGCCGTTGGTATTGCAGCGCTCGCCGACAATCACGGGTGCGGGTTGCTGCTCGAACGGTGCGGAGGAATAGATCGACGCCGCTGCAGGGGTCCACGTGACGGCACGCGCCGCCGTATGAATACTCTCGGAAAGACTCGCGACGGAGCGAATGTGCTCCTTCGTCGTGCCGCAGCATCCGCCGATCACCGAGACGCCGAGATCGCCGACAAAATGCGACATCCATTTCTTCATTTCATCCGGCGTCAGATGGTAGTGCGCGACGCCGCCGATATTCTCCGGCAATCCGGCATTCGGCATGCAAAAGATCGGCTTGACGGAGTTCTGTGTGAGGTAGCGCACATTTTCTTCCATCTCCTTCGGACCTGTCGCGCAGTTCATGCCGATGAGCGAGATGATGTCGTACGGCTCAAGCGCGGTGAGCGCCGCCGCGATCTCGGTACCCATGAGCATCGTGCCCATCGTCTCAATGGTTACGGAGGTCACGACAGGAAGTTGGATTTTCCGCTCGGCGAATACATCCATCGTTGCAGCAAGCGCGCACTTCACCTGCAACAGGTCTTGCGACGTCTCGATGCACAACAGATCCACTCCGCCATCGACGAGCCCGAGGATCTGTGTGTAGAACGTATCGCGCATCGCATCGAACGTGATGTGCCCGAGCGACGGCAGCTTTGTCGTGGGTCCGACAGAACCCGCAACGAATCGGGGCTTTGCAGCCGTTGAATAGTCTGTCGCGACTTTCTTCGCAAGTTCGGCGGCTTCTTTCGAGAGATCGTATGCAAGATGCCCGAGGTCGTACTCGGCGAGCACGATCGATGCCGAACCGAACGTATCGGTCTCGATCACGTCGGCACCGGCCTCGAGATAATCTTTATGGACGAGCGCAACCGCATCGGGCTTCGAGCGCACGAGGTATTCGTTACAGCCGGCAAGGTGCTCGCCGCCGAAATCGTCGGGTGTAAGCCCCTGCCCCTGAAGGTGCGTGCCCGTCGCTCCGTCAAAGACGACCGGCCGCTCGCGGATGAGTTCGAGAAATGTCATGTGGTAGTATAGAACGATGGAATCGGCTGCAAGTTCAATGCACTGCCTGTATAACAAATCTGCATTCCCGTTGTCAGGTGTTAATAGTGCTCAGTTTGAACGGTTACACAGACGTCATTCTGAGCGAAGCGAAGAATCCCTCGATGAAACGCAGTGAGGCCCCGCCGCAGAGATTCTTCGCGTTGATCAGAATGACCTTGCAATACTAATACACTCAAAACGGAGCCATTACGCAGAGGTTCGCAACCGATCATCCATGAGTTGAGTTACGATATGCATGAGTCTCAAGATCGCCGAACAATTCGCATCCTCTATCGATGCATGTCGTTTCAACGAAGCAGGAATGTTACTTGCCGAGAACTGCACCTACCGCTACAACGAAGGCAACTATCAAGGCCGCACCCATGTCATTGCGCTCTACGACCGGAATACGAAGTTCATGCAGCAGACATTCGACGAGGTGAGTTTCTCCTCCACAGTAGAACAACTGCAAGATGGCACTTTCAAACTGAACTTCATAGATTCGATCCGCCATAAACACGGGCGTCATGAGTCCAGATCGTACGAGGTGATTTCCATCGAGCATGGGATGATCGTATCGATCGAGCACTTCGATATTCCCGGCGAAGCGGAAGCGATGCGCACATTTTATACTCGGATGCGTTCGATGAGCACACCTTGAGTGCATCAGGACACCTCAGCCTGAAATAGAGTACCGTTTAGAGTAACGCCTTCTCCAAGCCTCCCGGTAGTTTTGCCTTGGAACATTCACCCATTCCATTTCAGACCATGACATTTCTTCGTTCTATTGCTTTCGTGATAGCCGCTTGCATCGCGGTGGCGCTCGTCTCGTGCAAATCGAGTACCGATTCAACTCCGACATCGACGTATTCGATCGTCACACCATCCACCGCCGGCCCGCACGGCTGACCTGTCTGTCCGAGCGCAACATCGAAAACCACCGGTATCGGATCCGTAAAAAATTCGATATCCCGAAGGAAACCAGCATCATCGAGTTTCTGACAGCGCTCGAATAACGGTTACCGCGAAAGCACGATCACCTTTTTCGTCACCGACCATCCCTTGCCAGTCACAACCAGTTCGTAGGTACCTGGTGTAAACACAGTACCGTTCGGACTGAATAGATTTTCCCCGGCAAATGCGTGATCGTTGCTCTGATAGACAATCGCTCCGGTCACCGTGGAGATCGTCGAATGGATATCCGTATCGGTCGGTGAATAGACATTCCAGCGAATACTACCTTGCGTAGGATTGGAGACGACATCGACGGCAATCTGCCGAAGCGACTCTGCGGGCTTCGAGTAGTCGATGATCGGCTCTAGTATAATATCGGCTGCGCGGAATGGATCTGAGACGCTGATCACGAGTTGGTGCGCTATTGAATCAAGTGCCCAACCGGTTTGTGTGCGGTCATAGACATCCGACAAAGACATTGTGTCGAGTGCAACCCCATCGTACAGTACCCGAGCGATCCCTCGGTCGAGGCAGTGAACGATAAAAAAACCGTGACGAGGTCGAACAGCATACTCTCCTTCCTGCGCCCCGACCGTGATATGTTCGGCATCTCGGCTGTAAGTATGCCGATAGGGAATCTTCGCATACTCGCCGTGCTCGTAGTTATAGCTTGTGAAGTCATCCTCGTAGTATGAGGTCGTATCGGATGCACCACTATAGACATGGAAGCGGATATCACGGTACGACTCGCTGTCGAGCGAGAATCGCCCTGGAATTTGTTCGGGGATAATCGCACCACGTTTGATGAGAATCGGAACACGATCAAGCGGGGCATCCAACGTTGCATCGGCACTGCCGGCAACGAGACTATCGGTATAGTAATTTACCCAAGTCCCGGGCGGAACATGGAATGTGATCGATCGGGCAAGCGAATCGACAACCGGCGCGACAATCATGCTCGGTCCGTAGAGCTCCGCTTTGTTCTCGTAATGCGAAATAAAATCCGTCGGGTAGTCGAATACATACGGACGAACCGGCGGGATACCGTCATCGACGAACGTCCGAAACAGGCCGTAGGTATATGGCAAGAAAGTATAGCGAAGTTTGATTATCTCGCGGCTGACTCGTTCTGCTTCAGTGCCATAGAGCCAGGGCTCGCGTTCGCGGCCGATGCAGCCATGGATGCGGAAGAACGGCACGAACGCACCAAGCTCCATCCAGCGGATGTATCGCTCGGCAACGCCGACACTCGAATCGGGATATCCCCAGAAGCCGCCGATGTCCATGCTCCACCAACCGAGCCCAAGCAACGCAGAGTTGAGTACCCCTTGTTTTTGAAACTGCAATGTTGTAAAGTCGGACTGGATATCCCCCGTCCACATGCCATAGGCAAACTTGTTGACTCCGACTGAATAATTCCTGTTCAGCGAGAACACACGATAGTTGTTATACGACCGTTGTCCGTCGTATTGCGCCTTCTGCATATTCGGACAATACAACGAGCGGTGGTACCCGACTTCGTCGTTCCAGAGCGCCTTTAGCCCACGCTTAAACGGATCGCGACTGCTATCGACAAGCGATTGCCAGTACCACTGTCGGACCTTCGGATTATAAAAATCGAGTAGTGCGACTCGTTGAAAACTTACATAGTCATAAAACGCCGAATCGGGCAGAAAATACTTGTGTGTTACCGCATACTGGCCTTCGGGCTGATCGACGTGAATACGAGGTTTGCGAATACCCATCAGTGAGATACCGAGCTTCTGCATCGAATCGGCAAACACACCGGATTCGGCATCGGGGAAAGCCGTCGGATTCCATCGAAACTCGCCCCATGGCTGTCCCCAGTCCATCCACTCGTAGTCGAACGCGAATGCGTCGACTCCGATATTTCGAGAACGGTATTGGTGCGCAAGATCGTAGTCGTCCTTCTGATCCTGCCCCCACTTACTATGCAGAAACCCGAGCGACCACAACGGCGGCATCGTAGGCTTGCCGAGAATATCCGCAAACGAACGAAAAATCTGCCAAGGGGTGCCGAATGTCATATAGAGATGATTATCTCTGCGACGACTATTTGTCTTGTCATAATAGAAGTTGCCTGTCCAGCCAGTGGCGTTCGCACCACCGTCATCCACGTCAGCGACAATCCCATATCCATCGGTCGTCCAGAGAAGCAGACCACTTGCTTTGCCGTAGTCACCGGTAAACACCCACGCCGGCCAGTCGCCGCGGGCCAAACCCCACGTCCGGTTATCGAGTCCGTAGTAATCGGCATGTTGCAGGATCTGCGCATAACAGCCATTGCTGCGGAAGCCGGTATCCGGATATGTTGCGAATACGATGCGATCATTCGCATCGCGCACAGTGATTGCAAACGGTGAGGTTGTTGCCTCGATACTGTACGCTCCGCCGCGAATGTGCAAGCCGTTTGCATCGGAGTCGACGCGAGTAAAAACACCGGACGGGTGATAGTTCGGATCGAAAATGATCGTCGCCGTGTCAAGGTTATTGGCAAGCCGATAGGACATTTCGAATGTTCGATCGTCGGCAGCGACAAACACGATCGTATCGCGTCCGTGCATTAATCGTGCCGAGTGTTGGGCATACGCCTTGGAAACGAGCAGGACAATGGCAATACATGCGAGCACACTGGGAACAGACCGGAAGTTCGGGGGGCGAAATGTGCGGGAGTTATGTAATAGCATAGGAAATAGTCAGATCACCACTGTCGTATCCGCCGGAAACGACCGCAAGACGATGGATACAAATATACTACTGTGTTTCCTGCTGTCAGCGTCCTGACCAGGGCAATTCTGCGTTCACTACGACCGATCGTTATTTCTTCGGCTCGGAGGTGATCGTAAAATTACTGGTGATCTTCATCGGCGACTCCGTGCCCGTCCCCTGCTCTTTGACCTTCATATTCATCTCCATCTGCATGGTTGCATTGGACGTCCAACCTGTTTTGAGCGACACGGTATAGCTGCCATTCATCGTCGCATCGAGCGAACCTTCGGCAATGAGCCCGACAATATGCGATTCGAATCCGATCTCCGCAGTTGTCGTGCCGACCGATTTGAGTGTGTAGGTCACATCCGTAGTCAGATCCTGGCCGCCCTCGTTCTTCACCGTCTTCGCATGCCACGAGTCGCCGATGGAAACCGGGTGGTCCGGAAATACGACCGCATATTGATTATTCTCGGAGTTGCCGGCAAAATCGCTGACCTGATACTTTGCAATCACCGAGTCGAGGTCCGTCGAGACCTGTGCTCCGTATTTATCGTATTCACTGTTATAGCTTACCCCGATCAGCTTCGTGAGTCTCGGAGCAATTTCCTCGGCTGCATCGCCTTTGTTCTTCGAAGGGTCTTTGGTATCGACGATGGTTTCGATCTGCTGCCCACCGGCATCGACGTTCTGCGTGATTGCAAGACGGTCGTATTTCGTCGTCAGGACCTGATTACCGTCTTTCTTCGCTTCTTTTACCTTCATACTCATACCGAAGACCATGTGTTGGTCGATCTTGACGTCGATCCCGCTGCTGGTACCGTTGATCTTTTGTGTCATGTCCGTCAGGATCGTGTATGCAGCGCCTTTGGGCATGTGCATCTCTAACGTGATCGGCGTCGACGATTGAGCGAACGAGGGTACTACGAATGCGAGTGAAAGAACGAGTGCTGCGAGCGTGCGGGTAAACTTCATCGATGGGTTCATTATTGATTGCACAAAGATACATGGGTTCGATGTTATGGTAACGAATTCCGCGCTACTACTTTGCCGGAAACAACCGATCCATGCAGCGATTTGAAACAAAGAAATCACTCGGGCAGCACTTTCTCTTTGACGAGAATATCCTCCGTCGTATTGCCGACGCGTGCGATGTGCGCGAGGGCGAAAGCGTCATCGAGATCGGCCCCGGTACGGGTGCGCTTACTCGGCACTTGCTGCATCATCCGCTATCTCGGCTCATTGCGTTCGAGCTCGACGACCGCGCCGTCGACGTACTCGAACGCGAGATCGCCGACCCGCGCTTCGAGGTCGTGCATACCGACTTCCTCAAGACCGATCTACAGAACATCGCGCCCGAAGCGCGCCTCAATGTCGTCGGGAACATCCCGTACTACATCACAAGCCCGATTGTCTTCAAGCTGCTCGAGGAGCGGACGATCATCCGTTCTGCTACATTGCTCGTGCAGTTAGAAGTTGGCGAGCGCCTCGTGGCCGTGCCGCGCACGAAGCAGTATGGTATTCCATCCGTGATCTCACAATGCTTCGCAGATGTGAAGATGCTCTTCAAAGTCAAGGCCGGGGCGTTTCGTCCACCGCCGAACGTGGACTCTGCCGTCGTGCGGCTCGACTTCACGAACGACTATTTCGCCCGCTCGAACATTCCGCCGCCTGCGAACTTCACCGACAAACAGTTCTCACGGATGGTCCGCACGCTCTTTTCAATGCGTCGCAAGACGATCAAGAATAATCTGAAGGCACTCGGCGATACCGGCGCCGATGCCGCGGCGCTCGAACCCTACTTGCCGAAACGCGCCGAGGAGCTCGATGTCGCCGAGATGGTGAAACTCTACAGTATCCTGTATCCGTAGGGGCGACCCATACGTCGCCCGTCGTAATAATAAACCACCCGCCTCGGGCGAGGCATGCCTCGCCCCTACAAGATTTTTTCTGGCCTCGCACATCCAATCCGACCGTCCGCCTGTATTCCTTGTATCATTCATCTGAATCTATTCACTTATTCATACGGAGAACTCACAATGAGCAAGATCGCAATGATCATGAAATGGGACGGGATTTCCCTGGAGCAATATGAGGAAGTTCGGCAGATCGTCAAGTGGGAGCACGACATCCCGGCCGGCGCCATCTTCCACGTAGCCACACATGACGGCTCAGCCCTGCGCGTCGTCGATGTGTGGGAAAGCCCCGAGCAATTCAACCGCTTCGTCGAAACGCGCCTGATGCCCGGGGTGATGTCAACCGGCATTACCACCCAGCCGCAGGTCGAGATCTACCCGGCCTACGCCATATTCGCTCCGGCGTTCGAAGGCAAACTTCAAACAGCCTGAGCTCGGGCTCGCGCTCAACGATCAAGTGGACGTAGCGGCTCCGTTTGAACACTGTATGACGACGTCATTCTGAGCGAAGCGAAGAATCTCTGCGGCGGAGCCTCACTACGTTTCATTAAGGGATTCTTCGCGGAATTTACACTGAGCAAGCGAATGTGCTCAGAATGACAGTACCATATAGTCAAGAACTGAGTCGCTACCCGAGATGAACGCACCAAACCGATCCCTCCGGACCCCTGCATCGGGGTTGGAGGGATCGCATATTTTTGGGCGTGGCAAAATACAGCCTGGTCCGGTGGTATTTTTGCATAATACAAAAGATTCTTGACCACCCGGGCATCATTCCTTTCCCGCACCTATCGCGAATTCACTTCGGTGGAGTTCGTGACGGCTGCTTTTCTTGTCGTGTTCGATGTGCTCGCGCTCGTCTTCCATAATTCGGTGGACGTCGGCGCCGTGCTCGTGAGCTCGGTCGTCATCATGCTCATCATGTTCGCGATGAACGCATTGCTTGCCGGCTACCCGAACAAATGGACGCACGCTGCGCATACGTTCTATGTCGTGCCGATCGCGTTGATGGTCTTCAAGACGGTCGAGAAGCTATCGTTCGCCATCCACGGACGCGACTACGACGACGTATTGATCCACATCGACCGCAGCCTCTTCGGCACCGACCCGACCGTCTGGCTCTTTCATCACATCCCCACGCTGCCGGTCGTCGTTGAGTTCTTGCAGTCGTGCTACTTCATGTATTATTGGCTGCCCGTGATCGTCGCATGGGAGCTTTCGAAGAGGCGACAGCAGACTCGCTCCGAACGCGCGACACACAACCTCGAGGAGCTGCGCTTCACCATTGTGTACGGCTTGCTGGTCTCCTACGTCTGCTACTTGCTCCTGCCCGGTGTCGGACCGCGCTTCACACTGCACGACTTCGCCGCGCTGCCGCACGAACTGCCGGGGCTCTGGCTGACCGACGGACTGCGCTTCCTCATTAACTGGGGCGAGAACATTTCGGCGGCAATGACGAACGCCGAGGCGATGAAGGTCGTCACGCGAGATGTCTTCCCGAGCGGACACACCGAGATCACGCTGCTGACGATGCTGCTGGCATTCAAGTTCAAGGTCCGCGCTCGCTGGTTCATCCTGCTTGTCGGCTCGGGCCTGATCTTCTCGACCGTCTATCTGCGCTACCACTACGTCATCGACGTCATCGGCGGCGCACTACTGGCGATGATCGTGCTCTATTCCGTGCCCTGGGCGATGCGGGTGTTTAGGAATAGAACGAAGGATGATACACGCTGAGCACGGCGTTCGCATAGGGCGTCTGAGACGACCTTTGCTTTGCATGCCGCACAGATCTACCAACGGATGTCCTGTTCCATATCTCTAAAAGAAGTTGATGCTCTGAATGAAACCCAACTTAACTACCTGTCACAAATTCGGGGGACATCATAATATGATGCCCCAATGGCAACAAAAGAGGTAAGAATGGACTTCAAAGAGAGGCACGGCTTTTGCCCTACAGAGTATGAAGAAAAATTGTAACCGTCGTCGCCATCGGTTGTCATTTGTATATATGCGCTTTGGGGCCTACATTCTCTTTATTTGTATCTTTTTCACTGGCCGCGTTTGGGCGCAGATCGATGATGCAAGCGATCCGGCTGCCATTGATGTGGCTCCGTTACTCAAAATTATAGACACTTCACATGAAGGATTTGGTCTATATCCTAATCTGAACATAGGCGATATAGACGGCGACGGATATGAGGACATGGGCTTCGGGTGCCATAACGATACAATTAATGCTTATACTGTTATACATTATGGGGGGAATAAACTTTTTGATAAATCCAGTGACAGTATAGTCTTTGGTGTTCCTTATGCTTGCGCTGATTTTGACGGAAAAGATGGCAAACAAGATTTAATAACTCTTATTGATGGGCACCCTCTCTTTAGGAAAAATTTTGGTCATTACCCTTATTTTTCTCAAATTAGAAATACTGATTCAATTTTCAGACAAAAGGCGGACAATTCTTCACCTTCACTACAGACAGTATTTGATTATGACGAAGATGGCTATTCTGATTTCATTGTTGGCGGTGCTAACCCTGGCCCATATTTTGGAATTTACAGCGGCGGAAGTTTCATATACCAAACTCTCTTCGGTTCAAAAGTCATCTATCCGAATGATTCGTGTATACTGACGACTACCATCTATAACGGGGCAATTATTGGAAAATTTGGTCGCAGTCTGAACCCTATGATTGTATGCCGAAGTACAAATAGAATTGGTTTATTTAGGCATGATTTGCCTTTTTCGCAGGATACTCTATTATGGCTTACCGATTCGGGCTCTATAGATGCAAAAGTATTGTATGCGATGGATATTACTGGTGATGGAGTTACCGATCTGCTTATCAGCGATGGAATGAACGTTTACATTTATCCTGGCAACGATAATTTTGGCACCTACAGATTGACAAAAGAGAATGCGTATTATGTAATAAAGTCACCTGCTCAACTCGATCTAACTTACAGTCTTATGAAAGATTTCGGTGGTTATATGCGTAACTGCGGAAATCTTATTGGTGATGGAACGCCATTACTCATGGTAACTGGAACAGTAAATGATAATTTTGGCGATTACGTAACGTATGCTTTTTTCTATAGCGGGGGAAAAGCATTAGACACTTATTACGATGCTCGATACAGAGAGTTTAGGTCTACCGATTTCACGATGGATACCCTCCATTTTATAGATAATACATACCGAGGTGCGGTCGTTTTTCAAAGCACTGATGGCCCTACCGGAGAGAATTTCTTATTGTATAACGGATGTACGGATATTCCACGAACACCGAACCCGAACCTTCGCATCGTCGAACCAGCGAGTTTTGCAACACAACTCATTCACGCTTTTCCATCTGTCGCACATCAGTATGTACGTATCTTATTTTCTTCCCTGCAAACAGCCGGTGTGCTTCGAATAGTAAATATATTAGGACAGGAGGTCGAAAGAAAAGCTCTATTACCAAACAACACAGAAGAGTACCTTCCTACATCATCGTATCCTAACGGTGTGTACGTAGCAGAACTACAGACGGCAGGTTTTACCACGAAGGTAAAATTCGTCGTCGATCACTGACATAATATAATTATTACTGGAAGTAAGATCGCCCACCTAATACTACGCATTTTTTATGATTGCTATTCATTCTATCGAAAAACTATTCTACCAGTTGGCAACACCCAACGCATTCTAAGGTACTGAAACGACCGACGTTCGATGCTGTATTGTTTTTCAAGTATTCCTTCTTCAGAAGTCCGAGCCCGTTCAAGTAGTTCATTCGCTTCCTTGGTCCAAGTCATACACATAGTCCTTCTTATGCTCACCCTGATCGCTATCGTATTGATCTCAGGCTGAATCCTACACTGAACCCGCACCAGTTGCGCCAGTGTGACGCATCGAAGAAGGGCGTGTACGCGAGCCGAATCATCGCTCCCGGCACCATAGATTGAAATCGCAGCGCGAGAGTCCCGGTCGGTTTGAATCGGCTGTTATTGCCATCGAGGATCGCATTTCGATAGTGTGTACTCATGTCGACCACCGTACCGATCCCCATCTCCAGACTGCTGGCCTCACCACCGAACAGATAGCCCGCCATTGCAACTAACTCTCCATCGCAGACGAGCGTCTCGAACTCGTACGGCATCCGGTAATTGAAACCAAGGCCGAACCGAGTGAAGTAATGCTTGCGCATCACCACATCGGCATTCACTGATGCCGCCGCCGCATTGCCGCCCATTTCCAAATAGAGTGTCGCCCGTGGCTCCTGCCATTGCGAACCTCCCGAAGTGACCCTGCCGTTCGAGCCGCCACCGGGGAGCTGAGGAGCAGCCTGTGCAAATGCACGACCTATCAGCGCATGCATCATCAGCAACGCAATAAGGAGAGGCAACATGTACCCACCACGACCAGTATGGACGCTCTGTTCCATATCTCTACAAGTAGTTGGTTCTCTGTATGAATCCCAACCTAACTACCTGCCATAAGTTCTGGGGCATCATAGGTCAAGCTACCAGTGCTAGAACTGCATCAGAAAATTGAGCGAAGCCGTGTTGCCCCTCCCAAGCGACGGGTACAGCATCATCGAAGTTGTCTTGGATTCCTTTGGATGCTGGAATAGATTGTATGCGAATACGGTCAGGACGGATGGGGCGACACCGAGTGCAAGAAACTCAGGCAAGTTGAATTTATGATTATCGAGTTTGTGGTTGAAACCATACACAGCTCCGTATGTGTACGAGCAGATGAAATCGGACACGAGGCCAATCCAAGCCGCGTGCCAATACGAGGCCTCGCAATCTGAAGTCGACTCCGCAACCGGACCCAGCGTGAACACAAGAATCAATAAGTCGAGCGGTAAGAATAGTCCTCGAATCCTGAGATACTCGTTGGAGTCAGCATCGAAGGGCTCACGCCATATCCAAAATGAGGGTACGCCCAGGACGAGGGTCGTCACACCGATCTCCAGGGCCAAGGAAGGGTGGCAGTCTGCTTTTGCCAATGACGGGGTGGGGATGGAATCGTAGCCATTTCTCTCTTGCGCATAGCCTCTTGCGACAGCAAACAGGATGAGCACAGATGCGATTAATAACTTCATTGTTTATTCTGCAAAGAGATGTTCGGACTGCCTCGCAGCATACCAAAAGAACCTCGTCCTTAAGCGTATAGACACAATACCCGCTCGCAAAGCTACACGAACCTCCGATTCACTCGATCCCCAGAAATCCTCCCTTGATGAAGAAGGAGACCATCATGCCAGATGTGTCACATCGCAACATCAGGTTCGAGTGCGCGAGACGCACCTCGCCGCGGAGCACTTCCTGATCTCCTTCCTTGATGTATTTGCACCAGCCGTCACCGTCTCGAACGGCATCGAACGAATCCTTGACCGCCGTCCACCTCGAGCGCGGCAGATGAGACCTCGTAAAGTTCAACGACAAGATCGGGACCCGCTTAGAAGCGATGTCGGCCTTGAAACAACCGGAGTCCACGCCGAAGACTGTTGCATTCCAAGCAGCGATGACGCCGTGTTTCATCGGCATTGTCGAATCCATCGTGATGTCATCGCTGTCGATCTTCGGCTCGAGTCCTGCAGAACGTATCGCGTCGAACTCTTCGAGTCGTTCGCCGCACAGGAACATGCTGTCGATGTCCATACGGCCGTTCAACAAGACTCGGCGGCTTGTAACCTGATCAGACCGTTTCGAGCACGAAACGAGCGATGCGATGCAACAAGCGATGCACACGCAGAGAAGGCCGGCGCTCACCGCGCGATATCGAGATATGAGAAGAGTAACTATCGTTATCATTTGGGTCGCTTCTTCTGTATTAGATCTTCACTCACCGTTCATTCGAACTCGACCCAGCCTCGAATGTCGCGCCGTTCGACTTCCGCATCCAGAATTTCGTCAACTCGACGGTGGGCAATCTCCATTCAATGTGATCGCCACTGATGCGGGCATTGGTCGCTGGCGAGACGATCCGTGGTTCTCTGCCGAATATTCTCACTACAGCGTAGTCCTTCCCTCCAAGAAATTCATTAATCGTACTGTCGGCAGCATTGATAGCGTGACCTGAACGGGACGACGACGATACGACCGAATCCTTCATGATGTTGTACGTGTACTCGAAGGTGGTCCGCTGTTTTGCCGTTCGGACTCGCAGGCCAACGAATTCATTCGGTGGCATCGCGCTATCCGTCAGCGTGGGATCGTACCCGAACAGCATCGCATGTAGTCGCTCCACGGCACGATCGGTCGACACGATCGCCTCCGAGATCACGAAGACCAACGAATCGGTGAGTGAGTCCCGTACTTGCAAGCGAGAAACATCCGGAATATTCATGACGGTGGCTGCACTCCACGCGTGTAGCCTATTCTCATGAGCGAACAACTCCGAATCCGATGGGATCAGGTTCTGAGTACCCGTTCGCTCGTTGATGTCGTGCACAGCCTCGGAGCGTGAGGCGACTACGATCTCGCGAAACAGGAATCGCCCGTCGCCGAGTACGTGTATCTCCTCAATCGTATCGAGGCAACCGGACAGTGCGGTCGCGGCGATGAGGACGAACCAGAACACGCCTATTCTCATGTTGCGAAGATACGTCGGCGTTGTGAAAGTCGGCTTAAGAATTCTCCGACAAGTACTTCTGTCGAAGCAGGCGTACTCTATCTCATCTCCTGGGCGTTGTGGGTGTTCGAGTCCGAGCGTTAATTCTGCTTTCTTGACCTGATCTCTTGTATTTTTTGTCTGAGTTCTCTGCTCATCTCGAAAAACGACGGTAGCCCATATTTGCGGCGCATGATTAGGGACGCCGTACCGAATGCGAATGTGGTAAATATGCTCAGGTGATAGGGCATCCAGTGCGTGTTACCTGTAAAGTCGCAGTACAGCATAAAAAACCCCGAAAGCATACATGCACGCCGTACGAGACGATGTTTACGTACCTTGCTTGGATCTACTGAGTGTGTCTGCACTGAATCAGTACTTAACATGAGTTACTATGTGCAGCATGTATACGTCGCTCTTGCTATGCATAGTGTGAAACGTTTATTTCAATGTTCACTTTGGATTGTGCTCAGGACCGACTTCAAACGTCGCACCGTTCGATTTGCGCAGCCAAGGTTCTGTAACTTCGTCCGGAGGAATCAGCCACTCAATGTGACCGTCCACGATCCGTGCGTTCGTCGCAGATTTTTTGATTCGTGGATTCGAGCCATAGATCCGTACAGTACCCCTGTTAGTTAGGCGCATTCGTTCGTTGAGCGCTGTCGAAACAGGGTCATATCGATAGGCCGAGTCGGACTGATTTGCAGGAGTTGGATCTTCTATGTTGTAGGTATAGCGAAAGGACGTACGCCCACCAGCAGAGTGAACACGAAGAGCCACCATCGATTTGTTCAATATCGTATCCATACTGAGCCCGGGTCCGAGCCAAGCAATCATTCCGTGCAACCGCTCGACGGAGGAATCTGACGATGCAACTGCCTCTGAGATAACGAAGATGAGCGAATCGGTGACAGAGTCACGGACTTGCAGATCCGTAACCCCAGATATCCTCTGGATGTCGTTCGGTTTCCAGGCGTGTAACTCATTCTCAAACGCGAAAACCTCGGAGTCACTTCTTGTATAACCGGGCGTCCGCAGCCGTTCGTTCAGAGCTTGAGGTGCGTCACTGCGGGAAACGACGGTAGTCTTTCGAACAAGGAACCGTCCGTCGCGAAGCACATGGATATCCTCGAACATTTCGAGGCAACCGGACAGTGCGGTCGCGGCGATGAGGACGAACCAGAACACGCCTATTCTCATCTCACGAAGATACGTCGGCACTTTGAGGTTTGTAATTGTTTTTTCTCAACGGCACCTTGCAATCCTCTCGGGATTGTTGTATGTTAAAACATGAAACGATGTGCGCTGCGCGTCGTGGAATGCAACACATAAGTAGAATGGATCCATTTCAATGCAATACCGACACTTGACTGTGACCATCTGCCGGTTCTCTGTAGCGGTTTATTGTTTCGTAGCTCTATCAGCTCGAACAGTCCACTCGCAGAATATTGACTCGTTGTTCTCGAGATTTGCGAGCTTGGCGATCGTACATAACGAAGACTCCGCGATGGAGGTCGTCCGTCGGAACCCAGAATTGATCGATACTTCGGAAAGTATACATGGCAACACCTTGCTCCAGCTTGCGGTTACGTGCCACAGTTCAACCCGGGTTCTCGACGAATTATTGCGAAGAGGAGCGAGTCTGTATGCGACAGATCATAGTGGTTCTGACGCCTTTGTCGCAAGCATCATATTCTCAAACTCAGATGCGTTAGCTCTCTTGCTGGATACAGCCGAACGAAGGCACGATTCGCTTCAGATTAGCGAGCTGCTCATTCTCGCCGTGAGGCAGCGGTCTTTGGGTTGCGTGAATACACTTATTCACGCTGGAGCAAACGTGAATTTTCTTGGGAGCCTATTCGAACTCGGAACACCGTTGTGGACGGCGATAGCGTACCCGTGTGCACCGATCGCTGAGCAATTACTCATCAGCGGCGCGGACCCGAATGCGAAATGCAATCTGCTCGGAGATACACCGCTTGAGTATTCTTGCAGAGAAGGCCATGAAGGACTCTCACGATTACTACTCGAACATGGGGCCGACGTGAATGGCACACAACACCCGATCCGGCTTCCCTTGGCTGAAGCAATCGGCAATGGGAGCGATTCTCTTATCATGCTTCTTCTCAGGCACGGAGCACAAATTAATCCTGCGGTCCCATTTGCTAACTCACCGCTTGCTGTTGCGTTAGTATCTGACAATCTTCCACGAGCATCGCTCCTTATTTCCAAAGGAGCAACGATTCCGCTCGTCCTGCAAAAAGACAGTATCGCTCTCAATATGTTCATGAATAAACTGTCGATAGCCGCAAGAACATATACACAACATTATCTTCAAACACTTCCCCATTAGATCGCCTCTTCATGAGCATCTTGGTGCCGTCAGCACGTCCGAGTCTCAAAGAAGACTGGGGAGAACGAGGTATATAGCCGCATAAATATTCATTAGTCGGTCGTGCATAAACTGTGGTGTGCTTCGATAGGGATTCTTCGCTTCGCTCAGAATGACAGCCTCGTAAACCATTCTCACCGAGCCGTATTTTTTTTCTCGACGGGCACCTTGCAATCCTCTTAGGAATGTTGTATGTTAAATATGAAAGGATAGGCACCGCGCGGCTCGGAATGTAAAAGGCAAAATGTAAAATGTAAAATTGGGGTGCGTGTTTGTGTACAATTAGAACGTTGATAAATAATATAGTTAACTACCCCTCGATAGGTGCCCATGAATGAGCGTGCGAGCGTGTGGGAAGCGTACTTGCCGGCCGAGCGGATACTCACCGCGGCGGCGGACCGGCTCGTCTATGACGCCGATGCGGTGACGCTCGAGCGCGTGCGGCCGACGGCCGTGTTGCTTGTGCGCTCGGCCGCCGAGATCAGCGCCGTCGTGCGCCACTGCAACGAGCACGGCATTGCCTTTATCACGCGTGGTGCGGGCACGGGGCTTTCGGGCGGTGCGATCGCTTGCGGTGAATCGGTGATGATCGTTACGTCGGGGATGAATCGCATCGTTGAAGTGAACGTCGCCGAACGCTGGGCGATCGTCGAATGCGGCGTAGTGAATGGGGCGCTCTCGCGCGAGGTGCGCAAACACAATTTGCATTTCGCACCCGATCCGTCGAGCGGCGCAGCATCGAGCATCGGCGGCAACATCGCGGAGAATGCGGGCGGCCCGCATTGTTTGAAATATGGCGCAACAGCCGAGCATGTTCTCGGCGCAGAAGTAGTCTTAGCGGATGGTCGCATTGTGTGGCTGGGTAGCGAAGGAGAATCTGCGCCGCTGCTCTCACTGATGATCGGCTCCGAAGGCACGCTCGGCATCGTGACGAAAGCGAAGGTGAAGCTCACCCCGATCGCACAAGCGGTCGAGACGATGCTCGTTGATTTCCCGACACCGCGCGATGCATCCGAAACGGTGTCGGCGATCATCGCCAGCGGCATCGTCCCTGCAGCGCTCGAGATGATCGACGCCGAAGTGCTCGATGCGCTCGAAGAAGCGTTCGGCCTCGGCTTCCCGACCGATGCAGGTGCGCTGCTACTCGTCGAGCTCGACGGCGCTGCGGCGTCGCTTGCGCGGCTCTCGAAGCAGGTGCAGGATATTTGCCGCGAACACGGTGCGCGTACGGTGCGCGTTGCGGCGAACGACGTCGAACGCACGTCGCTCTGGATGGCCCGCAAAAAAGCGTTCGGTGCACTCGGTCGCGTGAGCCCGAGCTATTACACACAAGACGGTGTTATCCCGCGTCATGCCCTGCCCGATGTATTGGAGGAAATATATCGGATCGGGAAAAAATTTGGTCTGCGCATCGCCAATATCTTCCACGCCGGCGACGGAAATCTGCACCCGGCCATCTTATATGACGAGCGCGACCCCGAATCTGTCAAGACGTGCCTGGCAGCAAGCGCCGAGATCCTCAAGCTCTGCATCGCCAAGAACGGCTCGATCACCGGCGAGCATGGCGTGGGAATCGAGAAGAAAGAGGCGCTGGGCTGGATGTTCTCAGGGCCGGATATCGAGGTGATGTCGCGGCTGCGCTCGGCCTTCAATCCGGGCGGCTTGCTCAATGCGGGCAAATTCCTGCCGTCCGACCACCCGTGCATGGAAATGGGGCATAAGCACCGAAAAGTGGCGGTGTAAACCACTCCTCGTAGGGGCGACGCATGCGTCGCCCGGCGTTCGGCGGGGTGCTATGCGAAAGAACGGTCGAGGCATGCCTCGACCCTACGGAGAGTAGGGAGCGCGCTGACTTGGTCAAAATCCGACCTCCGGCGTTACTTTTGGCGGCCTGACGTGTTAATTAGTAGGAAGCAGACAATCCGGGGGTGAAAATTTCTTCATTTTCCCTGTGAAGGAAAACAACGGCCTCATAAATGTGTCTATATTTGTAGGGACGAGTTTTGCGAACCGTGTTCCCGAAACTTAATGGTTATTTAACCATATAAGGTATGTGGATAACTTTCTCAAGTGACTCCTGCTACAGAAAAAGTTGGAACGATTATTGTGAAAGTAGGTCCAAAATGTCGTATCTTTGCACGTTACTGACGGAGGGAGTAGGCTGGTGCGTATAGCCAACCTACAACATTTTCCCCCACGAAAAGAAATCCCGATAGTCAGTAATTCGCGTAGATACTAACGATAGGGTACGGGCGCATTCGTTGCGCCAGATGGCAAAGGATAAGGATAATGTTGGACGACAAATTGCTCAGGGATCGGCACCGAGACTTCGAACGTGAGGCAATGCCCCACGTGACGGCGCTGTATAACTTTGCGCTTCGCATGACGAGCGATCCCGATGATGCGAACGATCTCCTGCAGGAGACGTACATGAAAGCGTACAGGTTCTGGGACAAATTCGAACCCGGGACGAACTGTAAGGCATGGTTATTTCGCATCATGAAGAATTCGTACATCAATATTTATCGTAAGGAATCGAAAGAGCCCGATAAAGTTGATTACGAAGACATCCAGAACTTCTACAATACGATCCGTTCGGAGTACACCGACCCGAACGACATGGAGGCACGCCTCTATCGTAACCTGCTCGATGACGATCTGACGCGCGCCGTCGAATCGTTGCCCGAAGATTTTCGCACGGTCGTGATTCTTTGCGATATCGAAGGCTTCACGTACGAAGAGATCGCAGAGTTCGTCGATTGCCCGATCGGCACGGTTCGCTCACGTCTGCACCGCGGCCGCAAGCTGCTTCGCTCGAAGCTCATCGAATATGCCCGCGTTCGCGGCTATAATGTCGATGAAGAACGCCATCGCAAAACGAAGAAGGACCTCGAGTACGAAGAGTTCGGTACCAGCGCGCTCTCGACGAGCAAGATCCACAAGAACTGATCGAGTTCGGTTCTGTTTTGATTCTCTCGGGCAGCCATCACCCATGGCTGCCCGTTCTGTTTTCTGTGCGACGCTCTGCACGAATGCATTCAACTGCTACGACACTATTCGCCCACGAACGTATGATGACCAGAGCAATCCGTTCTATTGCGACGGTAGTTCTCTTCTTACTCTGTTCCGCGATCTCGGCCACCGCCCAGATCGACATTTCGAGCCCCCCTACGACCAAGACTATACCGGCATTCGAACAATTCATCGAGGCGAATGCCCCGAGTGAAGATGCATTCGTGGCGGTTCAACGCTTAGCCTATTGGCCGATTAAACAGGAACGGTGGGACGAGGCTGTCACAATTTTTCGCAAATACGAGGATCGTTTCCCCTCGATGCGCGAGCGGTTCGAGAAGATCATCCACATTCTCCAGGCGCCTTCTGAGCACCTCGTCCTGACGAATCTCGGACCGTCGGTGAACTCGGCAAAAGAGGAATTCTCACCCACGCTCTCGGTCGACGGAACAACGCTCTACTTCACTAAAGATAATGGGACCAGCGAAGACGAGTACGACGAGGACATCATGGTCTCAGAATTTAGCAACGGTGCCTGGCAGCCGGCGAAGGATGTCGGCAGCGGCATTAATACGAAGTCGAGCGAATCGGTCAACAGCATCGCTGCCGATGGAATGACAATGGTTCTCTTCGGCAACTACGCATCGAGTCTGGGCCGAGGCGACCTATTCTATTCTGTCAAGCAAAGTGACGGATCATGGGGCGAGGTACACCATTTCCCAGAGCCGATCAATACCAAAGATTTTGAAGGCGACGGTTGTCTCACGAGTGACGGGACTGCAATGCTCTTCTCATCCGATCGTCCCGGCGGAGTCGGCGCATTTCACGAAAAAGGTCAACCGTATCACGGCGACAAGTGGGGCAACACCGATATTTACGTTACGCTGCGTCAACCCGATGGCACGTGGGGAACACCGATCAATCTCGGACCGACGATCAATACCTCCTTCTCCGAACGCAAAGCATTTCTGCATCCGGACGGGAAGACGCTCTACTTTTGCTCGGATGGTCATGCAGGCCTCGGCATGTTCGATATTTTTAAGAGCACACGACTCAACGATACGTCATGGACCGAATGGAGCGAGCCGGTGAATCTTGGCAAGGAGATCAACAACGGTGCAGATAATTTCGGCTACCGGGTCTCGACCGATGGCACGAAGGCTTATTTGAGTCTTGACAACCGTGAAGACGGATACGGCGGAGGCGATATCTACACCATGACGCTCTCCGAAGCAGCGAAACCGGCTGCAGTGGCAACGATCTCCGGTACGGTTACCGATGAAAACGGTAAACCGCTCGTTGCGAACATCCGGTGGGAAGACCTCAGCCGCAACCGAACCGTCGGCGAACTATCGAGCGATCCGACTTCCGGTTCGTTCTTCATCACGTTACCGCTCGAAAAGAATTATGGGTACTACGCCGAGAAACCAGGTTATTATCCTGTCTCGAAGAACATCGACTTGCGCGCCGCAACAACACCGATGAGACAAACGGAGAACATCGTCCTTGTCTCGATCGGATCGTTGCGAGATGAAGGAAAGGGGATCAGGCTCAATAATCTCTTTTTCGACTTCAACAAAGCGGAGTTGCAGCATGAGTCATACCCGGAGCTCGACCGTCTGGTGACGTTTCTGCACACGTACCCTGACCTGAAGGTTGAGATCGGAGGACATACCGACAATAAAGGATCGGCACAGTACAACCTGTCACTATCGAAAAAACGCGCGCAGTCGGTCGTCGATTACCTTGCCGATCACGGCTGCGAACGCGACCGATTGATCGCGAAAGGATACGGCGACACTCGCCCTGTTGCCAGCAACGATACGGACGAAGGCCGAACACAAAATCGTCGTGTCGAGGTGCGATTCATAAAATGATACTCCCAAAGTAACGCAAAGAAAAACAACTATTTACTCAGCAATCTACTGCAGAGATACCGATACCGACGCCCTCTTGGTATAATTCGCCTACACGATTCTGCAACAAAAACCGAGAAATGGGGTTATATTTGCTGTTCGTGCCGTTTGTAAAATCCCCCGAAGTACATTCCCTCCGGGGTATGCGAGTGTTTTATACTTCAGAAATCAGTTCAATTCATCAATAGAACCAACTATGAAACGTCTGGTACTCTTTGCATCTCTACTACTGTCGATTGTCGCGGGTACGACCCGTGCGCAATGGACAAGCGCCCCGCCTCTCCCGGTCGTGCTCGACTGGCCGATGACGGCACAAGTAAACGGTACGATCTACGTCTTTGGCGGAATCATCAGTGACGGAAATTCGGTATCGAAGAATGTCTATTCCTACACACCGGGCGATGCAGCTTGGAAGAAGCTCAGCGTGACAATGCCGAAAGCAAAGTTCGGCGGCTACGCAGAAGCGGTCGGCGGCAAGATTTATATCACGGCCGGCATGACCACCACGGCACAAACGGGTCTGGATAACTCGACGTTTGTGTTCGACCCCGCGGCATCCACCTTCACTTCAAAGGCAGCGATCACGACGAAGACTGCCTGGTGCGATGGTGCAACCGTCGATGGCAAATTGTATGTCATGGGCGGTATCATGTATAACGGCGGTCAGGGATATTACGTCACCGCCGTACAGATCTATGATCCGGCATCGGATGCATGGACCACTGCAACAACCCCCGTGCCGTATAATGCACAGTATTCGTCAAGCTTCGGCCTCAATGGTAAGATCTATATGATCGGCGGCGTCGATAACACCGGATACCTTACCAGTGTTTGGCAGGGTGTATCCGACGGCACCGACGTGACGTGGACTCAAGTCGCAGATCTTCCCGACGGCCTCGCGCGCGCTTCGGCTGGATCGGTAGGCGGCAAGCTCATCGTTGCCAGCGGTATCAGCACTGCTTCTTCGACCTTCACCCCGACGTATGTGTACGACGATGCTGCCGATAAGTGGAGCAAAACGTATGCCCTCGCAGGCCCGATCTATAACGCCGGTCAGCTTGTCACCGTTGGTAGCAACGTGTATATCATGGGCGGTTATTCCAATACGTTGGTGTATTCGCTGACGTATCCCCCGACCCAAACGGTCGCAGTCGCGGATATTACCACAAGCAACAGCTTCCTGACGCTGAGCCAGAACGAGTCGCGTACGTTAACGTATGCTGCAACTAATCTGGGCGCTGCCGATCTGAACGTGACCATTGCGATCCCTGATAGCGTGAAGGCTTGGGTGTCGCCAGTAAGCTCGCCTGAGACGATTCCAGCAGCAACCAATGGAACGTATGGATTGACCATCAATGCAGGAACACTATCCCCCGGCTTGCATAAGGCGACCATCTCGATGACAACGAATGACAATGCACATCCGTCGTACAGCTTCGATGTCAGGTTGTATGTACTGCCTTCGACGATTACCCCACAAAAAACAAAGGTGGTGCTCGAAGAGGGAACGGGTTCGTGGTGCGGCTACTGCCCGCAGGGACATGAGATCTCGAAGAGTATCGTCGATCAGTACAATGGCGATGTGATCGCATTGCAGTACCACGGCGGCGGCGCTGTCGATACCTTTATCATTTCCGCAGGTCAGAACCTCATAAATGATCTCGGACTGCAAGGTTACCCGAATGCATCGATCCAGCGTTGGCATTTCCCTGGAGAGCAGTATCAGATGACCAATCGCGGACAATGGGCTGGCTATGTCCAGAACGTATTCGATCAGCAGCCGAAAGCGCCGGTTGGACTGACGATCACCGACTACAGCTTCGACCCGACGACACACAAGGTTCATGCTGTGGTTGACGTGGCCCAGAACATGGCCATGATCAACACGAGCTCGACGATCAACTTGACCGCGGTCATCTCGGAGGACAACATGGTCGTAAACAACTATCAGGAAGATTACCGGTTGCCCAGCCCGTACTTTGTCGACACATATACATGGGAGGGTACCGTTCATCAGTTGTATCCGAACGAGTTCGGAAAAGCGGTCACCTTCGACAATCCTACGATTGTCGATGGCGACGTGATCGTACCAGGTAGTACAAAGACGATGACACTTGACTTTACCGTACCGTCGAAGGGTGTCTTCGATTGGGCGAATTGTAATATCACCTTCATCGCCAGCGTCGTCAATAGCGACAACACCTTCGGTGACGTACTTCAGGCGTCACAGCGTCCGCTGCTTTCGGGCGCGGGTGTGCATGCAGGCACGGGCGTAACCGGCTTCACGCTCGAGGGCAACTACCCGAACCCGGTGCAGGGCGAGACGAAGATCGTTTATTCGCTCGACGGACGCATGCCGGTGAGCCTCGCCGTCTATGACGTGCTTGGCCGCAAGGTAGCCGAGGTCGTTAACACGACGCAGGATGCAGGCTCCTACACCGTAAACTTCGACGCATCGAAGCTCACGACAGGCACCTACACCTACTCACTCACGGCCGGCGAGCAGAAGCTCACGCGCACGATGAATGTGATTAAGTAATACACAAATTACTGTGCGATCGAACAGCGCGGCCCATTCGGGCCGCGCTGTTTATTTATCAACAACAATCCACATCACTATTCAAAACTTGTTCATTGTGTCGCGGTGTTGTCGTAGTAGATTTGCAACCCGTTTTTTCGTACCGAAGGAGCACCATAGGTGAGCGTAATTCCCATTCAGGCAAAAGAAACAGCCGGCAAGCGACGCAGTCAGGCGTACTTACGGAGCTTTAGCGAACTCTTCGAGCGCATCAGCGGCTCGGGGCTTGTCCCGCCGCAGGCGGTCGAGATCGAGGAATCGCTCCTCGGCGCCATGATGATCGATAAGGTCGCCGCCAACCGAGCGCTCGAAGTGCTCGGCGACCGTACGCTCGAAGACTCCCCGTTCTACCGAGAAGCCCACACGGCGATTTACCGCGCGATGGTGGACCTCGATAGCAAAGGCGAACCGATCGACGTGCTTTCGGTCACGAGCCGTCTGCGGCTCAACGGTACGCTCGAAGAAGTCGGAGGTCCGGCATATCTCGTCGAACTGACGTCGAAAGTCGTCACGACCGCGAATGTCGAAGCACATGCGCGGCTGCTGCTCGAAAAGTATCTCGGCCGCGAACTCATTCGTACCTGCGAAGAAATTAAGCTCCGCGCCTTCCTCGGCGAAGATGACACGTTCGAGCTGCTCGACCAGGCAGAAGGATCGCTGTTCCATCTGTCCGAAACTCGTCACCGCCGAAGCTTCCAGCGTATGGACCGTCTCTCGCACGAGACGATGGAGCATCTGCAGCACATTCACGATCATCACTCGAGCATCACCGGTGTGCAAACCGGCCTTACCGATCTCGACGAGATTACCGGCGGCTGGCAAAAGACCGATCTGATCATCATTGCAGCACGTCCGTCACAAGGAAAAACGGCACTGTCGCTGACTCTTGCACGCAATGCGGCGATGAACCCGATCAAAGAACACCGCGTCCCGGTCGCGATCTTCTCACTCGAAATGGGTGCACAGCAGTTGGTGCTACGTATGCTCTGCTCGGAATCCCAAGTCGACATGCAATCTGCCCGCAAAGGCAGATTGAGCGGCGAGGATTGGAAAAAAGTATCGCATGGCATCAGCCGCCTGCACGAAGCGCCGCTTTTTATCGACGACACGGCCGGCATTACGCCGCTCGAACTTCGCGCGAAATGCCGCCGGCTCAAGGCAACGGAGAACATCGGCCTGGTGATCGTCGACTACTTGCAGCTCATGGAAGTCTCGCGCTCGATGGATTCGCGCGAGCGAGAAATTTCGACGATCTCTCGTTCGCTCAAAGCATTGGCGAAAGAGCTAAACATCCCTGTGATCGCACTGAGCCAGCTTAATCGCGGCGTTGAAAGCCGTCCGGACAAACGACCGATGCTCTCGGATCTTCGTGAATCAGGCGCCATCGAGCAGGACGCCGATCTCGTGCTCTTTATCTATCGCCCCGAGACCTACGGCATCGAACAATACGAAGACGGAAAGCCGACCGAAGGCACGGCCGAGATTATTATCGGTAAGCACCGTAACGGCCCTATCGGCCAGGCGCGTGTCGCATTCCGAGGCAGTGTCGGCCGCTTCGACAACCTGATCTATATGCCGCAGTTCGAAGACGACACACCAAAACCATCCACCTCACCGGCGTTCTAACACCATGCCCGAGATCATCAACCCACCCGAACTCGCCAAGCCTGTCGGATTTGCACATGCTGTGAAGGCCACTGGCACAATGGTCTTTCTTGGCGGGCAGGTCGCATTCGATGCGAACGGCGTTGTCATGCATCCCGGCGACATCGTTGGTCAGTTTCGTCAGACGCTCGCAAACCTTCAGGTCGCCATCCGTGCATCAGGCGGCGAGATGACGGACATCACACGTCTGAACATCTATGTGACGGATAAGCACGTCTACAAAGCCAATGTTCGCGAGCTCGGGAAGATTTATCAGGAGCTCTTCGGCAAATACTATCCCGCGATGTCGCTTGTGCAGGTCGCCGCGCTCTTTGAAGACGAAGCGATGATCGAGATCGAAGGCATCGCCGTCCTGTAACGGTTGCATGTCGATCCTACGGTGATGCTGAGCAACGCCAAGAATCCCTTTCGGCTTACACAAAGCATTTCACCAGCAACAAGGGAGATTTGTACGCTGTGCAGACTCTTGGGTATGACCTCCTCGCAGCCCGACACTTATTCCCTCGTTTCTGCATTTCCAATTCTTCATTCTCAATTTCTATCACGTGTTTTCTCCGGACGAACTTCGCTGGCAGCAGATCGCGCGTGACTTCGCGCAGAACGAGGTCGCACCCATCGCCCGTGAGATGGACGAACGCGGCGAGATGCCCATGTCGCTCGTCGCTCGAATGGCCGATCTTGGTCTTCTTGGCGCTACGATCGGCCGTGAACACGGCGGCAGCGGCATGAGCGCACTGGCGCTCGCCATGATCTACGAAGAGCTTGGGCGTGCCTGTTCGAGCACACGCGGCTTCATGACCGTGCACTCGTCGCTCGTAATGCAGTGCGTGAACCAATGGGGCAGCGACGCGCACAAACGCGAATATCTGCCGAAGCTTGCATCGGGCGCGCTCATCGGCTGTTATTGCCTCACCGAGCCGGAAGCAGGCAGCGACGCGGCAGGCATCCGCACGATGGCAACGCCTGTCGACGGCGGATACTCACTTAACGGTGAAAAGATCTGGATCACCAACGGTGGCATCGCAACATTCGCTATTGTCTTCGCAAAACTTCCGGCGCTCGACGGTGAGAAACCACACGGCGCAATCACTGCATTCATCGTCGATCCAACGTCAAAGGGTTTTCATCGTGAACCCATGCCCGGGAAAGAGCTTGGCCACCGTGCAAGCGATCACGCGCACATCACTTTTACCGATTGCTTCGTCCCTGCAACGAACGTGCTCGGCACCGAGCGTACCGGTTTCAAAGTTGCGATGAGCGCGCTCGATCACGGACGTCTCGGCGTTGCCGCGGGCGCGCTCGGCGTGCATCAGGCGTGTCTCGATGCAAGCGTAGCCTTTGTCCGTCAGCGCAAGCAGTTCGGCTCGCGCCTTGGCGACTTCGAAATGATCCAGGCGAACATCGCGGACATGAAAGTCTCGCTCGACGCATCGCGCGCACTCGTCTATCAAGCAGCAACGAAAAAGGACCGCGGCGAATCGGTCTCACTCGAGACCTCCGTCGCAAAGTTACACGCAACGGAAGCCGCGCTGAACGCCGCGAGCGATGCCGTGCTCATTCACGGCGGACGCGGCTACTCGAACGAGTATCCGGTCGAACGGTACTACCGCGACATAAAGGGCCTGCAGATCTACGAAGGCACCTCGCACATCCAACGCATCGTCATCGCTCGTCACGTGATCGGCAAACCCTAAGATGGCAGTATTCAACAAACGGTTGGCAAGCTTCGGGCGCGAAGATCGCAGTTCGGGTATTCGTGCCTTCCTGCGATCGGATTCGATCGTGATCCGGCTGATCGTATTTATTGTCATGAGCGGCATCTTCTACCTTGTCGTTCAAGCAACGCACAAAGCCCCTCGCAACACAACCGAGCCGCCGCAAAGCGAGCAACCTGCCGGCGAAAAGCAACCCGCAACGAAATGACCGTCGAAACCAACCCACGCGATCTGTTTATCGGCATCATGTCGGGCACAAGTCTCGACGGTATCGACGTCGTGATTGCCCGATTCGATGGCGGTGTCGAATGCATCTCGCATCACGCAACCGATTTCGCTCCGGAATTTCGCAGCCTGCTCTATGAGTGTGCTACCGCGCGACGAATCGATATCGATACACTCGTTCGCGCACACTTCGTCCTTGCGCGAGTATATGCCGAAGGAGTACAGGCTGCACTGGCGGCGGCACATCTCTCTTCAACAGATATTCGAGCGATAGGCGCACACGGACAAACTATCCGCCACCTGCCAATCCCAATGGCCGTAACTGCAGACACACCATCGGTCGGCGCAACCTTCCAGCTCGGCTCCGGAGCGGCCCTCGCCGCACTCAGTGGCATCGATGTCGTCAGCGATTTTCGAAGTGCAGACGTCGCGCTCGGCGGACAAGGGGCACCACTCGTTCCGATGTTCGACACAGTGTTCCTGCAAGATGATCATCGCGATCGTGTTGCGCTCAATATCGGCGGCATTGCGAACGTCACGATCCTCCCCGCCCGATCAAGCGGCAAAGAGATTGTCGCGTTCGACAGCGGCCCGGGCAATATGATTATCGACGAACTCATGCGCCGTTTCTTCGATAAGCCGTACGACGAAGACGGGAAAGTTGCCGCGAGCGGAACACTCAACGAAGAACTGCTCACGCGAATGATGCTCGACGATTACTTTGCTGCGCCTGCACCGAAATCGACGGGGCGCGAACTCTTCGGCGGGAAATTTCTGGCGCAATTTACCAATGCAGTTGAGAACGTCAAGATTTCAGCCGTCGATGCTGTCACGACAGCGACCGAATTAACGGCTCGCTCGACGGCATTTGCACTGACCGGCTGCCAGGCCGACATCTATGTAAGCGGCGGCGGCGCAAAGAATCTCTTCCTGCTCAAGCGCCTGCGTGTGCTGATCCCGGGCTGCACAGTCACCACCTCCGCCGACCTTGGCATTCTGCCCGAAGCGAAAGAGGGTGTCGCATTCGCATTTTTCGCGAAAGCATTTCTCGACGAAATCCCGATCCATCTCCCTAAAACCACTGGTGCGTCACGCACACAAATTCTCGGTTCGCTCGCACGCGGCAATGCTTTTTTCGGCAGTAGATAAATTCTTTCGTATCATCGTATAGGATGATGAATGCCGAACGATGTGAACCGATTGTGGATAACTTCTGAGGCTCAAGCAGGATAAGGCGAAACGATGTGATTATCTTTTGACAATACGAGTGTAATAGGGCTCGCTTGGTATTCATCCTTCCGTTTCTCGCACGATCGACGTATGATCGCAGTGTCGGCGAGTGCCAGCCGACATCGTTGAAACTCTTGTTGAGCTAATAACAATTGTACGAACAGTGTTAGTTGAATCAGCCCCCAGTTCGGACGCATTGGCGTCCGTGATGATGAGAGAATTAGATACAAGCATGCCCCCAGCCAGTGGTGGAGCCATATCGGAGATAGTGCTGACCCCCGGGGTCGCAGCCGGCGACGAGCTTCGTTCGGCCGCGATCGCCGTATGGTCGCGCTGTACCGAAAAGATCCGCGCACAGGTATCGCCGCAAAGCTATACGACCTGGTTCGAGCCGCTTTCGGCTCGTTCGCTCGAGGGGACCCGTCTTGAACTCATGGCCCCGAGCGGCTTTATCGCCGAATGGGTGTTGCAGCATTACGAACCGCTGCTCGTAACCGTCCTGACCGAATTCCTCGGTCAATCGGCTGAGGTCAGGATCGACCATAGCGCCGAAGTCGAAGGCGTCGAGACTGCCCTCGCACCCGTCGCTGTCGTTCAGGCCGCTCCTGCTGTACAGCCCGTGGAGCCCCTCAACCGCTTCGACGCTCCGTTACAGCCGTTGCGCGAGAACAAGCCCTCGGGTGTATCCGCGACCGTCACAGCCCCGAAGCCGCCTCTGGTCTCGAACGTCAATCCGAACTACACGTTCGATTCGTTTATTCGAGGCGAATCCAACAAGCTTGCCTACGCTGCGGCCGTCGCCGTTGCGAACAATCCGGGCGGTACGAAGTACAACCCGCTCGTGATGTACGGCAATGTGGGTCTTGGCAAAACGCACTTGATCCATGCCGTCGGCAACGCCGCGCTCGAAAAATTTCCGGGTGTGCGCGTGTATTACACGTCGAGCGAACGCTTCACCAAGGAGTTTGTCGAAGCGATCCAGTCCGACCGCATCAACGATTTCAATACGTTCTATCGCTCGATCGATCTCTTGATCATCGACGACGTGCAGTTCTTCGCCGGCAAAGAGCGCACGCAGGACAGCTTCTTCCACACGTTCAACGAACTGCGCGAGAACGGTAAGCAGATCATCCTGACCTGCGACCGTCCGCCGAAAGAACTGCGCGACATCGACGATCGTCTGCTGAACCGACTACAATGGGGGCTGACGACCGACATCCAGCCGCCGGATCTCGAGATGCGCATCGCCATCTTGCGTCACAAAGCGGTTCGCGACGGCTTTGACATCTCGGAAGAAGTGCTCGAGTACATCGCATCGAACGTCACGACGAACATCCGCGAACTCGAAGGCTGCTTGATCTCGCTCGAAGCCGCGATCTCGCTCGAAGGTAAAGAAGGCACGGTCGAACTTGCCCGCGATGTGCTGCGCAAAGTAGCGCGCCGCTCGGCGCCGATCTTGTCGGTCGAGACGATCCAGAAGTACACCGCGAAGTTCTTCAATATCGAAGAAGCACTATTGCGCGACAAGACACGCAAGCAGGAAGTCGTGCAAGCGCGTCAGGTGGCGATGTATCTCTGCAAAGAACTCACTGCAAGTACACTCAATACGATCGGCTTGCATTTCGGTGGCCGTGATCACTCGACGGTGATTCACGCACAGCAAACGGTATTGGATGATATGCGCAACGACCCACTCTTCGCTAATCGCGTCGGCGAGCTCAAGCGCCAGCTCGAAATGCTGCAATAGGAATTCGTGTGAATGATGGATGAATGAGACAGCCCCCTCATGACTAAGACGAACAGCCGAGGACGAAAATCCTCGGCTGTTCTGGTTATTGACGTTTGTAGTCGTTGTTTAGGATAGGCGCTCGATCCGGCTACGAAGAAGTGCTCGTTCCGATTCTCCACGAGCGATTTGCAATGCCCTGTCGAAATGAAAGGTAGCTTGTTGGTTGTCGATGCCAGCATAGAGTTCGCCGAGCAGTGCATGGTAGAAGCGGTTGTTCATTAATGCCAGCCGTTGCGCTTCCTCGATCGCCATTTGCGTCCCATGTACTTTTGAAACCGCATAGGTACGGTTGAGTGCGACGATTGGCGAATGCTCAAGTGCGAGGAGCCGGTCGTAGAGTCCGAGGACGTTCTCCCACTTCTCCGGTGTGTCTTCTTTGCAGGTACTCCAGTACGCGATCGACGCTTCGAGGTGATACTTCGAGATCGTATCACCGCGAGCAGCGCAGCTCATGAAATAGGCGCCTTTGCTGATGAGAGCCTCGTTCCATAGCGAATCATCTTGATCACCATACAGAATCAACTCGCCCTCCGCGCCAATGCGTGCATCGAAGCGAGACGTATGAAAGCACATGAGCGCCATTAAGGCATTCGCCTGCGGCGTGTCTGTTGCCGGATATTCGATGAGCATCATGCACAATCGCATTGCCTCGATGCACAGATCCTTGCGGACGACCGCATCCGAATGCTGCGAATAATATCCTTCGTTGAACAGTAGATAGATCGTCCGCAGGACGGTGCCGAGCCGCGCATCAAGTTCTTCGGGCGATGGAAATTCGAGTTCGACCTTTGCTTCGCGCAACTTCTCCTTCGCACGGAAGAGCCGTTTGTTGATCGTCTCCTTGTTTGATAAGAATGCCGAAGCGATCTCATCGATGCTAAAGCCGCAGAGGATGCGTAAGGAAAGTCCGATCTGTGCCTCAACGGGGATCGACGGATCGCAAACCGCGAACATCATCTGCAACTGGCTATCGACGATATTCTGTTCACTCAGATCGAGTTCGTACGTATCATCCGCACCGTGGCGAAGCTCGGGCGCAATGTGTGTCGCAAAGAGTCGTTCTCGCTTGAGCGCATTCGCCGCTTTGTTCTTCGCGACCGCATAGAGCCATGCCACAGGTTCATCCGGAATCCCGCCGAGCGCCCACGTTTGTGCAGCCGTCAGGAATGTCTCGCTCGCAATGTCTTCGGCCGCTTCGCGAAACTCGAGACCAAAGCGCTTACACAAGACCGAGACGATCTTGCTGTACTCGCTACGGAAGAGATGAGGGATGAGGTCGGTGCTGTGCATTGCATCAGATAGTCATGAGAGTCATTCTGAGCAACGCGAAGAATCCCTTTCGGACTGTCAGTACGATTGCGCAACACCGAAAGGGATTCTTCGTCGGGCTGAAGCCTCCTCAGAATGACGTTGTTTACTTTGCTCCGCCGCCGTGCGCGATGCGCCGCACTTCGATGCTATTGCCATCTCCTTGCAGCACCGGTAAGTCTTTCGCAATTTCTGCGGCCTCGGCGGAAGATACGGCTTTGACGATGACGTAGCCGCCGAGCGTCTCTTTGATCTCGCCGAACGGACCGTCGGTCACGACACCTTTGTGCCAGACGACTTTTGCATCGTCGAACGCAAGTCCGTTGCCACCGACAAGCTGGCCCGTTGCTGCCACGCGATCCATCCAATCGCGCGTCTGCTTCATCCACATTTGAAGCTGCTCGGGCGAAGCAACCTTGAGACCGTCCTGATGACGGAAGATCAACATGTATTCGTTCATGATATGCCTTTCAGTATAGTGAATTACATACCCATGACAATCGAGTAGTCAGATATTGGACAACTGATAATTACTCAGTTCGGAGCCTCCCCATTTAGGCTTCGGTACCTGAAATATTACAGATTAATGGACACCTGCTGACATATACTATATAATTAGTATATCCGTTGAATGAAATTCGAGCTTCTGAGTGGGGTGGTAGCGGCTGCCAGGAGTTTCAGCTCGCGCGGATGGGCGAATCTCTCGGGGCCGAATATCGTTGTTTTGCGTTCATCAATTCGAATTTCTGACCTATGACCCAATCCCAAGAGCAATTCTTGCAGACGCTGATCGAGACGCCGGGCGTTTCGAACTATGAAGAGAACGTTCAGGCCCTCTGGCGCGACGCCGTCCGACCGTATTCCGATTCGATCGAGGTCGTCGGGCACGGTAACAATATCGCCACGCTCAAAGGGACCGACGATATCTCGGTGCTCATCGTGGGTCATGCCGACGAGATCGGCCTGGTCATCCGCTACATCACGAGCGACGGGTTTTTGTACGTCTCGCGCGTCGGTGGCGTCGATCCGGCGATCCTGCCCTCGCATCGAATCCGTATTTTTTCGTCGAAGACAGGCGGCATCGTCAACGGCGTTGTCGGCCGCACGGCACCGCATCACATGAAGGACGGCGCAGGCGATAAGAAGATCACCTATACCGACGTCTGGATTGACATCGGCGCGAAGAACAAAGAAGAAGCAGAGAAGTATGTTGCCATCGGCGACGTCGCGATCTACGGAGAAGGCTACAACCGACTGATCGACACGCGTGCGACCGCACGCTGCTTCGACAACCGGATCGGCATCTATATCGTCGCCGAAGTGATGAAGAACTTGCACGCACGACGCAAGGAGCTCAAGGCGACCGTGTACGGCGTCAGCTCGATCCAGGAAGAGACGGGTGTGTGGGGCGCCGGTCAAGCTGGGTATCATCTCAACCCGACGCTTGCCGTCGCGCTCGACGTGACGCCGGCGACCGATTCGCCAGGCATTTCGAAAGAGTTGTGGGGACAGGTTGACGTCTCGAAGGGCGCTGTCATCTCGCGCGGCATTCGCAACAACCGCAAGATCAGCGACCTGATGATCAAAGTCGCCACCGACAAGAAGATCCCCTATCAGATCGAAGTGGATAACGGTTACACCTCCACCGATGCCGACCCGATCAGCCAGGCACGCTCGGGCATTCCGATCAATGTGCTCAGCCCGGCGACGCGCTACCTGCATTCGTCGGTCGAAGTACTCGACCTCGATGATATCGATCACTGCGTGAATCTGCTGACCGAGTTCATCCTGAGCCTCAAGGGCGGCATGGATTTCAGACCGTAATATTCACTCCACCACATACTACTATCGGGAGCAACCTATGGCACGCCAACGATCGTGGCAGATCATTGTTCTGGTCGTCGCCCTCGTTGCGATCGTTCTTCTGCTGTGGCTTAAGAGTAACGGGCCGAAACGAACGGTACCCCTCGCTTCGTCATCGGCTGCTGCTTTTCACGGAATTCCGCCCGAAGGAAGCGGTGGCGATCCGGAGCTGAATCGGCACAAGAATCGGTGGAGCGAACCGGCATCGTACACCGACATGAGCGTACCACAGATTATCGCATTCGATCATTCGGCGCTCGACGATGCCGGGCGCAAACAGCGTTCGAACTGGAGCGCAACCGCAACTGCACAAGCGGCGAAATATGAGCAAATGGGCGTTCGTGTCGAGGGCTACTTGGTTGCTGCAAAGCAATCGGGTGCCGAGAGCTGCAACGGGGAAAGCGAGACGTATCGTGACGACCACTTATGGCTCGCTGCTTCGGCTGACGATCAGAAACGCGATGGACTCGTCGTCGAGGTCACCCCCTACTGGAACGAGAGACACCCGGAGTGGGATCTCAAAACGCTCACTCGCCTTGCTCGCGAACACACACGAATCCGTGTGAGCGGATGGATACTGTGGGACGAAGAGCACGCCGACGAAGTCGGGAAGTCTCGAGGCTCGCAGTGGGAAATTCATCCGATTACCCGGATCGAGGTTGCCCAGGGCAACGGATGGCAATTGCTCTCCGCAGAGAATCCATTGTAAGGCGC
Organism: Bacteroidota bacterium; assembly: GCA_018266755.1. Classification (NCBI taxonomy): domain Bacteria; kingdom Pseudomonadati; phylum Bacteroidota; species Bacteroidota bacterium. The sequence goes on from JAFDZW010000005.1 coordinate 1,653,829, forward strand.
TCGTACAGATAGTAACTTTGCCCTGTAGTTTCTCGTTAGAAGTAGCTCTAAATCAAACGTATTGTATGAACCGTAGTATAGTATTCATCCTCGTTCTTTCTGCGATCGGCGCACGTCTGGTCGCACAGCCCGCAGCCCCGGGAATGGTCCCCGGTCGGTCGTTGGAGCTCACTGCAACGAAGCAATCGTATAAAGACAGTGCTGAGTTTGCAAAGGTCTTTAAAGAGATCTTCCCCATCGTCGGACCGAAAAAGACGGTACAGGAAGATGCGAAAGAGTATCTCGCTCGCATGTCGCGTTCGTTCACCGTGCAAGGCATCGATAGTGTCAAAGCCGACAGTGTTGCATTGATTGGCCTGGATGCAGATGCATACCGAAAGATTTATTTCACTGCGTACCGCAGTAATCTCACTGCGATCGAATTAAAGAAATATCTTGACTTCGTCAAGACGCCGGAAGGCAAAAAGGTACTTTCCGTACTGCCGCAGCTCGAGCGGCTGGCGCAACAATCGAACTCGTATATCGCGCAACTGATCAACACGAATGTTTCACCACTGCGGCAAGAGGCATTCGAACGGATGCGTAAAGAGCGTCCGCCGACACAGCGCAACAAGGTGCCATCGCCGATCGGTGTCCCCGGCACACCAGGTGTGCCGCCGGGTGGAATGACGCCGCCCGAACCGCCGAGCCCGCCGATCGCTCCGCAGCCGAAACAATAATTCGATGAGCGCGAACACGATCGCTGTTTTCGATTCCGGTATTGGCGGGCTGACCGTCGTACGCGAGCTCTTCGCTCTGCTGCCGCACGAACGCATCGTGTATTTCGGCGACACGGCACGAGTCCCCTACGGTTCTCGCTCGCCTGAGATCATCCGCCGATACGCCCGCGAGGATACCGAGTTACTCCTGCAGCATAATCCGTCGCTGATCGTCGTTGCCTGCGGCACTGTCAGCTCGGTCGCTCTCGATGTGGTGCAAGAGACCGCTTCGGGTATCGATGTCATCGGGATGATCCCGGCCGCAAGCGCCGAAGCGCTCGCCGCAACTCGCAACGGCCGGATCGGCATCATCGGCACGGAGGCGACGATCGGTTCGAATGCCTATGGCGCCGAGATTCGGGCCAATGCGGGCAGCCGTCACATCGAGACATTTTCGCAAGCCTGCCCGCTCTTCGTCCCGATCGCCGAAGAAGGTTGGCAAGACCATCAAGCGGCGCGGCTCATCGCCGAAGAGTACTTGGCCCCGCTCAACGAGGTCGGCGTCGATACGCTGATCCTCGGTTGCACACATTATCCCGTACTGCGATCGGTGATCCAATCGGTGATGGGACCGAATGTGACGCTCGTCAACCCGGGCGCCGCGAGTGCGAAGATCGTGCAAAGCCGGGTAACACCTTCCGGCGATGCTCCTGCGGACCATGTGCTCATGGTCAGCGACATTCCCCGGAAGTTTCAGAGCGTCGGCGAGCGCTTCCTGGGATACGAGTTGCCTCCGGTTCGCCGCGTAGTCTATAAAGAGGCTTGGGTCGTTGCGTGAGGCGACAGGCGTTTCTTTCGTAGTTTTGTGCTACAATTTCACCCTCATCGGAGCGTTCTATGAATTCCATCAGCGGGCTGTCGATCGCGATCCTCATCGCAGGCTTCTTTTTTCTGATTTTTGTCCTGTATATGGTGCCGCTCGGCCTGTGGATCACAGCGGTTTCCTCCGGTGTGCGTGTGCGCATCTTCGGTGACCTCGTCGGCATGCGTTTTCGCAAAGTGCCGCCGGATCTGATCGTCCGCTCCAAGATCACCGCGCAGAAGGCAGGCATCCCGGCCGAGATCGGTCGGCTGGAAGCTCACTACATGGCCGGTGGCAATGTCGCAAAGGTCGTCAATGCGCTCATTAGTGCGCACAAAGCGAACATCGATCTTGACTTTGACCGCGCCGCTGCGATCGACCTCGCCGGTCGCGACGTACTCGAAGCCGTGAAGCTTTCGGTAAATCCAAAGGTGATCGAGACGCCCCCGGTTGCAGCAGTCGCGAAGAACGGCATTCAGGTGACCGCCGTCGCTCGCGTGACCATTCGCGCCAACATCGAGCGACTCGTCGGCGGCGCAGGCGAAGCGACCATCCTCGCACGCGTAGGCGAAGGCATCGTCACTACGATCGGTTCGAGCGAATCGCACAAGGAAGTACTCGAAAGCCCGGACAATATTTCCAAAACCGTGCTTAACAAGGGGCTCGATTCCGGCACGGCATACGAGATCCTCTCGATCGATATTGCCGACGTGGATATCGGACAAAACATCGGCGCAAAACTTCAGAGCGACCAGGCCGAAGCCGAGCTCAAGATCGCCCGTGCAAAGGCAGAAGAGCGTCGCGCTAGCGCGATTGCCTACGAGCAGGAAATGAAAGCCAAAGTTCAGGAAATGCGTGCTCGCGTCGTCGAGGCGGAAGCGCAAATCCCGATGGCGATGGCCGAAGCCTTCCGCGCCGGTCGACTTGGCGTGATGGACTATTACAATATGCAGAACGTCCAGTCCGACACCGCCATGCGCAAGGCGATCGCCGAAAGTTCGTCACCCGACATGGGCGCCATGGGCGGGACAACGACGACAGGGAATGCATAAGCAATTATGAGCCATGAACTATGGACTATGAAGCAGTCGTTTGATGATACTGCTTCATAGTTCATAGCTCATACCGACCCCGTGCTCATCCGCTCTATATCCGGCCTTCGAGGCATTACCGACGCTCCTGACGGACTCACCAACGAGACGATCATCGCCTATGCATCGTCGTTCGCGACCATGCTCGGCAATGCCGGCACTGTTGCGCTTGGCTTCGATGGCAGGCTCGGCGGCAAGCGCATCTACGAGTTGGTTGCCGAAACGCTGACCGTTTGCGGATGCGATGTCATTCTCCTCGGTATGGTCCCGACGCCGACCGTGATGTTCGCCGTCGAAAAGAACGAGGGCGTTCGCGGAGGCATCGCAGTCACCGCCAGCCACAATCCGCAAGAGTGGAATGGCATGAAGTTCATCGCCTCAACGGGGCTGTTCCTCGACAAAGCAGAGAACGAAACGCTGTGGTCGATCCTCGATAACCGCTCGTGGAAGAGCGATGCAACGCGCGGCACAATGCGAGACGGATCGGATGTCGTCGAGGCGCATATCGCAGCAGTGCTTGCGATGCCATCGCTTGCTCTGGATGCCATCGCAAGTAGAAAGCTTCGAGTCGTGCTTGATACCGTCAATGCAAGCGGCTCGTTCATTCAACAAGAATTGATCTCAAGACTTGGCGCTGCCGAAGTAATCGGTGTTGCGACCGACGGCTCAGGCCGCTTCCCGCATACACCGGAGCCAATCCCGCAAAATCTGACCACGCTCTGCAGCGCCGTTGTCGAGCATGGCGCGGATATCGGAATCGCGATCGACCCCGATGCCGACCGCTGCGTGCTCATCACCGAACAAGGTGAGCCGTTCATCGAAGAGAACACCATCGTACTCGCTGTCGAAGAAGTCTTGTCCGCCGCACCCGCAGGTCAGCACGTTGTGGTAAACCTCTCAACGACACGCGCAGTCGAAGACATTGCCGCGAAGTTCGGCGCTACGGTCCACCGCACACCCGTCGGTGAGATCAACGTGGCGAAGAAAATGCGCGAGGTCGGCGCCATCATTGGCGGCGAAGGTTCTGGCGGCGTTATCTACCCGGATGTTCACACCGGCCGTGACTCGCTCGTGGCCGTTGCGCTCGCACTGAGCAATCTGGCCCGCAGCGGGATGACGCTTTCTCAGAAACGCTCCGCACTGCCGCAGTATGAGATCGTCAAAGCGAAAATCACGCTTGCAAGCCAATCTGACGCCCTGCCTGTGATCGCTCGCATCAAAGCCGCAATGGCCCCGAACGCCACCGGCATCAACGAAGAAGACGGCCTGCGTATGGAGTTCGGCAACACCTGGCTCCACGTGCGCGCCTCCAACACCGAGCCGATCATGCGCATCATCGCCGAGGCCCCGACCAAGGCGGAGGCCGAGGCACTTATAGCGCGGGCTCAGGCGGCCTGAACGTGGCCCGAAATTTCCCCGAATCATTTAGGCTCGTTTTGGCGTAGGCAGGCGTTATTACGAGCGGCGTGGCAATTCTACGGAATATATTCAAACCAGGCGAGTATGAGCAGACTCCGGCGGACAAGCAAGTCCAGCAGGAGCTGATCTCGCGCGGCCGTATTCCGGAGCACGTCGCAATTATCATGGATGGCAACGGCCGCTGGGCCGAGGAGCGCAAATTCCCTCGCGCTGTGGGCCACCAAGCAGGGATTGCGAGCGTCCGGGATATCACCCGTTCGGCCAGAGAACTTGGGATCCGCTACGTAACGCTCTATGCGTTCAGCACCGAGAACTGGCGCCGGCCCCGCAAGGAAGTCGCGATGCTCATGCGGCTGCTGCGCAAGATGCTGCACGAGGAGATTGAGGAGATGCTCCAGAACGGGGTGCGGCTCACGACCATCGGCCAGACCAACGCGCTGCCGCCGGAGGTCCAGAAGGATCTCTACGACGCCATCGAACGCACGTCCGGCAATAACCGCCTTACTCTCACGCTTGCGCTTTCGTATTCCGGCCGCTGGGATCTGGTACGGGCCATGCAACTGATGGCGCTCGATATTCGTCGTGGCAAACTCTCACCCGAAGATGTCAACGACGGCTTGGTAAAGTCGTATCTGACGACAGCCGAGATGCCGGACCCGGACCTGATGATCCGCACATCCGGCGAAATGCGACTCTCGAATTTCTTGCTCTGGGAGATGGCGTATAGCGAGATCCACATCACCAAAGTGTTCTGGCCCGATTTTCGTCGCGAACATCTCTATGAGGCGATTCGCGATTACCAGAGCCGCGAACGTCGATACGGGATGACCGGCGCGCAACTCAAAGCGAAGGACGACGTACCGGCCGAACATGCGTCCTACATCAAACAGATCGTCGGTGCCCTGACGAAAGGGAAACCGTAACATCGAGATCAGCCAGCCGATTGTACGAATGAAGCTTCTTCACCGCAAACTCACGTATCTACGCTTGAATCCGTCGTTGCGTCTTTTGTTTGTGCTCTTAGTCTGCGCCCTGAGCCTTGGCTCCGCACGCCTCGCGAATGCACAACAAGTGCCACACGATCAGGAATACACGATCCTCGGTATTTCGGTCGAAGGCAATCGTTCGGGCGATGCAAGCACGATCATCGCGCAGAGCCAGTTGCGCAAAGGTGCGAAGTTCACGATGCCGAGCGACGATATTCGCAAAGCGATCGATCGTCTGTGGGCTCAAAATCTCTATAGCGACGTGCACGTCCTCGCCCAGAAGGTAATCGCGCAGGCAGACGGCACGCCCGGAGTGTATCTGGTAATCAAAGTCACCGAATTCCCACGTATCGATTCCGTTGTCGTCGAAGGCAACAAGCATCTTTCGCGAACGGATATCGACAAGGCATACGCATTCTACAAGAATGAGTTCATGCGCCCGTGGGATATCCAAACCGCGAAGAACCGCATCAAAGCGGCGTATGTGAAAGATGGCTATAACTTCGTACAGATCTCGGACGAAGTCGAGCAGAAGGCCGATGACAAAGTATGGCTGCATCTGAAGATCGACGAAGGAACGGAAGTCACGATCAAACACATCGACTTCACCGGCAATACGCTCGTCAGCTCCGGTGATCTGCGCGGCAGCTTTGACGACACACACGAAAAGCCGTGGTGGAATATTTTCCGCAGCGGTTCGTTCGACGAACGCAAGTATGCCGACGACAAACAGAAGCTGCTGGCGTACTACCGTTCGCGTGGGTTCCGAGATGCTGCCATCCTCTCGGATTCAATCTGGGTGACCAACGGCTCCAACCTGAATATCCTCGTGCATGTGTACGAAGGTCCGTTGTATTACCTTCGCAATATCGCGATCGTCGGCAACGAAGTCTTCACCGACGACGAGGTCCGTCGTGCAGTCGGATTCAAGAAGGGCGACATCTACAACCTCGAGAAATTCCAGCTCAACCTGAAGGGGCCAACCGCCGACTTTAACGACGTCGGTTCACTCTACTACGATCGCGGATACCTTGCGAATATCGTCCCCGAGGAGATCGTGGTCCCGGGTGATTCCGTCGATGTGACGGTTCGCATTCAGGAAGGCAAACGACACTACTTCCGCAATATCGATATTGCAGGCAACACGAAGACCAAGGACTATGTGATCCGCCGCGAACTCTATACACGGCCGGGCGATCCGTTCAGCCGCTCGGCGATCATCCGTTCGCTTCGTCAGCTTGCACAGCTCAATTATTTCAACCAGGAGAAGCTCCAACCCGATGTAAAGCCGGTACCTGACGCAACGGCATTCGACGTCACGTACAATGTCGAAGAGAAATCGAGCGATACGTTCAATGCGTCGATCGGCTACGGCGGCGCACTCGGGCTGACAGGCTCGATCGGTGTGTCGTTCAACAATTTCGATATTGCCGATCCGTTACACGGTGGTGCTGGTCAGATATTCTCGGTTTCCGCAGAGTTCGGCCAGCTCAGCTACCGCACACTGTCGTTGTCGTTCAGCGAACCGTGGCTCTTCCAGGAGCCGACATCGCTCGGCTTTACGATCTACAATACACAGAGTAATGTGTATTACGAACAGCGTTCGACCGGCGCAACGATCTCAGTCGGCCGCCGTTTCCGTTGGCCGGATGATTTCTTCCGAGGCGATTGGTCAATCTCGGCAGCACATACCGATATCGTCAACGGCGGCGGATACTATGCGACCGGTATCCACGACGAGCTCGCCCTTCAACAAGTAATCTCTCGTAATTCTGTGGACGACCCGCTCTTCCCGGGCTCCGGCTCCGAGTTCTCGTTCCTGACCAGACTTGCGTTGCTGCCTCTGAAATCCGTCGCGCCGAACCAACCGGCGAACTACTACCGTCTTGGTCTGACAATGAAATTTTACCAGACGCTCTTCGGCTTCAACGCCACGAATAAGTTCGTCTTCGCAACGACCGGGGAAATCGGCCAGCTCGGCGATGTGACGGGTTCGCCGTTCGTACCGCCGCAGGAGCGCTTCGTTATGGGTGGCTCAGGCCTGACAAGCGGCTTCTATACGATCCCGTTGCGTGGCTATGACGATGCCAGCATCGGCACGCAGCATGCATCCGGCAATACATACGCACAAGGCGGGAACGCGTATATGCGTTTTGCCGCGGAGCTTCGCTTCCAGGTAGCTCGCGAACCGATCCCGTTGTTCCTGCTCGTCTTTGGCGAGGCCGGCGACGTATGGGGCAGTTTCTCGCAGGCAGATCCGTTCAACCTCAAACGTTCACTCGGCGTCGGCGCACGATTGCAGGTACCTGCAGTCGGGCTCATCGGCCTCGATCTCGGATACGGATTCGACAACGTGACTCCGTTCGGCGCGCCGAGCGGCTATCACACCCACTTCCAGTTCGGGAAGTTCTTCTAAGTTCGTTCGTGCGCAAAGCAGACGGCCGCTGTCACCAAGTGACAGCGGCCGTTTCTGTGTCTATGCATTCCCCTCGTTCAGAATTTGGACCAAACTGTGATCGCTGTCCGCAACGCTGCGTCGATGAGCGGACGGTTTGCCGGATCGCGCGGGTCGAGTGCGAAGCCGATGACTTTGAACAAATACACCGGATCGAGCCGCAATACCAGCATGTGTTCCGAGCCTCCCGAGAGCGTGATGGCCGGATTGAACCGCCAAGTCAGGTTCGCCGTAACCTTCGAGTAGTACGTGAACGGGCTCTTTACTGCGCCATTCCATACATATCCGCTGATCACGATCGTGTACGGGTCCGGCGCCTGAAAGAGCGCGGAGGAATCGTCCACATCGAGATCGTTGTGTTCGTCGTGATCGCGATCGAATTTATGGATCTCGAATTTGATACGGTCGTATGTCCCCGGCGTGATCGCGGTGGTCGTGAGCAGCCGTGCACCGGCCGAGTCGTACACGACGACGAACGGACCGAATCGGAGCGTTTCGTCATGATCGTCGGCGAGCGAGTCGTTCTCTTCGTGATGGAGTTTGATATCGCGGATCACATAGCGTGCGCTGGTGATCTCGAGCGAATCGACGACCATGCCGTGGAATCCTTGTGGCGTGGATTTATCCCACGGGGTGACCGATTCGGGCGTTACACGCGATGTTGCAAGCTGCGATTCGACGTTCATCATGGAATGGTTCGTATCCGGCGGCACCGTCGTGTTCGAACAACCGATGATCGTACTGACGAGAACGAGACAAAAAACGCACGAGGCGATGTAGCGGGGAAGGGTGTGAGTGGTGCTGTACATACAAGCTCCTTTCTTTTGTGATTGGATACTGTTGTACGTCTGGTGCGAGTATTAATACACTATGAAAACAACGTGCCAAACCATGCAAGTTGTGACATTTCAACGCGCTCCCACTCTACACCAATTGGGTCCCCAATGACCCGAAGGATATGATTGTAGAGTTTGGACTACGAAAGTGACTCATCAGTGCAACAACGGGGCTTTGGACCGCTCCCTGTCGTGCGGCAGTATTTTTGTATGTATGTCAGCACCGCACCCGGCACGAACATTTGTCGATCGCGCATTTCGCATCAGCCTGTTTATCAAGGCGTTTGACGGGACGCTGCAACTGATCGGCGGATCACTCCTTTTCTTTGTCGAGCCGCAGGAGTTGGGTCGATGGATGAACTTCCTGACACGGCACCTCATCTCCGACAACCCCAATAACGTCATCGCCCACTGGCTGCATCATCAGGCCGAAACGCTCTCAGTCGATACGACGCTGCTCGTAAGCCTCTATATGCTCAGTCATGGGGTGATCAAACTTGGGTTGGTGTACGGGCTGCTGCGTGAGAAGCTGTGGGTCTTCCCGTTCGCATTCGTGGGCTTCGGTGCGATCCTCTCGATCGAGATCTACCGCATCCTCTTCCACTTCTTCTGGGGCGTCTGCATCCTCATGGCCTTCGACACCTTTGTGCTGACGATGGTGATATTGGAGTACCAGAAGCTAAGGCGTGAGAATCCGAATCGCCTGAGTAACAGGTAACATAGTAACAACCGTATGGTCACCGTTGCTGCAGTATGTTTCTGCTCATCTACGGCCTTCAAAAAGATGCTGGAAGTTGCAGGGTAATTTCACCCAGAAGAGTAAATCGATTTACTCCTTCAGTAGGCGTTCAACGAAGTTGGCTATGACAATTTCTGTTGAACCATGAAGAAAACCATGAAGAATCTTTCGAACACGCTTGTTGCCATCAAGTATGACGAATGTCGGATATTCGTGGATACCACAGCGTGATGTTACCTCAGGATCCACAAAATACGTTGGGAATGTCCGGCCGAATCGCTCAGAGAACCGCGAGAAAGTCACAGGAGAGGTTCTATCGGATCGATTGGGATCCACGCCTACAATGTCAACCGAACGATTACGATAGGTTTCTTTGAGAGCCGAAATGGGTTTCATCGATTCGATGCATGGCACGCAACTCATATGCCACACCTCAACGATAACGGCCTTGGAATTGGGATTGAAGAGGTTTACTGTATCCCCGTGATTATTTAATGCGGATTGAATGGGGAAATGGTCTCCGACCGACAACTCGGCGATACCGCGATTATCTGTAACGGAGCCTTGCCGGCTGTATATCTGGAATCCGGAATCCCGCTGCAACTGATGCAAATACGCCTTTGCGTCTTCGACAATGGTCGTATCCGGCAGCATTGAGTAAGCCCCGTTAAGGACGGCTTGTTGCTCGCTTTCAACTCCAAAGCCGTTGTACTCTCGCTGTTCAAATTGAGAGCATTGCATGGAGCCCGGTGAGATGATATACGATCTGCACAGCGAGTCAAAATGCAGGGGGCCTGTATCATCAGACCGTTGAGTTGGGTACTGCACGAGGAAACACCGTCCACAACTGCCAACCGTGTCGAAGACCGTCAGATGAATATTGCTATCCTCCAAATCTGACACTAGTTGGTTAGGAATTCCGAGGGTGGATCTCAAGAACATATTCCATCTAGGATCAAGAACTTCCATTGGCGAGCGGGGCAATATTTCGATCGTCTTGTCGGCAGTTCTGATGGCGTACAGTGTATCCGGGAGATACACATATTCATACCGGTCCCCACTAGTCAAGTACTGCTTTGTGATAAAGACGAACCCCTGCCTCAACGTAGAGTAGCGAAGATCACACCGACGGATAATCGTGTCGTCCCGCAACGCCATCTTTATTCGAACCTCAAAGACAGCAAAGCCGGATCGTATGCTGTCATTGGCTGTAATGAGACGGTCTCGCGCTGATGCAAGACCCGCGACTCTGTGTGATTGTGTATTGCCTCGACTCGCTAACAGAAATGAGGGGAGGGCGACACACAGCAGCAATCTGAGCCCCACCGTTCTCGTCAGAGAGCTGAAACACATAGAATGTATCCTCTTCGCTTTGTAGTCCCCCATAGGGTGGCAATCAATTTGTCGCTATACTCCGAAGAGCAATCTCTACTAGAGCCTGTACAAGATGGCGACCAGATGTGAATTGAATTGGTTCCCTATGGGATGTTTTTCAATGTTGCGGACTGTTCACACACGTCAGTATTTCGTCCCATTGTACCAAAGATTACTTGCTTTCAGTACTAGGTAACTAAATGGCCCGTAGACTACTGAGTACCCGTCATTATTATGTGCAATAATGTATGACTGAGGGGCGCATTCACCATCTGCGTCCATACAAGTCCCATCACATTCCGGCCAGACAATAACAACGAAACCCATATCGAGAATACGGTAGATCACGCGACAAACATCACCTTCCGGATGCCAAGGATTGCATCTGCAATGAATTGCACCCGAGCCTCCGAGTCCGCTATAGATTGGTTTGGCTCCTGAAGAAGTGTCGAACGGTACATAGTAGTATTTCTGACCATTATTGGGGATGACAAAAGTTATACTGTCTGTACCCCACTGTGTCACAATGGATGTGTCAGCAATCCCTAGTCGATATCCATCGCCCATGGACAAAGGAGCGCCAGTAGTTACAATTGAGTATTCAGTATCGTTCAGTTGGGTTATTGCCATTATCGACGAGGACGTACTAGAGATTTGTGCCCGTAGCGTGTCGGCCCCTATCGCAACCGTAGGTGAGCCAATGGCGGCAATACAAAGGACTACTGCAAATAGAATCATCTTGACAAGCGTGTTCATAGTGGTATACATATAATGGCGACAGTCATGCAGAACATGGGGATCACCCCTGAACGGTCTCCAGTTCATGAATTGATTGTTGGCTTGATGAAGGATTCGACCCGACTCCAGGATCGCTTCTTGTGCAAAGTTATACATCATCTCCTGAAATCGTACTCACGATTTCTCACGATTCCTCACAGAACCTCTCACAAATTCTTTAAAAGTTCATGCAGAAGGAAGGTTTCGAGATGCTGACCGGATGTAAGTCCTAGTTTCTTCCGAATTCTTGAGCGATGACTTTCGACTGCGTGTTCATCTATACCAAGCCGTGCACCGATCTCCCATGAGCGACGCCCCTGAAGAATGTGCGCGCATACCCTGATCTGTGCAAGGGTAAGTACCGGATAGCGTTGGCAGAGTTGACGAACAAGCGCTTCGAATTCAACGTCTGTGTTCTTCCGCGCCACGGGTGCGGAATCCACCAGCATTGACCCAAGAGGCGTTGGCCTTACTACGCTCTCAGCCTTACGTACTGCTATTGAACTTTCTGTGTGTGTGTGGGGGGGGGGGTAACCCTCTCCTCAGCATTCGGAACGACCAGATTCTCCATACCGACCAAGAATATCTCTAATGTTAGAATAATACAGGCAAGGTCCCGGCCCAATTTCTTATAAACACCAGGAATTCACAGAGACCAACATTTGTCGGAACAAAAAATTCCAGGGGCTACTTCGCCGCCGCGACCCGATTCGTCAGGTCACCAAGCAGATCGATCGAGCAGGTGACCTCGTCGCCGATGCCAAGCCAGCGGTTGTCGTAGACCTTCGATCCGTTGAGCTCGAGGAAACAACCGGTGCCGACTGTGCCGGAGCCGATAACGTCGCCTGGGTACAATGTAACGCCGTAGCTGGCGCGTTCGATGATCTGCGCGAACGTCCAGGTCATGTCCTTAAGGTTGCCGCGCGAGACTTCCTCGGTACCGACGCGACAGGTCATCGTCAGATCGTACCGTTCACCGACGGGGCTCGTGATGCGACGCGGTGCGAGTTCATCCCGGGTGACGAGATACGGACCGATCGCCGTTGCAAAGTCTTTCCCTTTCGCGGGTCCGAGCGAGAGCTTCATCTCTTCCATTTGCAGATACCGAGCGCTCCAGTCGTTCATGACCATGTAACCGAAGATGTAATCGTCGGCCTCGGATGCTTTGACATTACGGCACTCCTTCCCAATAACGATACACGCTTCGAGTTCAAAGTCGAGCTTCTTCAAATGCTCGGGCATCACCTCCATCGGTCCGGGACCGATCACGGCCTGATGATTCGTGAAGTAGAACACCGGGAAGAGGTCGAACTCGGGGATCATCTCTACACCGCGGTTACGTCGCGCAGCTTCGACGTGCTGACGGAATGCGTAGCCATCACGCATCGACGTCGGGCGCGGAACGGGCGCAAGCAGTTCGGTATCCTTCACCGAACCGACGCGTACGCCGAGTGATTGCAGTTCGTCGTCGGTCTTGGACATGCACCAGGCGAAGACATCCTTCGCAGCGGCGGTGGCTGCATCGCCCATAGCGAGAAACGTAATGATATCCGACGGCAGCGTGGTCGCACCGTTGACATTGTGGTAGAACGCATACACGAGCGATGCCTGCTCGACGTCGACGATACTCTCGCCGATCACGAGACCGAGCCTACCCTTCGGCGAGAACGGCAGTTCGATGCGCCGATGCGTCGGGTCCAGCGAGATCCGACCTTTGACGAACTCGACAAACTCCGGCGATCCCTTCGGGGTGTAGCTAACCTGCTTGGTATGCGTAACGAACTTCATGGTGGTATTAGTATAGAATGCAAAAATACGTCGGAAGACGATTCGGGCGATCAGGATTGCACGGGAGCAAAAGAAACCCGAATCGTGGTTCTCTTCGGCATGAAGAATATCGCATTGCTCATCCTCGTCGCGATCACGTTCACCGCTTGCTCCAAAAAGAGCGACGATCCCTCGCACGCCAATGACTCGCTGCTGACCAAACCGATGAGTGTTCCTGCAGTCGTACAGCCACCGCCGACTGCCAGTGACTCGGGGCTTGTCATCGACCGTTCGCGGTTACGCACACCCGAACACCAGAAACTGCTGGCCCGCTTTCAGCCTATGGACGTGGTGAACATCTACCACGACTTCAAACCATTGCGAAAAGAAAGTACTCCGCAGTCGCAAATCGACGAATTCCTGACGAAAAAGAAGATTACACTCGATGAGTTGAAGGCAGTACTCGAAGAGGGCGACCGCCTCGGCTGGAACAACGCACGATGAGCAGCGATATCCGTCGCGGCTCGTTTCTGGTCATCCTGGCAGCATTGCTCTGGAGTACCGGTGGACTCTTCATCAAGTCAGTATCGATCGACGGCTACGGCGTGTCGTTGTGGCGAAGTTCGTTCGCTGCGCTGACGCTCTACGCGGTCTATCGCCGCGAATACCGATCACAGCTCGTCGCACATCGGTCGTTGTGGCTCAGCGGCCGTACACTGGTGATGGGCTTGGTCTATGCAGGGCTCCTGATCCTCTTCGTCCTGGCAACAAAGCATACCACGAGCGCAAACGCAATCTTCCTCCAATACACCGCACCGATCTACGTCTTGTTCTTCGAACCGATCATCTCGAAGACCAAGCTCAAGCGAACGGACATCCTGAGTGTTACGATTACGGTCGCAGCAATGGCCTTGTTCTTCGTTGGGAAGTTCGATACGTCGTCCGTGCTCGGCAATGTGCTCGCATTAGCTAGTGGGGTGTTCTTTGCGGCGTATGCATTGCTGCTCAAGCATGAGCAGACCGACGAGGCGATGCGGTGGCAATCGGTCATCGTGGGTCATGGTATCATCGTAGCGCTGAGCGCCATTATGTGGGCAACAGGCAACTCGAACCCAACCCCACAGAGTGCGACCGAGGTTGCGGAGCTTGCATTTCTTGGCATCTTCCAGATCGGGTTAGCCTATACGCTGTTCACGAAGGGCATACACTACATTCGTGCGCTTGATGCATTACTACTCTCGATGCTCGAGCCCGTACTGAATCCGGTGTGGGTATATTTCGGAATCGGCGAGACGCCGACGATCTACGCCATCGTCGGCGGACTGGTCATACTCTCGGTTTCTGCGTACCGAACGTGGAGCGAATCAGCGGCCGCCCAGGATCTCGATAATGTAGTAGGTACCGCCGGCGATCGCGGCTGAGGCCGGAATCGTCAGCACCCATGCCCAAACAATACGCGTCGCAACGCCCCATCGCACTGCCGACGGGCGCTTCGTAGAACCGACACCGACGATGGCACCGGTAATGGTGTGGGTCGTCGAGACCGGAATGCCTGCAGCGGCAGAACCGAGGAGCGTGACCGCTGCTGCTGCTTCGGCCGAGAACCCACCGATCGGCTTTAAGGCCGTAATGCGCATACCCATTGTCTTCACGATTCGCCATCCGCCGGAAAGCGTCCCGAGTCCGATCGCCGCATGCGCCGCAAGAATGACCCACATCGGGATATCGAATGTCGGGATCAGTTTGTTCGCAAACAACACACCGGCAATGATACCCATCGTCTTCTGGGCGTCGTTCGTCCCGTGACCGAGTGAGTATGCCGCAGCACTAAAGAGCTGTCCCCGACGGAACCACTTGTCCACCGCAAACGGGGAGCGCTTGCGATTGAGCCACGACACCCCGACCATAATGAAGAACCCAAGCACCATCCCGATCAGCGGAGAAAGGACGATGAACAATAGTGTCTTGATCCAACCGCCGGCAATTATGACCGAGAGCGTACCGGCCTTTGCAACTGCCGCACCGGCATAGCCGCCAATGAGCGCATGCGACGAGCTCGTCGGCAAGCCGAACCACCACGTCAACAGATCCCAGACGATCGCGCCAGCCAAACCGGCAAGGATGACATACGACGTCACGACGGAGATGTCGATCATCCCCGAGCCGATCGTCTTTGCAACACCGGTCCCGAAGCCGAACGCGGCGACGAAGTTAAAGAATGCCGCCCACAGCACCGCTTGACCGGGAGTGAGCACGCGCGTTGATACAACTGTGGCGATCGAGTTCGCGGCATCGTGGAAGCCGTTGATGTAGTCGAAGCACAGAGCGATCGCAATGACAATAATGACGAGCGTCATACGTACCTCGGATCGGATTAGGCGTACTTGATGACGACGGTTTCGATCAGGTTGGCCACATGCTCGCACTTATCGATGGCCTCTTCGATATCGCTCAGGATTTCCTTGAGCTTGATGAGCATGATCGGATCTTTCTGTTCGCGGAAGAGCCGTGCGATGGCATTATGGTAAATGTCGTCGCCTGCGTTCTCGCAGGTATTGATGTGTTCGCATAGCGACTTGATCGTATCGACATGCTCGCTGCGAAGATCGGACAGCAGAGGCACGACCGTCCCGAGATCCTTCACCGCCATCAAGAGCGTATCGGTGAGGTCGCGGAAGTCGTTCGGGAATGTGTTCACCTCATACAATACCGTACGAAGCGCGACGTCCTCCATGAGGTCGAGGATATCGTCGAGTCGTGCGGCAAGCGCATGAATATCTTCGCGGTCGATCGGCGTGATGAACGTCTGCGAGACGTCGTTGAAGATCTCATGGGTGATCAGGTCGCCGCGATGTTCGGCATCCTCGATCTGCGAGATCAGAACCTTTCGCTCCGATTCACTTTGCGCATCGAGAAGCTTACGCAAGTTTTCCGCTGCCGATTGAATGTTGCCAACATTCGTGGTGAACAGATCGAAGAACCGGTTCTCCTTGGGCAGGAGCTTTCTGATGAACGACGAGAATGCCATATATTAAGAAATTGCAAGAGAAGTATTACCACAAAATTACCTCATTTCACGGCCAACTGCAAGAAAACGGCAATAAAAAAGGCGGCAAAATTGCCGCCTTTTGAATATGACAGATTGCGCTAAGTCTATTCAGAACGGTCGGTTACCGTCTCCTGCGATTGATGTTTGAGCATTCGAGCCTCGACGATAAAGATTACGTCCTCGGCGATATTTGTCGCATGGTCGGCAAGCCGCTCGACATGGCGCAGCAACCCCATCGCATGTGCGCCCGGCTCGACGAGCAACGGGTCGGATTTCATCTCGGTGATCAGGAGGTCGAAGGCACGGTGAGCAATCTTATCGATAGATGCCTCGCGCTCGAAAAGCGAGCGTGCGAGATCGACATCGCTATTGATGAACGAATCGAACGCGAAGCGAAACATCCGATGCGATTCCTGTAGCATCGTCTTCAGACCGACTCGATCGAGCAGGTCGTAATAGCCGTCGAGCACCGATGCGCGCTCGGCGATATTGACGGCGATATCGCCGATGCGCTCGAATTCGGAGTCAAGCCGCATCGCTGCGATCAGTGTGCGCAGATCGGTCGCGACCGGTTGCGTGAGTGCGAGGATACGCTGGCAGAGCGCATCGACCATCAAATCGTACTCGTTCACGCGAGCCTCGCGTTTGACAACGAATCGTGCGGCCTCTTCTTCTGCCGTCAGCACGGCCTGTGTCGCCAGTTCGATCTGTTCGTCGACAAGCGACCCCATGCGAATGAGGAGTGCGCGTAGTTTTGCGATCTCGTCTTCGAAATGTCGATGGATACGGGGTGTTTGAATATTCTCCATAATGGTATTAACCAAATCGTCCGGTAATGTAGTCTTCTGTTTGCTTTTTCTCGGGCTGCGTGAACATCATTCGGGTCTCGCCGACTTCGATCAGCTCGCCGAGATAGAAGAATGCGGTCAGGTCGCTGACACGCGCCGCCTGTTGCATGTTGTGCGTCACGATCACGATCGTGTAGTCTTTTTTCAGCTCGAAGATCAACTCTTCGATCTTCGCAGTGCTGATTGGGTCGAGTGCGCTTGCAGGCTCGTCCATCAAGAGTACTTCCGGATTCGTCGCGAGCGCTCGCGCAATACAGAGTCGCTGCTGCTGGCCGCCGGATAACCCAAGCGCCGAGTTATGAAGTCGGTCTTTTACTTCATCCCACAGCGCAGCACCCCGGAGGCTTTTTTCCACGGTCTCGTTGAGCACCCCTTTGTTCTTCTCGCCGAGGATCTTCGGTCCGTAGGCGATATTTTCCCAGATGGACTTGGGAAACGGATTCGACTTCTGGAAGACCATCCCGACGCGCTTGCGAAGCTCGACGACATCGAGACGATCGTCGTAGATATTTACACCGTCGATAATGACCTCGCCGTCGACACGGCAGCCGACGATGGTGTCGTTCATCCGGTTTAGCGTCCGCAGGTATGTCGATTTGCCGCACCCCGACGGACCGATGAATGCGGTTACGCGGTTCGTCGGAATATCGAGCGAGACGTTGTTCAACGCTTGCTTCTCGCCGTAGTACAAGTTCAGTCCCTTCGTCGAGACCTTGATAGGATGTCGGATACTCATAGGTTCGTGTTCGTCGGTATCGATGGCCGGGCGTGTCGAAACACGCGTGTGCTGGCCAGTTGTCATTTCTTCTAACATACGGTTTGTCCGATTATATCTCAGCCATGTTGTGCGTTGCTGCGAATGCGCGAGCGAAGCACGACGGCGATAATATTTAGCGAGAACGTGAGCCCCAAGAGCACAAGCGTCGTCGCATATTGCAGCGGGATCGTCTTATCGACGTTCGCCGACTGTGTTGCAAGCACGTAGATATGATATCCGAGGTGCATGAACTGCTGTGAGAGCGCATGCGGCACTTCCGGCAGGAAGAACGCTGCACCGGTAAACAAAATTGGTGCAACTTCGCCGGCACCTCGGCTGATCGCGAGGATCATACCGGTGAGAATACCGGAAAGCGAACTCGGGATCACGATCTTTCTGATGGTCTGCATCCGCGTTGCCCCGAGTGCGAGCGACGCATCTCGCCAATCGCGCGGCACCGTACGGATCGCTTCTTCGACCGAGACGATTACTACCGGCATCGTGAGCAGCCCCATCGTCATCGACGCCCATAGAATGTTGGGTTGCCCCCAGACGAGCGTCCCTGGGTTCGCGACGGAGTCGATCCCCTTCCCGATAAACTGAACGAAGAAGCCGAGACCGAAGAGGCCGAACACGATCGATGGGATCGACGCAAGCGTATTGACCGCAAAGCGAATCGCTCGCGCAAAGATCGACGTCGGACTCGCAAATTCGGAGAGATAGATTGCCGTGATCGTCCCGAGCGGAACGGCCATCACGGACATGAGCAGTGTCATGAGCACCGTACCGACGATCGCAGGGAAAATACCGCCTTCCATCATCCCTTCGCGCGGAGCCTGCGTGAGGAATTCCCACGAGAGCGTGCTCCAACCGCCGATGACGATGGAGACGACGATTGTCACGACAATCGCAACGATCACGAGCGCAGCCGCGCCCGTCACTCCGCCTGCCAGGCTGCCCGCCACACGCTTGCGCAGCGAATCCTGACCGAGCAGACTACCGCCCCTGGATGCGTTTAATGAGACGCTTACGGACATAGAATTCTACAAGTGCATTGAGTGAAAATGTAAACACGAACAGCAAAGCGCCGATCAAAAAGAGTACTGTGTAGTGCTGATCGCCGAAGACGACCTCTGCCATTTCCGCGCCGATGGTCGCTGCAAACGTACGAATCGGCTCGAACGGGTTGGCACTCGTGATCGATGCATTTCCGGTTGCCATGAGCGCGATCATTGTTTCGCCGAATGCTCGGCCAAACCCGAGAATGATCGCAGCGAATACACCGGGAATCGCCGACGGCAAGACTACACGAAATGCGGTCTGCCATTTCGATGCCCCCAGCGCCGTGCTTGCATCGCGCAGTGCCTGCGGAACGGCCGTCAGCGCATCTTCGCTGATCGTGTAGATGATCGGGATGATCGCAAAACTCATCGCGATGCCACCGACAAATGCGTTGAGCCGGAATTGATATCCGAACGCATCCTGCAGCAGCGTTGCCATCACCATCAACGCAAAGAAACCGACGACCACACTCGGAAAGCCGGCCAATAGTTCGATCACCGGCTTCAATATTTCGCGTGCCCATTTGGGGGCGAAGGTGCTCGTAAAAAGTGCAGCGAGGATCGCAAGCGGGGCCCCGAACAGAATCGAAAGAAGCGTTACTTTCAGCGTACCGACAAACAACGGGACGAAACCGAACTTCGGTACCGTCGAGACCGGCTGCCAGATATCTCCGAAGAATAGCGACGAAAAGGTTGTCGCTTCCTCTTTTGCGATCGAATCGCGGCGTTCGCGAGCGACCGCACTATCGGCCTCGATCTTCGCTTGCGCCAGCGAGAGCGAATCGACGCCACTCACACCGACCGGGCCACTGGCGACGGAGTCTTTCTTCTGAACCTGTGATCCTTTCTGCCCCGGAATCGAGGGTATCCCCTTCTCGTCGGCAAAAGGATCGAAGACTTCCTGCTCGACCTGACCGCCTTCTGTAGTAGTATATACTTTCTCTGGTGAATGTACTGACGTGTCACTTTTCGATGTTGCAGCAACAGGCTGCTTCTTCTTTTTTACAGGAGCCTTCGCTACAGTATCGCTAACTAATGGCTTGCTCGGAAGCACTTCTTCCTTCGGTTTCTCTGCCGGCGAGCTGTCATCCGCAAGCGGATCATAGACCTCTTGTTCGACCGCGCCGCCGTTCTTCGTCAGCTTGACCTTCTTACCGCTGGCATCTTCTTTGATTGCAATATCGGTCCCTTTGATGCCTTCTTTTGATTTGATCACGCCGACCGTTTTCATCTGCGCGAACGTCGTATCGGTCGAAGCGGATACGGAGATGGGAGCAGTGTTCCTATGGGCGGAAGTGTCTGTCGCAACGACTGGCGCGTCGGGTTTGGACTTGCCGAAGAAGATCGGCGACGCTTCCTTAAATACAAACACGAAGATCAGGATGATCGCCGCGAATGAAACGAAGGCGAGTATCCTGATCAGGTTCTCTGCAATTAGCTCGCCGATGCGTCGGCGTTTGCCAAGCGTCAGCGGAGTCGTTGGTTGTTGTGGTGACATCTCTGTTGTCGTAGAGAATACATGGCGGTGACACTGTCTGAGTTATCTCCCGGGGGGTGTGCCGCAATGGGAAAGCCCCCCGGGGAGATCGTATGTGTCACCACACTACTCTTAGCGAACCGGGAAGAACCCTTCGTTCTTCACGACAGCCTGTCCCTCCGATCCGAGGATCCAGGTGATATACTCCTTCAGTGCACCCGTCGGCTTCTGGCGGAGGTAGATGTAGAGGAAGCGTGTAATCGGATAATTGCCGCTCTTCACGTTCTCTTCGGTCGGCTTATATGCTTGGCCGCCATCGTACATCTTTACACCGCATTCTTTGATCCCTTTTGCATACCCAGCGCCGCCGTAGCCGATACCGTTTACGTCCTTCTTCACAGCGTTCACGACCGCTGCCGTACCCGGAAGCGTCTGCACACTGGAGGCATAGTCGGCATCGTTGAGTACGCGCTCTTTGAAGAACGAGTACGTACCCGAGCTATTCTCGCGACCATATAGGATGATCGGAGCATCTGCGCCGCCGACTTCTTTCCAGTTCTTGATTGCACCGGTGAAGATCCCTTTGAGCTGCGAGAAGCTCAGTTCATTGACACCGTTTGCTTCGTTGAGATACACCGTGAGGCCGTCCTTTGCAGTGCGAACTTCGATACCGGTCGAGCCGTAACGCTCACGAAGTTTCAGCTTCTCGGCATCCTTCATCGGTCGCGAAGCGTCACAAACGTCGATCGTGCCGTTGATCAGTGCGCTGATGCCCGTACCCGAGCCACCGCCGTTGACCTGAATATTCACTTCGGGATGTGCCTTCATATATTTTTCGGCCCACCGTTGCGCGAGCTGCACCATCGTGTCGGATCCCTTCACGGTGATCGTCTCGGCCGAAACCGATGCGAACCCGAAGACCGACGTAAGCAGGCAGATCGCGACTGCGAGCTTCATCGTAAGATTTGATCTGAAAGAGTTCATCGTAGCTATTCCTTTTCCTAATAGATTTGTATCCGTGATTAGAACTTGTACTGCATGCGGAATGTGAAGCGATCGTCATGCGCATCGGCAACCGTCGCAACCACCGGCGCGGAGCTCGTGCCGCCGTTCTTCGTGAATTGTTCTGTGGTGGGATGATCGTAATCGAACATCAGGCGCATCGAACCCGAGACGAACACGTTCAGATCGACCGAAATCGTATTGACGGCGAGGTCGCCGCCGAAGCCGGAACTGGCAGACACTCCGCGAAGCGACGAACCCTTACCACTCCCGTCGATCGAGAAGAAATCGGTGCCTTTCACCTTGGTATTCGGATCGAACATCTCATAGCGAACCGCAAGCTGCAACTCGTCCGAGAGGTTCTGCACGAGCATCGCATAGAAACCCATGACGTTCTTGTAGATCGTCGATGCGATCGGGTCGCCAAGCGCCGTGTAATCTGCCGAGGTAAAGAGTTTTGCCGAACCGTAGAACGGTGTCTGGCCGGAGTAGAACTCGGTCTTGACGATCGTACCGCCGATCGGAAGCACCGAGAGATAGAACTGCGCATCGGCACCGATGATCGAACGGTTTGTCGGCAGGAATGTGTGGTTCTGGTTGTTGAAAGTATGATTGCCATACTTGCCCTCGTTCGAAAGTACGAGCGCACCGTTTGTGCCTTCGTACTTGCCGATTACCTGCGACGGCTCGGTGATACCACCCATCGAGATGGAGCCCCCGATGTCGAAGCTGAACTCGTCGCTAAGGAGAAACGGCACACGGAAATGCCCGATGAGCTCCTTGCCCGGCTGGCCGATCGGCGAGCCGGTGGTACCGCCCGGAAGGCCGCCCTGTGTAGCCAACTGCAATCCCGTTTCTTTTGCAACGGCTGCGTTCGTCTTTACCTGAAAGAGCGAGTCAGCGCCGGCTGGTACAGCATACGTGCCTTGGCCGATCGGGGCCGAGGTGAAGCCCATCTTGTTATTCGCTCCCGGAAGCGCACCCGAGGGGCCCGTACCGAAATTATCCGTGCCGTTGAAGATGCCGAGTTCGATAAGCGGCTTAATACCTCCGAGATTCGGAGCGTATGCGACCTGCAAACCGAGATCGCGCTCGCCGTTAAAGAAGCGATTCTCGAAGAGCGAACGCTCCGTAACTTCGCGGGCGCTCGAGGAGTAGGCAATTTCATAACCGAATGGGCGGTTCATCGCGCCCATCGAGACCGTCAACTCCTTCGTTGCAAACCAGTCGGCGAAGACTTCCTTCATGACAACGCCGTTCTCCGTGATATCGGGATAGAGCGTATAGCCGATGCTGCCGGTCTTGTGAACAAACTTCACTCGACCACGACGGATCGTGAACGCGTTGCGGCTATTTACCTGGCTGCCGAGCGAATCGACATCCTGCCATTGCCACTGCGGTTGAATATACCCGGAGATCTTGAGCTTCGAGAGACCGCTGACGGTATTCTCCAGCTCGGTCACACGGTCGGTAACGCCGTCGACTTTGCCTTCGAGCGTGGATATCTTTTCGTCCTGTGCCGAAGCGTTATAGACTCCGACTGTCGAAACGAATGCAAGAAGAAAGAACAGTCTCATCCAGAGACGGGGTAAAGAGGTAGTCATAAATAGAATGTACTGCGAATGGAATCATGAATAATCGGATGCAAAAATCGCAGACCGGGGTTGCGAGAGAATTACAGAACCATTACTAAATTATTAAATAGCAAACGATACCGCAATAACCTGTTGATAATCAATGAATTGCGATCGGCATAACCGCTTTGGAATCGGAGAGAATTTTTACGGTCGAAATGTCGGTCACCGATACGGATGCCTGGGCGTGGTTCAGAAGTTCGTAGCCCGTCCAGCGTTTCCCGCCGCCGATGCTAACGTCATTGTCTTCTACTTTTATGGTCTGGAGGTAGAACCGGTAGGTCGTCCCGTAGATATCGCGGACTTCGATCTTCGTCTTGGCATCGACCGCTAACCGATAAAATCTTCCCGACTCATCCACCACCGGGATGCTCGTAATGCTCTGCCCATCGTAGGTCCAACGGGTAGAATCGGGGTTGTTGCGTTGTCGCTCTGCGTCGTTCGGGAGGCGGTAGGTATAGATCGTCTGACAGCCGCTCGAGAACATGACAAACACGAATGCAATCACCGCAGCAACACTGATGCTGCGTCTGGGCTGAACGATATCGTGCGCTGTGTTCATCGGCTCAAGGAAAGCGATGGAAGGGACGCATCAGTTCCGAGACAACACGAAGTTAATACACCCATAATACGCGGCGTCGTCCTGAACCCCACAAGTGGGTACAGGACGACGAGCTCCATTCGCGTGATTATTCGTTTCTGGGAGGACGATCCGCGCGACGATTCCTCGGTCGCTGTTAGAACTTATAGAAACACGTCACGCGCGGGACGATATCGGCATCCGATTCGACCTTGCCGCTAACGTTCGGCAGCTTGCTCGAATAGCCGGTGTACCAGAGGTTCGGCATGATGTGTACGTTTGTGACCGGCGTCCAGTCAAGACCGGCAACGATGAAGTTCTCCTTCGTCGTCGACGACTTTACATAAGTCGGCTGGTAGCCGATGCCGGTCTGTTCGTAGTTCTGATCGGGATTGAACATGTCGTAGCGAGCGAAGAAGTTCAGCTTCTTCTCGATGATGTTGCCCGTCACGTAGAACGAGAGACCGAATTTCTTCTGGTCAAGATTCGCTTTCGCAATCGTATCGACAACCGCATTCCCGAGCGTCTGGATGAATCCTTCAACGCCGATAGTCAGCGGAGCGGTCGCATAGGCTACGAAGAATTTCATTGTGCTATTGTCCTTCGGCAGCTCGGACTTGCGCTCAAGGTCGCCATAGACATTGACAATAAGCTTCTTGTCCATGAACTTGGCCCACAAGTCGCCATAGACACGCTTGTAGCGATCGTTCTCCGGCGCAGCGCCGGTGCCGTTCGCGTACATGATGTCGTATCCATAATTCTTATCGTCGGTAAACGAACCGCGCAGGCCAACACCGACGTCGTTCGATCCGGCGATGCCGTTCTTATCGAGCAATGTTTTCTCGACCGAGCGGTAACCCCAAACGCCTTCGCTCAGGAGAGCAAAGCTCGGCGTCGCTTGAGCGCCGAAGACCGCCGTCGCATTCGAGAAGATATTCTTCCACTGAATGTTCGCTAACTTCACATACACGGTGCGCTTACCGCTTGCATCGTTATTGCCTTCGTATGCAAGCAAAAACTCCGTCGTGAAATCGGGTGAGATGTCGTAGTTGTACCCGAGATAGACGCGCCGAACCTCGAAATTCGAGTAATCCTTTGGGACGCCGGCCCCGGAATACTGATTCGAGCCACGACCGAGCGAATCGGCATGTACCTTATAATAATAATCGGAAAAGAACTGAGCACTGAATTTGCCGGACGGCTTGAATGCGGAATCGGATTGCGCAAAGCCCGTGCCCCGCACGCCGACCAGCAAAATCACCGCCGCGGCTGCGATGTAGAAGTACTGTTTCATGAGATAGTGAGTAATTTCAGATAGAACGTGTGTGAATGCACGCCTACAAAAATCACAGTTGGACGTTACGTAGCATTTATGGGAACATTACGTCACTATTAACTTATGGGTACCCAATATATTGGCCTCCAATCGTAGAGGTCGCAATATTATCTACTTCGGGCCTCGATGGTGCCAACTGCCCGAATCTGAACACGAAAGCCATCGATCGACGTCGGCAATTGCTTGCGAATCGCGGGCGTATTGCGTTCAACGAAAATAACGACGCATGGCTTCCCATGCAGACGGCCTTCCCCGGTGCCGGTGACGCCGGGTATTTTCATCCATCGGTCCGTATTGCGCGCAAGCACTTCGGTGATGGTCATCGACTTCTTGGATTGAGTATGAGTTACAGCAGAATCACGGCGCACAGTCGAGTCGCCCCGGGCATGACCGAGTTGGAGCGAGAGTAGGAGGAATAGAAATACATTCATGCAAAAAACAACAGAGGGGCATCGAAAACGATGCCCCTCTGTATTCGGTTGGTGGTTACGATTTAAACGGCGTACAATGCTGTCATTCTGAGCGAAGCGAAAATCCCTGTGGCGGATCCTCACTGCGTTTCATTAAGGGATTCTTCGCTTCGCTCAGAATGACGATGATCATACAATCCGAAACTGATCCACGATTTATAGCCCACAAAAACCGTACGCTCCGATTAGAACGGCACGACGCTCACACCGAACGAGATGAGCACACTCGTGATCGGATTGCCGAACGTACCGCTCGAACCACCGGCAAACAGCAGTGCCACCGGATCGTTCGACGATGCCTCGACGATCAGCGAGCCGGAATCGCCTGCAGCGCTGAACGTGCCGGGCGTTACATACACCTGGTTGATGAAGCGAGCCGTTCCATGTGAGTATTGCACATTGATCGTGACGTTCACCGCGCTGACCGTCCCACCGGTCAACCCGGTAGTACGCCCGGTCTTTTTCACCGTCATGCCGACAGTTGCATTCCGTGCATTCGTCGTCGGCGTGTACGAACTAAGAGCCATCTGGCTTGTCGGGTTGATGCCGGACCCAATATTGGCGATTGCGCAATCAACCACATTGCTTGCATTACGCTTCATCACGATCTTCACGAAGCTATTGAGCGTGCCGACCTGTCCGGACGGACCGCAATTGAACTCATACCGACCTGGCTGATCGATCTTTTCACCGATCTTCGCGCTATTCTCGCGGGCGAATACATGGTTGTTGCTCAGCAAGTAGAACGTATTGTTCACGTTGTTCTTGACAACGCAGCCGATCGTCCCGGCAGCGCACTCATTATCGTTGCCAACGCTCACTCCGCTCCACATCGGAGCACGATACGTGCCGGTGAATTGTAGTGCACGTACTTCGCCGACATACTCCGTTCGGGTGCGCACACCTTCGATGTTCTGCGGAACGCCACGAACACCGTGATCGCTAGCGAACACGACAATCGCGGGCGAGCCGTCGTCGTTGACACCGACACCGGCGCCGACAACGCTTGGAAGTGCGAGTAATTCATCTTCGTGACGGGCTTTAATATCCGTCACACGATCGACATCCGCTTGGGGTAATTGGATGTGTGCTGCCATCGGCTGCACAGACGACGGATTCTGGCCGTCACCATTCGGCGTATTACATCCGCCGAGCATAGACGCGAGCATCATAACGGCGACGAGCGCCGATGCTCTGAACGAACGTGATTTCATTAGGGTCATTCGTAGTTTCCTCCGAGATCAAATAAGAGAAGTCAGTCGCGAGGAGGTCAGGGGGCTCCTCTGACAGAACATAGTGTCCCAATATAATCACTTTACGCACGATTTGGAGCCCGCGAGCGACATTTTTCTGGCGGCATGGAACGGCACATCCTTCTATGAATGTGTTATAATATATTCGATTCATGGCAGTTACTAGAGACCAGACAAGCGTGTTGGCAGACCCTCAATCCAAGGAAAAAACTCGTGAAATCACCACACCCCGACGGGTGTTTTACCGCCTTACACTGTTTAGACAAACGGCGAGCATCACATCGACCGCTATGCCGTGCCCAGAACAATGGCAAAGAAAATCACACTTCAAGAGATCGACTGGACTGCAGTCGCACGGACCGTACTGACCTCACGAGCGATCGACACGATCGAAGAGACGGAGCTCGTTCCGCAGGGGTTGGTCACCTATCAATTCTCCGCACGCGGTCACGACATGATCCAGGCCATCCTGAGCGAGCAGATCACACACCCGCACGATGGCGCAACCGTGTACTACCGCTCACGTCCGTTCGTGCTTGGACAAGGGCTCACGCCGGAAGAATCGATGGCCGCATCGATGGCGCGCAGCGGCGGAGTGCATGGCGGGCGCGATATCGGGGTCGTACACTTCCTTCGTCCGCGCGGACGCGGAACAGTGCTTCCGGCATCGGGCGACGTCGGCGCGCAATACTCGCCGGCGATCGGCTGGGCACAGTCGATCCTTTACCACGCAACTGTTCTCGGCGACGAATCGTACAAAGGCGCGATCGCCGTTGCGCTTGGCGGCGACGGCTCCGTTGCGGCAAACGGGTTCTGGGCAGCGCTCAATGCGGCGACGACGCAGAAACTTCCGCTGCTATTCTTCATCGAGAATAATGGATATGGCATCTCGGTGACCGGCGACTATCAAACGCCAGGCGCGAACATTGCGAAAAATCTCGCTTCGTTCGGCAATCTGAAGATCTTCGACGGCGACGGTACCGATCCGCAGCAGGCGAGCAAGTTGATCACCGATGCCGTTTCGTATGTTCGTTCATGGAGCGGTCCGGCACTGATTCATCTAACCATTCCCCGACTCGAGGGTCATTCGTTCGTCGATACACAGAGCTACAAATCGAAGGAGTTACTCGAACAAGAGCGTGCGAACGATCCGCTGGAAAAACTCAAGAAGTTCGTGCAGGGGCGGATCATGAGCCAGAAGCAGTGGGAAACGCTTGAGGCAGAAGTGACATCCGAAGTCGCTGCCGCGCGCGACCGCGCAAAGGCATCGCCAGTGCCCGACACGTCCACGGTGATGCAGCATGTATTCAGCATGTCGCAGCCCCAGATCAATCCGACAAAGGACGAAGGCGTACGCATGAATTTGCAGGATGCCGTGCGCAAGACGCTCGAAGTCGAACTTGCACGGAATCCGAAGCTATTGATCTTCGGTGAAGATGTCGGCGCAAAAGGCGGCGTCCATGGCGCGACGGTCGATCTGCAGCACAAATTCGGGAAAGATCGTGTCTTCGACACGTCGCTTTCGGAAGAAGGCATTATCGGTCGCTCGGTTGGTATGGCCTTTAGCGGTCTCAAGCCGGTACCTGAGATTCAATTCCGCAAGTATGCCGATCCGGCAACCGAACAGATCAACGATGCCGGCACCGTTCGCTGGCGCACGCGTTCCGAGTTCGTTGCAGATATGGTCGTGCGCATTCCGGCAGGATATGCAAAGAAGACCGGCGATCCGTGGCATTCCGTTAGCGGCGAGGCGGCATTTGCACACCAGATCGGTTGGCGCATTGCGTTCCCGTCGAATGCCGAAGACGCCGTCGGTCTTCTGCGAACCGCACTGCGTTCGAGCGATCCGACGTTCTTCTTCGAGCACCGAGCGCTGCTCGACACACCGCAAGGTCGCGCGAATTATCCCGGCGATGAATTCATGGTACCGTTTGGCAAAGCCCGAATTGTCCGCGAAGGCACCGACGTTACGATCGTCGCATGGGGAGCAATGGTCTCCCGAGCGGAAGAAGCGGCAACGGCTTCGGGCGCATCGGTGGAAGTGATCGATCTTCGCACCGTCATGCCGTGGGACAAAGCGGCCGTGCTTGCATCGGTTCATAAGACGAGCAAAGTGATCGTACTCTGCGAAGACAACTGGACGGCGAACATGGCCGCAGAGATCGCAGCAACGATCACTCAGGAGGCGTTCGAAGCGCTCGATGCTCCGGTAGAACGTCTTTCAACGCCGGACGTACCGATCCCCTACAATGTCGGATTGATGGATGTAGTACTGCCAAGCGTAGAGAAGATCACCGAGACAATAGCGAAGCTCGTTCGGTATTAGAACAGGTACGCCGCACCAAAGCGGTGTACGTCCGAGATCGCCGGGCCCATGGCGCTCAGGGAGTAGTCGATATGGAGCTTCTGGAATACCATTCCGAAGCCGAAGGAGAAGCCGCCCATCCCGAGGCCGGAGGGCGTTTCGAGATCGCGACGTTTCTGGTTTTCATACCCGAAACGCAGACGGACGACTTTGCTGACGGTGAACTCACCGCCGATCGAAAAATCATTCAACGCGTACCAGAAATTGCGGCCCTCTCGGTCGCGCGTCAGGTTGCGAAACGCAAGATGAACGGTCAGCGGCAACCGCTCCAGCTTCTTCGATACGCCGACTTCGAGATTGAACGGAAGGTTCTCCATCACTCCGTTATAGCTCGAGAGCTGCTTGCCGATATTGAGAGCAGATGCACCGATCGTCAGCAGTAACGGCTTGCTTTCGTAAAACACACCGAGATCCGCAGCAAGCCCCGATGCACTATACGAACCCGACACGAGCGTCGACGAAATGTATTTCACCGTCACGCCATAGCGGACCGGCTGCTCGGGGATAATCGAAGAATATGCCGCCGAGAGCACGACATCGGACGCCGAGAACGTACTCGTTGCCTGCCCGAGTGCATCAGCGCCTTGGAAGGTGCCATAATCCATATACACTGCCCCGAAGCCGATCCACGCATCCGACCCCAAAAATTCCGGTGCCGGCTGACTATAGACGAGGTATCCCTTCGACATCCCTTGGTCTGCCCCGACAGGCAGTGTTGTATAACCGACGGAGATCAACGACCCGGGAGCCGAAGAATCTCGTTTCGTCTGGGTCGAAAGCGCAGCAGGATTCGTGAATAATGTCGTCGGGTCGTCCTTCATCGCCACAAAGGTATTCCCCAGTGCCGCAGCCCGTGGGCTGACCGCCGTGGTGAGGATATCGAATACCTTGGCACGACCGGAATTCTCATCCCCGCCGATCGTCGACGCAGTTTGAGCAAATGCAACACTTCCAAGCGTCGTCACCAGGACGAGAACGCTTGCGGCAGAGTGGACGATATGACGCATTTTCAGCAAGTTGTACTTACTACACCCGAACCTCCATGTGAGTTTCACTACTGGTGGGGTAATAATCCGGTTACTCGAGCCGCAAACCGGTATGAATCTTCAGTCCACAGTAGCCGTGGACGTAGTGAATCGTCTCAACTAACCGTTTAGCTGTCATTCTGAGCAATGCGAAGAATCCCTCGATGAAACCCAGTGAGGTACCGCCACAGAGATTCTTCGCATTGCTCAGAATGACACCCGCGTAAACCGTTCAAACGGAACCACTCCCCGCCACCGCGAGTCCGCACGAAAAACGCGGAAAGTTTGTATTACAAACTTGGAAGGAGTCGTACTATTATGAAGAGTAAGCGCTCAGTGGTCGTCGTAGCTTTTTTCCTCGTTGCAGCGATGGGGATTTTCCTGTTTGCACGCCCCAAAGCAGAGGACATGAAAACCACCGTTATCGAAGAACAACAACCGGCCAATGACTTCTCATTGCAGGACCTTAACGGTAAGACCGTTAAACTCTCGGACTTCCGAGGAAAGACCGTCGTGTTGAATTTCTGGGCAACATGGTGCGGCCCGTGCCGGAAAGAGATTCCGGATTTCATCGATCTCCAAAATCAATACGGGAAGGACGGCCTGCAATTTATCGGCATTGCCATCGATCAGGAAGGAGCCTCGGTCATCAAGCCGTTTGCCGAGAATGCGAAAATGAACTACCCGGTGCTTGTCGGCAACGACGAAGTATTCGCAAAGTTCGGCGGCAGTAATGCGATTCCCGTGACGCTCTTGATCGACAAGAAAGGCACCATCCGCAATACCTACGTCGGGGCCAAGCCGAAGCAAGCGGTCGAAGACATGGTATTGGCGCTGATGCGCGAGAAATAATCGAGCGCACTCGCAATCCGATTAGCATGAAGCGATTCCTGCGGCGATTCTTCGAGCGCATCACGCGCGCCTTGCGCAGTAATCGGTGGCGTCGTTCGAAATTCGTTCGGCTGACGATCGGTATCGGCTTGACGCTCGTGCTTGCCGTGCTGTTCCCGCAAGCACAATCGCCGCAGAATGTGACCGGTTACTCCGTCGGCGCACTCTGGACGAGCGCCGATGTCGTCGCGCCGTTTAACTTCCGCCTTCTCAAAGATCCGACCAAGTACCGCGGAGAGGTCAACCGCGCGTTAGAGAACTATTATCCGGTGTTCATCTTCGACACGTCGGCAAAACAACGGACGATCGACAGCGTCCGCACCGTCTTGGCGGCGATCGGCGCGACGAGCGATAGCGGTGCGACAGCGTCCGAACCGGTCTCGAAGATCGTTGCGACTGCAGAACTCTCGTCCGACGAGACGACGCTAATTCGCCGCTACGTCAATGAATCGCGAACGTTGACTGCAAAATCTGCCGAGCCGGATTTGCAGGCGATCACATCGGTCATCGGTGCGGTATTCGATAAGAGTCGCATCTGCACCAACGTCCCTGCCGAGTATCAGTCCACCGATCGGAAGATCGTGATTCGCAATCGTTCGACCGAGGAAATTCTTGTTACGGCCGGAAGCCTCGCGTCCCGAGACGCCGCGAAGAACGATCTCACCGAAGGCTTCGATCGTGTCGTGCGAGGAAAGAGCGAACTTCGCAAAGCACTGGGCAAACTCAGCGCCGCGTTGCTGGTGCCGAATGTATCCTACGATCAATCGCAATCCGACAGTTCGCGCAAGCTGATCGCGGCGCGCGTCCCTCGTACCGAAGGCGTGGTACTCGAAGGGCAGAAGATTATCGGCAAAGGCGACGTCATTACGCCGCAGGCCAAAGCCGCGCTCGAAAGCCTGGCCGAAGCACGCATCGAGCAAGGCGGTACCGGCACGATGATCGGCCGTGCGCTCGGCACAATCGGGCACGTCTTCATCATCGTGACGCTGTTCGTACTCTACGTCAAGTTTATTCGCCGGCGCATTTATAAAGACAATGCGCAACTACTTCTGATCTCGGTCATCCTGATCTTCCCCGCGCTGCTGGCGTATGTGTCGGTACTGATCCACACCTCGTTCCCGGTCGAGTATCTGATCTTGATCCCGGTATCGTCGATGCTGCTGACGGTGCTCTTCGATTCGCGAACCGGATTCTATGGGACTGTAATCGCCGCGCTGCTTGTCGCCGGTATCCGCGGCAACGACTATAACGTAGCACTCGCCGGACTTTCGGCCGGGGCGTTCGCTGCCTACACCGTACGCGATCTTCGCAGCCGCTCGCAACTCTTCACGAGCATCGGGTTCATCTTCCTCGGCTACGTGATCGCGATTGCAGCGCTGTCGTTCGAGCGCGGCATGCCGCTGAACGAACTGGGGCTCGAGCTAATCGCCGCCGCGGTGAATTCGCTGATCTCGCCTGTGCTGACGCTCGCATTCGTCTATGTCGTCGAAGGGATGTTCGATACCGTCAGCGACCTCCGGCTTGTGGAATTCGACGACATCAACCATCCGCTTCTGCAGCGGCTTTCGCTCGAAGCGCCTGGGACGTATCATCACACAATGCTTGTCGCGCAGCTATCGGAGAATGCCGCCGTTGCCATCGGAGCGAACGCCCTGCTCGCGAAAGTTGGTGCACTCTACCACGACATCGGCAAGATCGCATCGCCCACGGATTTTATCGAAAACCAGATCGCCGATCAAGCGAACGTGCACGACACACTCTCCGCGATCGAAAGCGCTTCGAGAGTACGCGCACATGTCATTGCCGGGATCGCACTCGCGCGCGAACATAACTTGCCCGAGAAACTGGTTGATTTCATCCCGATGCATCACGGTACGATGCGCATCTCGTTTTTCTATCAGCAGGCGTTGAACTCGATGTCGGCCGGCGGAACGCTTGACGATTCGCTCTTCCGCTATCCAGGCCCGAAGCCAAATTCGAAAGAGACGGCGATCCTCATGCTTGCCGATGCGTCCGAAGCCATCACCCGCAATCTCGGTTCGCACATCGAAGAACCGACTGTCGAGATCCTTGAAACAGAACTCGGCATGCTCTTCCGCGACCGCATTGCCGACGGGCAGCTCGACGAGTGCGACCTGACGATGCGCGACCTCGTGATCGTTCGCAACGTTTTCGCACGACTGCTTATCGGCACATTCCACTCGCGCATCAACTACCCGCAAGCGTCTGCAAAGCGTACCGAGCCCGCCTCCAATGCCTGAGCCGAGGAAACGAAGCCCCGAGGAACGCGCGTATCTGTCGTACCTAAAGATCGAGCGTGGCCTCAGCGGCAACTCGCTCGACGCCTATGGCCGTGACATCGCGAAGCTCGTGACGTTCCTCTCGGATCATAGCAAATCTGTATCGACTGCGCGAACGGCCGACCTACAACGATTCGTCAAAGAACTCTCCGAAGCCGGACTCGAACGCACGAGCATCGCGCGCATCGTCTCTGCGATTCGCGGCTTTTACCGGTATCTGCTTTCGGAGCGAATGCTCACGAGCGATCCGACCGAAGCGCTCGAACTGAAGTCCCCACGCCGGCAACCGCCCGAAGTGCTCAGTATCGACGAAATCGAACGTATCCTTTCGCAGCCAGACCGCTCGACTCACAAAGGTATTCGCGACCGTGCCATTCTGGAGTTCTTGTATGCAACGGGTGCGCGAGTATCCGAAGCGACCACTCTCACGCTCTCACAGTTGTTTCTTGCCGATGGTATGGTCCGACTGTTCGGCAAAGGAAGCAAGGAGAGGATTGTGCCGATCGGCGGTGTTGCGATCGAATTCCTCGACGAATATCTTTCGACCGTTCGTCCCATACTGATTCATAGCGACCGCATGACCGATGCAGTGTTCTTGAATCAAAAGCTCGGCACCGGGATGAGCCGCATGGCGATCTGGAATATCATTCAGGAATATTGCCGCGCCGCTGAGATCGAAAAGCACATCACGCCGCACACGATGCGCCACTCGTTCGCCACCCATCTGCTCGAAGGCGGCGCCGACCTGCGCATCGTGCAAGAACTCCTCGGCCACGCGGATATCTCAACGACCGAGATCTATACGCATGTTGATCGGTCGTATCTGTTGGAAGTGCATAAACAGTTTCATCCGAGGGGGTAGCCGAACCTGCGCCTATAGTGGAGGCGGCACGCAGCAACCCTATAGGATTGCAATAATATCGACCGCAGATTCGTTTTATCTACATGCGAAGTCTCTTCGTTTTGCTCATCAGGCTCTACCAGAAACTGCTCTCGCCGTTTCTTGGCAACAACTGCCGGTTTCATCCAACCTGTAGCGAGTATATGGCTCAGGCCGTCACGAAGTATGGTGTGTTCAAAGGAGGATGGATGGGTATGAAGCGCATCGGCCGTTGCCATCCGATGCATCCGGGCGGCTATGATCCCGTGCCCTGATTCTTACTGACGACGAGCGCGAGAGCCGAGAGGATCGCGTCCACTTCACCGACGACGATATCCCAATGCATCGTTGCCGACGGCGGAGCATCTACTTTGATACTCACAAGAATCTGCTTCCCTCGTTCGGCGGCCATCAAGATCAATTCGGAGTGAGCCGCTGAACGAATAATGGCCTCCCGAAACCACCGCTTGATCGTGTTGCGCTGATTCGCGCGGCGGACCGTCCGCTTCGGAACGATGAATATGAACATCACCGCACACTCTCCCTCATCGAGATCACGGAGTGCGTACCGAACCGGCAATCTGCCCGAATGACGCAGCCGCTTACCGCCTCGAAAGACGAGGTCGATATCCCGCTCGAGGCGGATCATCGTCGGGGCGATATGTCGGTGAGTCGCTTCGATCATCGTCGGCTAAAAGTACGAAGAGCATCGCCGACCGTGGTCAGCGATGCTCTCCAATGAATTTCTTGCGCAGTACGCCGAGACTTACTTCTCGTCGCTGACCGTCAGCTTCCAACGGCCTTTGGCGCGACGTGCACTCAGGACGCGCTGACCGTTCTTCGTGGCCATTCTGGCGCGGAAACCGTGCTTATTGGCCCGTTTGCGGCGGCTGGGTTGGAATGTACGCTTCATTTCTTACTTTCTCCTTCGTCTTAAAATTGGGACGCTGATAACGCCCTTGGGGGCCGGAAAGTTCTGATTCGACATTTTTTCCACAATCTGACGTATTTTTGACGCATAACAAATACCATGATGTGCCGATCGTTTTTTAGCGTACTGATCTCTGCCTGTCTCTGCCTCGCCTCCTGCGATGCAACACCGGACGGGAAGGTCGAGAAAGTCCTTAACGGCTTCCAACGATGGAATGACGCTGTGCAACAATCGGCCTTCAGCCAGACCAAACGTGCACCCCAAATCGAGGATAAGGATCTGACGCCGGAATCGAAATTTCGCGTCAACAACTACGATACCGATACCCCGCCATCCGATACCACCGATAACTGGCGGCTGCTCGTCACCGGGAAGGTGAAGCATCCCGGCTATTATTCACTCGCCCAGATCAAGGAGTTGGCGAAGCAGGTACAAAATTCAAAGCATGTTTGCGTCGAAGGATGGAGCATGAACGTTAAGTGGGGCGGTGTCGCCCTGTGGTATTTCCTCGATTGGGTCGGCGCCGATTCAACGGCCCCATACCTGTACGTCGAGTGCGCAGACGGTTACTACGAGGGCTATGACATGGCAAGTGTCCGTCATCCCGAGACACTTCTCTGCTACGAGGCCTACGGCAAGCCGTTGACACTGAAGCATGGCGCTCCGTGCCGCATCGTGATGCCAACGAAACTTGGATACAAGAGCGCAAAGTGGCTCAGGAAGATGATCATCACCGACAAGAAGCCGGGAGGCTATTGGGAAGATCAGGGGTACGATTGGAATGCGGGTCTCTAAGGCAATGCGAGTCAAGAACGGTAAGGCATATCATCATCCGATCATCGTCAGGCTAACACACTGGCTAAACTTCGTCGCACTCTGTTTGATGATTGCAAGCGGTATGCGTATCTTCAATGCGTCTCCGCTCTTCGATTTCAAATTTCCACATGTAATCACGCTCGGCGGCTGGCTTGGCGGGGCACGTCAGTGGCATTTCGCCGCAATGTGGCTCTTCGTATTTAACGGCGTGGTTGCAGTGACCTACAACATTATCTCGCGTCACGGCCGCACGACAACGATCTTTCGCACGTCGGACATCGGCGGAGTACTTCCAATGATCCGCTATTACTTGCGTCTCGACAAGCAACATCCGCCGGTCGAGAAATACAATGCATTACAGAAGCTCGCCTACACCACTACGCCGTTTCTCGGCCTTGGCGTCGTACTCTCGGGGCTGGCGATGTATATGCCAGTCACTTTACAAGAGATCACGTTCATCTTCGGCGGATACGAGCTTGCACGATGGTTTCACTTCCTATTCATGTGCGGACTCATCGCCTTCTTCCTCGGGCATCTGTTCATGGTCTCCATCTCGGGCTGGTCAAACTTCTGGTCGATGATCAGCGGATGGAAACGAGTCGATGCACATCAACGGACGTAGTGGGTTATCGACGAACGATGTGCATGTTAAAGTTCGGTGTACCGAGCGTACCCATGAACCGCACCCAATAGATCACGTATGCTTCCATCGGCCGTGCAGCCGTGAGGTCGCCGAGGTCGTGGATATGCTTCCAGCCGAACCAGTTCGTGAGGATATCCTTCACGGTCGCTTTCGCCTCGGTATCGTTGCCGCAAAGCATCATGTCATGGTCGCCCGGAACAAGCGAGGGGTTGACCATCACGTTGCAGTTGACCGTATTGAGCGTTTTGACGACCTTGGCATTCGGAAACTCACGTTGGATGGATTCAGCGAGCGAATCCGTATTGCCGATGAGCAGTGTCGGCGGCATGCCCTTTGAAAAGTCGAGCGGATTGGCAATGTCGACGAGCACCTTGCCGTCGAGGTTTGCAGCACCGGCAGCCTGCAGTGCAGCAAGCGAACCGTCGCCGTTCGTACAATTAAAGACGATCTCGCCGAACTTCGCAGCATCGGCAAACGTCCCGACCGAGGCGTTCGACCCGTTGGCAGCGGCCCAGGCAGCCGCCTTTTCGTTGGTCGCAGAACGCGAACCCATCGTCACATGGTGGCCAAGGCTTACGAGCTTCGTCGCGATCGCGTTGCCGACCATTCCCGTACCGAGTACTGCAATATTCATGGGTATCGTTGGTTGACTATGTTAGCTTTCTTTGATCAAATAGATGCGATTATCTTCCACTTTATAGAGCATCGGCGCAACCATGATGTGCGGGTACCGAAGTCGGAGTCGCTTGGCTTCCGAAAGAACGAAATCGACTTCGTTGCCGATCTCGAACATCGGAGCGAACTGATAGAAATGCTCTTCGGCCTGAGAGCGGTCCCAGCCGGCATCATCGACCAAGCCTTTGATGAACTGGTCTTTTCGGGCAACGAGATTTACCATACCGCAATTGGTATGCCCGATCAGCGCGATGTGTCGTACGCCGCCAACACTGATCGCATACGAGACCTTGAATTCGCTGTACCGGAGGTTCGCACCGCCCGTACGAATGATATACGAAAAGTTATCGGGGATCCGCAAATGCTTGCGGTTATCCATGCACATGCCGATCAATAGCTGCGGGTTGGTAATGACATCGAGTTCTCTACCGAGGTCATGGTACTCCAGCAATCGGCCGATCGGAGTGTCGCGGTACTGAGGAAAGATGTCTTCGGTTGAGTTGATAGCTACAAGTCGGTTCATGTATATGCGCGATTTAGGTCAAGAATGAGCACTCTATATAACACCGTGCGAGATAAGTTCGCTTCCGGTCCAACTGACGGACAAATTCGTACAACGGACCGGATTCAAGGACTGTTACCAAATCGTCACATGCCATCGCTCGAATCCATCACTCTTCGAACAGACCTTCGTCCCGGAGATATCGGGACGATCACACGTCTGCATGGGCAGCTGTACAATAAAGAGTACGGCTGGGGGATCGGCTTCGAGGCGTATGTAGCATCGGGCCTGGCTGAATTCTATGAACACTACGATCCTTCCCGAAGTCGAATTTGGATCGCTGAAGACGACGGTGCCTTCGTCGGCTGCCTCGTTCTGCTTGATCGCGGCGAGGCTGCCCAACTTCGCTATTATCTCGTCCTC
Organism: Bacteroidota bacterium; assembly: GCA_018266755.1. Taxonomy (NCBI): domain Bacteria; kingdom Pseudomonadati; phylum Bacteroidota; species Bacteroidota bacterium. Next base: position 1,691,751 of record JAFDZW010000005.1, read on the forward strand.
CCGGAATACCGCGGCATCGGTCTCGGCAAGAAGCTGATGTCATTGTTCATGGATTTCTATCGCACCTGCGGCTACCGGTCTGCATACTTATGGACTACCCGCGACCTAGAGAGTGCGGCACACCTCTATACGCGAGTAGGGTTTCAACTTGCCGAGGAAAAAGAAAGTGGGGGCTTTGGGAGAGCAGTGATCGAGCAGCGGTACGAACTAGTCCAAACGACATAATCTATTCTCGGACCGATACAAGTGATGACGGGAACCCCGACCCATCCATTGCCACCCACAATCAGACAGATCAGAGCCCCCGCCATCATACTACACAGAGCGTCTCATAAGCGCCGAGGGTCTGTTTAGAGACCTTTCAGCGCCATGATCTTCTCCCAATTGTGGCCGATCTCTTGTTCGGCCATGATCAAGAACTCTGCACCCCGTTCGGGATCCGAGTTCTTCACAACATTGAACCTGTTTTCCTGATAGAGGAAATCGGCAAGCGGGATGTTCGGCTCTTTCGAATCGATCACGAACCGTTCGCCCTTTGCTTTCATAGGGTTGTACCGGAAGAGCGGCCAGTAGCCCGACTTCACGGCGTTCACCTGTTGTGATACGCCATGCGCCATGTCATAACCATGAGCAATACAGTGGCTGTATGCGATGATAAGCGACGGGCCCGGGAACGCTTCGGCTTCCTGCAATACGCGAACCGTATGGACGTCATTCGCGCCCATGGCGATCTGGGCAACATACACATTGCCGTAGGCGATGGCCTGCCAGGCGAGATCCTTCTTGTCGGTAGACTTTCCCTTGATCGAGAATTTCGCACTCGCTCCAAGCGGCGATGCTTTCGATTTTTGTCCTCCGGTATTCGAGTACACTTCCGTATCGAGCACGAGTATATTTACTTTCTCTCCGGTAGAGAGCACATGATCCAGCCCGCCGAAGCCGATGTCATAGGCCCAACCGTCACCGCCGACGATCCAGACGGATTTGTCAACGAGATCTTCGGCAATGAAGCGAAGCTGTTTCGCCGGCAGGGTGCCGATCTCATCAAGACGCCGCTTGAGCTGCTGGACGTTTTTGCGGAGTTCGAGCATATAAGTCTCGCTCTGATCGTACGGCCGCAAGATCGCATCGACGAGTTCGCCGCCGATCTGGTCGCGCATCGCGAGCATCATTGACGTTGCAAACTCCTTCTTCTTGCTCGCAGCGAGCTTGATGCCAAGGCCGAACTCGGCGTTGTCCTCAAAGAGGGAGTTAGCCCAAGCCGGTCCGAGGCCGTCTTCGTTCGTCGTCCAGGGCGTTGTTGGCAGATTGCCGCCATAGATCGACGAGCAGCCCGTCGCATTGGCGACCAGCATGCGGTCGCCGAAGAGCTGCGTGAGCAATTTGAGATACGGCGTTTCACCGCATCCGGCACATGCTCCTGAAAACTCAAAGAGCGGTTCGAGGAGCTGGGTACCCTTGACCGTATTATGATTGACGCGAGTACGATCAATGTCGGGAATGCCGAGGAAGAAGTCCCAATTGGCACGCTCGGTTTCTTTGAGCGGAAGTTGGGGCGACATGTTGATGGCCTTGTGGCCCTTCTCCTGCCTGCTCTCGACGGGGCAGACCTCTACACAGAGCTTGCAGCCGGTGCAGTCTTCGACCGCAACCTGCAAGGTGTAGGATTCCTGTTCTTTGAAAAATTCTTTCCCGATCGGCGCTACATGTTTGAACGTCTCGGGTGCTCCTTCAAGCAGCGAGTTATCATACACTTTGCATCGAATTGCTGCATGCGGGCAGACCATGAAGCACTTCCCACACTGCGAGCAAAGATCGGCATCCCAGACCGGGACGATGTCAGCAATGTTGCGTTTCTCGTACTTTGTCGTCCCGCTTGGGTACGTCCCGTCTGCGGGGAATGCACTTACCGGCAGCTCATCGCCATCACCGGCGATGATCTTTCCGAGCACTTGACGTACGAAGTCCGGAGAATCGTCCGGCACCGGATGGATCAGTTCGCGCGAACCGATGGCATAGGCGGAGTAGTCGATCTCGAAGAGATTTTCAACTGCCTTGTCAACGGCGACATAATTCTTTTGCAGCACGGACTCGCCCTTGCTTCCGTATGCCTTCTTGATGTACGTCTTGATCTTTTCGATCGCCTCTTCCCGAGGCAGGATGTTCGAGATGGCGAAGAAGCACGTCTGGAGGATGGTATTCACTCGCGAACCCATTCCCGTCTCCATCGCGACCTTCGACGCATTGACGACGTAGAACTTCAGCTTCTTGCCGATGATCTCCTGCTGGATCTTCGCCGGCAGGTGGTCCCACACTTCGTCTTTCGAGTATGGTGCATTGAGCAGGAAGGTTGCGCCTTCTTCTGCATGCTTCAAGATATCGTACTGCTCGATGAAATGGAAGTGATGGCACGCAATGAAATTCGCCGAGTCGATGAGATACGTCGAGCGAATCGGGTTCTTCCCGAACCGCAGATGCGAGGTCGTCAGCGAACCGGATTTCTTCGAATCGTACACGAAGTAGCCTTGAACGAAGTAGTCAGTCGTTTCGCCGATAATCTTGATCGAGTTCTTATTTGCACTGACCGTACCGTCGGAGCCGAGGCCGTAGAAGAGTCCGCGAAATATGTGCTGCGATTCGAGCGAAAAGTATGGATCGACCGGAATGCTCGTGAAGGTCACGTCGTCGGTAATGCCGATCGTGAAGTGATTCTTCGGGGCACCTGTCGCGAGTTCGTCGAAGATGCCTTTGACCATGCCCGGAGTGAATTCCTTCGAGGCAAGGCCATATCGGCCTCCGATGATCACCGGCATTTCCTTATACCAACGTTCTTTGAACGCTGCGACGACATCGAGATAGAGCGGTTCGCCGATGCTGCCGGGCTCTTTGGTACGGTCGAGCACGGCGATCTTCTTGACCGTCGTCGGGAAGCAACCCATGAAATCCTGAATGGAGAATGGGCGGTATAATCGGACGTTGACGACACCAACTTTCTCGCCCAAGGAGTTGAGCTTGTCGACCGTCTCCATCACTGCACCTGCAGCGGAGCCCATGACGACGATCACGCGATCGGCATCCCATGCGCCGTGGTATTCATACGGTTGGTACTGTCGACCTGTCAACTCGGCGAACTGCACCATCATGTTCGTCACGACACCCGGCACACGCTGATAGTACTGATTGACGGCTTCGCGGCTCTGGAAATACACGTCGGGATTCTGCGCCGTGCCGCGAATGAACGGATGTTCAGGGTTCAAGGCCCGTGTCCGGAACGCGTCAACCGACTCGGAGTCGATCATGGTTCGGATGAGGTCGTCTTCGACCACGTTGACCTTCGTCAACTCATGCGACGTTCGAAAACCGTCGAAGATATTCAGAAAGGGCACCCGGCAATGCAGCGTCGCCGCATGGGCGATCAGAGCCATGTCCATCGCTTCCTGTGCGCTGCATCCGAACAGCATTGCGAAGCCGGTCTGGCGAACCGCCATCACGTCCGACTGGTCACCAAAGATCGAGAGGGCATGCGTGGCGACCGCGCGGGCCGCAATATGAAAGACCGTTGGCATCAGTTCGCCCGCGATCTTATACATATTCGGGATCATCAGCAACAATCCCTGCGAACTTGTAAATGTCGAAGCGAGCGCTCCACCTTGCAACGCACCGTGGAGTGCACCGGCAGCGCCGGCTTCGGATTGCATCTCGACGACCGTCGGTACTTCACCGAGGATGTTCTTGACCCCATTGGCCGACCACTCGTCGCAATGTTCGCCCATCGCCGACGAGGGCGTGATGGGGTAAATGGCACATACTTCTGAAGCCTTATACGCGATCGTGGCGGCGGCTTGGTTGCCGTCCATGATTGAGGTTCGTACAGCCTTCTGGGGTGTCGCTGGGGTGGCAGAAGCCTGCTCACTGACTTGCATGTTGTTTCCCTTTCAAATTAGAATGAGCGATGCTCATCACCCCCGGAATGCAAATTGTATTCCAAGTTGGGCACGAAACCGTAACTTGTTTATTCAAATGAGGTTTCCGACATACACCCCCAAATATTTGCTTCCAATGATAATCGAATGAAAAGATTTTTGACGCACGAGGGACTTACACACCGAAAAAGAAAAGGCGAAGGACAATGCCTTCGCCTTTGCACGATTTGAACCTTGTGCTTATTACTTATCGGAGTGTAAGCACTTTGATATTTCCGCTGGAAGTCTCCAGATGCACGATCTTCCCGCCTCCGTTAATATCCATGCGTAGATCGCCGCTGTAGCTCGACGACGAGGTACCACTGTAGTTCACGGTAATATCTCCGCTCGAAGTGGAGAGATCAAGCGTAACCGGAGCCCCATCGGCAAGCCGCACCGTCACATCACCGCTGGAGGTCGAAACCTCCACACCATCAAAGTCCTTCGACGTGACGGCCAGATCGACATCACCACTCGAAAGATCGAGCGATGCACCACGCCCACACGTTGCAGTCACATCACCGCTGGAAGCATTCGCGACAATACGCCCGGTTGTCGACGCGGTGATGTTCCCGCTTGTCGTATTGAGGTTCATGTCACCCGTCATATTGAGCGCACGGATGTCTCCGCTGCTGGTCTCGAGATCGAGTGCGAGACGGCTCGGTGCGGAGATGGTCAGTTCTCGCAGATGTGCAAGCTCTTGATCAGCTTGATCCGATGTCACGATCAACTCAGCGGTGGTGCTGTTCGTTGCCCAGGAGAAGGTGAGGTCCTGAGCAATCTGCTTGGCCTTCTCGCTGCTCGATGCCCAGATACTCATGTTGGCGGTTGCAACGATGGTATCGGCATTCCAGCCCGTGACGGAAATGTCATCGGACGAACGATCGACTTTCAGGGCCGTGAAGCCCGTCGCGCGCTGCGTGGATACTTTCTGAACAGACTCATCGACAACGTTCGTGATGCATCCGGTGAATGTCAGAGCAGCGGCGAACGAAAGAGCAAGGGTTGTAAAGATGATTCTCATGGAAGTAGCAAGGCAAATTAGAAGTGGTATTTCAGTGCGAGCCCGGTAGCATAGATCATCGCGCCACTCGGCAGGCCGTGGTCGGTCATGATGTAGGCGTTCGAAATGACATAGCTGAATCGCTCCATCAATCCGATGGAGAACGACCGGCTCGTAAAGACGTCGAGCCCGACACGCACAAACGGCGCTGCGCCCAATCGCGTGTTGAGGTCTGCGCCGAAGCGGATCTGCAACGGAACACCGGCAGCGGCAACAGCGTGAAGGCTTGACGTGAGCGCTTCGTGGTATTCTACCATCGGCGCGATCACAAGGGCGCTGCGATTGCCACTCAAGAGCGTCGTGCTTGCGTAGCCCAACTGTTCAAAGCCGACGCGCATATGGTCGCTGAGCAGATAGCTAAATCCAAACCCACCTTCCCAGAGCCAGGTATTGTTGGGCCCAATCGCCGTCGAGCCGCTGAAGCTCACTTCGAACGGCAATACGCTCGTTTGCTCGGAGTCCGCAACAGACAAGTGTGTCTGGGCTGTGGAACTGGTGGAAGCAGTTAATACGAACAGTAGCATGAGAATGCTCATGCACTGACTAATTCGAGGGAATTGCATGATTCAGTGAAGTTGTGATGACAAAAATATTGCATCCGGTGCGAGAATGCAAATGCTGATGGGCAAAAGTACGGAGACCGGCAGGAAGTGTTTCCGTAAAATACAAAAGCCGCACCTTTCGGCACGGCTTTCATCGCTTGTAGCGGGGGTAGGACTTGAACCTACGGCCTTCGGGTTATGAGCCCGACGAGCTACCAACTGCTCCACCCCGCGATCCTATACTTGTTGGGGCACTGACAACGAGGGGTGCCCATGCATGGTTCCATGACCCAGTGTTCAAACGCATTCGCTCGGCGAGCCGTTATCTTCGAACAACGATCAGATCACATGGCATCCAAACGCATCCGCAGACCACCCCTGACCGAGAAAACCATGCTCGGGCTTCTTGAGATCATCGCTTTCGTCCGCTCTGCAGAGCCGGCCGACATTCTCGGTGACGATCCGCGGTCGTGGCGCGGGACCCCTCGCGCCGCGGAGCTCTCGGACCGTCAGCGGGCAATCGAAGCCGCGTGTAATTGGATCGAGAGTCTGCAAGAATATAGAGTGCGCAAAACGGCGAGCCGCGCAACCCGCCGTCCGCGCATCGACGAGTGACTGCGAATTGCATCCGCTTCCGAGCACAATTCGTGTGCAGCAAGCGTTTTTTGCACTCTATGCGTCCACAGTGTATCGTACCCGTTGTTCTCCTCTTGAATGTCATCGCGATTGCGTGGTGCGATCGTGCATCTGCTCAGGCAGATACTACCCAGGTTCGCACATCCGTTCTTCGTGGAAGCGTTCGTGTTGCCAAGACACTTGCACCCGTCATCGGAGCACGGATCTCCGTGACCGGCACTACGCTCGGCGCCGTCGCGAAAGCAGACGGGTCGTACCGCATCAGTAATATACCGGTCGGACACTATATTCTGAAGGTCACTGCGCTCGGGTTCGACCCGGCAATAGTGGAGGCGGTGGTCGGGTCGGGTCACCAATCGGTAGTGGATATCGAAATGACCGAGTCTGCCATCAAGGGAGATACCATCACCGTTCAAGGCTCGCGCGAGTTTCAGGCGATCAACTCCGCCGCAGTAGTGAGTGTCACCCCGTTCAGCATTCAGGATGTGAATCGTTACGCAGCGGCGTTCCAAGACCCATCGCGCATGGCGAACAACTTTGCGGGCGTACTTGGCCGTGGCACGACGAATAACTACATCGTCGTTCGCGGCGGTTCGCCGATGGAGCTACTCTGGCGGCTCGATGGCATCGACATTCTCAACCCGAATCACCTCGGCAAGAACGGTTCGACCGGCGGACTGGTGAGCGCGATCAACTCCAACATGCTCGGCAACAGCGATTTTCTGACCGGTGCATTCCCTGCACAGTATGGGACGAAGATGTCCGCCGTGTTCGATCTGCGTACCCGTGACGGAAATACTGAGCGATATGAAGGCCTTGCAGAGATCAGCTTCAACGGGCTCGAAGGGATGGCCGAAGGTCCGGTGCCGGGATTGAACGGCAGTTCGTTCGTGATCGGATATCGTCACTCAACGCTCGACGTCCTCCATCAACTCGGCATCCTCGACTACAACACACTGCCAAACTTCGACGACGCGATGGCAAAGGTGCGGTTGCGAGTGAGCGACAACGATCTGATTAATCTCACCGGTTTGTGGGGCAAAGCATCGATCGACGCAAGAAACACATCCAACGAAGAGATCGGCAAAGGCTCGGGCGTGCTTGCCTACGGACTCGACTGGCAACATCTGTTCTCTTCGTCGCTCGTCGCGCATCTTCTCGTGAATCACTCCGGCAATACATTCGATGAGGGCATTTCGGGAAGCACGGAATCTGTATCGATCGGGCTCAACACTGCTCGATTTACTCTGCTCTACCTGCCAACACCATCGTTCAATGTCGAATGCGGTGCAGCATACCAGCCGTTCATGACAACGATTCCGAGTCTCAGCTACCCATATAACGGCGACACGACGATCAACACGACATTCGCCCAGGGGTACGTCACGGCAAGCTGGCATCCGATCGCGCCGATCGCGCTGAACGCAGGGATGTTCTGGCAGTACATCGACTACGACACGAGTTCATCGTTCGAGCCACGCGCTTCGATCTCGTGGTCACCATCCGAAGAGCACTCGTTCGCACTTGCGTATGGTATCCATCGCCAACCCCAGCCGCTGCAATTCACACAAGCAGAGCACATCGTTGCGGGTTATACATTTCGTCCGGAATCGGATCTACTGTTCAAGGCCGAAGCGTATGTCAAGAACTACTCGCACGTTCCGGTGCATGCTTCGGTGCTCGACGACTACTCATTTCTCAACGAAGGGTTTGCATCGCGCATCGATTACACCGACCTAATGAGCACCGGCACCGGCAAGACCTACGGAGCTGAGTTCACGTTCATGAAGCACTATAACGACGGCTACTATATCACAGCCACTGCGTCGTACGTACGGCAACAGTTCAGAGGATCGGATGGCATTCTACACTGGGGCGCATTCGATAATCGCTATATCATGAACCTCGTCGGAGGATACGATTTTCATCTCGGTGCCTCGACGACGCTCACGCTAAGCGAGAAATTCACTGTCGCCGGAGGCGGTGCATACACGCCGTTCGTGATGGATCCGAACGATAGCGCACGGTTTGGCATGCTCGATGAAGCACATGCGTATTCGCTCCACAATCCGGCGTACGTTCGGTTGGATGTCAATGCCGAGTTTCACTTCAACTGGGCGGCATCGTCACTGACGATCTATGCCTCGGTTCTGAATGCGCTGAATATCAATAACGTGATGTATCGATACTTCAAGACCACCTATGACGAGCTCGGGAATCGTCATGGCGAGGAGGTATATGACTACGATCTGCCGATCGTCCCGGTCGTCGGCCTTCGGTACGAATTTTAGGACCAAAAACAGAACCGGGCGCTTTAGCGCCCGGTCATACTCACAACGTTACTGTCCTTCTACGCCGAGCAGTTCGACATCGAAGATGAGTGTCGAGTTCGGCGGGATATCCGCGCCCATGCCTTGCTCGCCGTATCCAAGGTTCGACGGCACGATCAGGCGACGCTTACCGCCGACCTTCATCGACAGCATACCCTCATCCCATCCTTTGATCACGCGACCGACGCCGATCGCAGTCTTGAACGGCTCTTTGTGCTTGGCCGACGGTCCGGTATTCGCATCGAAGATCTTGCCGTCGGTCAATTGACCGATGTAATTGACAGTGATCGTCTGGCCGACCTTTGGCTGCGCGCCCGTGCCGACCTTCTTGTCGATGTACATCAAGCCGCTCGGCGTGATGGTTGTGTCGCCGTGCTTGACGTCTTCTTTCGGCGCTGCTGCGGCAGCCGCAGCAGCCTGCTGTGCGGCTTGTTCCATGATCTTCGGATCGCCCGTGATCGGTGCGATGGTGGACGGGCCCTTTCCGATGTTCGGGTCGGATTTTTCACAACCGACCATCAACGTCAGAGCCATCAAAGCGAGTGTTAGGTTCTTCATAAAATTGGGTCTAAAATCGAAGGATTACATACCGCCAACCCGGGCTTTCCGTTCCCGTTCGGCATCTTCCCATAATGCAGCGTAGCTGTTCATCCGCCACTCGGGGATCAGGCCTTCGTCTACTGCTTCGCTCACTGCACAACCTGGTTCGTGAATATGCATGCAGTTAGTCATCTTGCATTTATCGGCAAACGCAGCGAACTCGACAAAGTGAAAGCGAATGCTGTCCGGTTCAAGCTCGAAATGGAAGAACTCCTTCACCCCCGGCGTATCGACGATATATGTATGTTCTTCGGGCAGCGGGATCATCGTCGCATTGGTAGTCGTATGGACACCACGAGCTGCTTTCTTCATAAGGCGGCGCGTCCGTGCAATCTCGGTACCGACGAGTGCATTGACAAGCGACGACTTTCCAACGCCTGACTTTCCGGCGAATACGACCGTCTTCCCCGAGATTGCGGTGCGCAGTCTTTCAACTCCGTCGAGTGTCGTTGCCGAAGTCAGAACATGGTCATATCCAAGGATCTTGTAGTACTCGAGGCACATCTCTACAAACTCACCGCGTTCGGGATCCATCTCGTCGGCTTTGTTGACGACGAGCAACACACCGAGTTCTCCTTCGAGCGCTGCAACTATATAGCGATCTATAATACCGGGTCGAAACGGAGGGTCGCTGGCGCTCGAGACTACAGCAACCAGATCGATATTTGCAGCAATCACCTGCTCGAAACTGTCGCGACGCTTATGCGCACGACGCGAGAGTTTCGTTCTTCTCGGCAGCACCTCGCGAATCACCAACACATCGGAGCCGTCGTCTTCGATCAGGACAGCATCGCCGACCGCAACGAGCGATGCGTTCGGATTTCCGGAAACCGTCCCCTTGATCGAACGGACACGAACCTGCACACCGTCTTCACGCTCGGCAATAAAATACGCGCCTTCGGTCCGTAATATCTTTGCGTGAGCAAACAGTTCGCTCGAAGCGGGAGCAACTTCTTTTACGACGTGCCTCTCGCGATGACGCATCTCTTTCTTGCGCTCTCGGTCGGAGTGCGCACGGCGAATACGCTGGCTTCCGGGCCGCTCGTCTTCCTCGAGTTCGGGTCTTGGTACTGGCATGCGATATGAATAACGACAATGAGGCCCCCATCGTGCGGGGTTCATTTACTCGGCGTCGTGTTCAGTACCACACGCAAAAGGGCGAGGTTACTTACCCCGCCCTTCACATTATGTGTACTCTACCCTCAACGTGTAAGGATCACCTTCAGCGTCTGTTCGCGATTCCCATCGACAACGAGGCCGACGTAATACGTCCCTGCCGAAAGCTCCGGCTTGGGCGACCACTGGATCGCATAATCACCGCCGCCTTGATAACCCGAGCGTATCGTCTCGACCGTCGTACCCCGGCCATCGAAGACAACGATCTCTACGTTGCCGCCATTCGTTACGTGGTACTTCAGCATCGTACTTGCCGAAACGGGATTCGGATAATTTGGCACCGTAAAGAAGTTGTTCGGAGCATGAATGCCGATGGTCGTCGGGACATCCTTCCCTTTTACACTCGACGTCCGCAGGCCGTCGCTTCCACGGTGAGGCGCGGCGACGAACGGGAAGCCGGATTGGAATTCGACGTCGTTCTTGCTCACGCCGGCATTCCACTGGAGCTTTGCAAGCAGCTCGGGCGTCACCGGACTCGGACTCGTACCCGGCTGGTAGTCATCGGTCCAGAGACCGATCGCATTGAGTACAAGACCACCGACGGCCTGCATCTCGATTCGAGTGACGTCGTCTTCCAGACGACGCCCGTTCGGGAAGCCATCCATGTTCGGAATCGCTTGCAGCGTCGCGTCCGAATTGAATCGCGAATCGGTCAAGCCAAGTACTGCCGCAGCGATCAATCCTTCGGAGCTGAAATCAGGGCTATTTCGTGGTGTCACCGGCACAGCCATGTTCAGACGAAGCATATCCCCGAGTGTCGGCAGAAAGTTATTGATAAACGGTTTTCCCGCTGCAAGCGGATTGCCGTTCTTTCCGGTAGCAAGCTGATACGGTTTCAGATTCGGCGCGCCGGTATAGAAGATCGGCAGAATATCTACCGATCGCGGATTACCCTTCTGCAGGAGTATCTTGCCGAACAGGCTCGAATCGAGTGCAGTACCTGCCCCGCCGTTCGTCGCAAGCAACGGATAGAGACCGTCTTTTCCATTGCGAAAATCGAACGCCCCGAGCGATGCGCTATCGACGCGCAGATCGAGAAGCGTCCCGACGGCGGCTGCATACGGACCGTTGCCCGTATAGAGCGTTAACTCCGGATTTGCAAAGTAACCCGCGAATTGCACATCGTTGCCACCGTATGGCGTGAGCGCATTCCATTTATCCTTCTCGCCGACCGGAATGATTGCTTCGTTGGTCAGTGGCATTCCGAGACGCGAGACCTGCACAAAATCGCTCGAGTACGTCGGCTTACTACCATCCGACGACAGCGTTGTCACCTTCGGGCGCGATGCAGATGCCCAAACACCGATCACAAAATCCGGATCGAGGATATTCACTGCCTGATCGACCGACTTATGATCTTTCTGTAGTGACGCGATCGGAATTTTCAGCGCAATCGTATGGCAGTTGAATCCTGCGAGCGCATCGACTTTCCCATCCTTACGGAAATTCCCAAGATCGAAAATGCCCGCGAGATCGACGAAGAACGGATCGTCAACCGGGCCGCAGAATACGGTCTCTCCAGACGATGCGGTCGCGATCGCGCTCTGCATGATCGATTGGTATGACTGTCCGAGTCCAACGCCCGGCGCATCGATCGAGCGAGGCCCGATGTTGTTCGGCGGGACGATACCGTTTGCGATAACCGTCATCCATGTCGCGCCGCCATCGGTGCTTTTCTGGCAGGTGTAGGTCGTCTTCAGGTTCTGTTTGCCAAGTCGAATATTGAAGAACGTGCTCGGATCTTCGTTCGTCTGGGTGAACATGAACCGGTACGTGATATTATCGCCGGTGGCCGAGGCATTGTTGACGATATGAATCTCATAGCGAATATTCTCTCCGAACGTGAAGTAGTTCGGTCCGCCTTCCGGCAGTTCGAAGGGAATGTAGTTCGCAATGATCGTAATCGTCGACGGATCGTCCGGCGAGCGAAATGCGTAGAGATCGGTATTATCCGCAAGCGGATCGTTACTGATCAGCGGAGCCTCTCGGTGGCTCGATGCCAATGCCGTACTTGCTGCAATCAGTATCGCAAGCAATGCGGCAACGAATGTGTAACGGTTTTTCATCGTACTCAAGTAATTGTGTTGAATTGATCGTCTTGTTGTGGGCATTGGTTGTATCTGCTATACAGGCGATCGCAGGCGTTGGATGTTCTCCGAGGTCGAGAATCATATCATTCGACCGATCATCACAATTACCAAAGGTAAAAAGTCGAAGGCAGCGCCGCACTGAGCAACGGCTACTTACACAGAAGGCGACCATCGAGGCCGCCTTCACTCTGACACTTCTATCAATACAGTATTACGATTTCGATCCGTCGCGATCCGTCTTCGGCATGATCTCATACGGCACCGGGATCTTCAATAATAGTTCGCAGCCGCCTTCGCTATGAAGCGGATACGGCTCTTCACCGGCAAGACCCGCGACAAAGTCGCCGGCGTGCATGTGCACGTTATCGGCCCAAAAATCTCCGGAAAGTACCAGACACTCTTCGGTCGCAACCCGCACGTGCGGAGGAAATGTCGCGCCCGGCGCAAAGCGAGCTTTCATCATTGCGCGACCGTCTTCGTCGACATATATGATTTGAATCTCGATCCCCGGAACGATCGTCTGGATCCATTCGGCATCGGCGGCATTAAGATGATACTCGTCAACGAGATACTTCGCACGATCGGAGATCGCATCCGACACGTGTTCGAGAATCATACTCCGAATTCGTTTGCGAGGTGCCGGTGCATGCTTGCCAAGAGTGTCGAACAGGCCGGTGAGCGCTTCGGAACCGGCCGCGAGTTCGGCAGCCAGAGCCGGATCGGAAGATACCTGACGTTCGAACGACACCTCTTCATCCGGCGTCATTTCGCCGGCGAGGTAGCGCTGCACAAGCGCATCGCGATGATATAGTTCGTCGTTCGTTGCCATCGTTACCATTCCTTCGTCACTTCATTCCCATACAACACATACAAGAATCGCATCCGAACGGATGTTGGATTATGTAGACTATTCTCTGATGAACGCGAGCGATTCGCGAAGGGCCAGTAAGCCGTTCCGAATCCGTGTCTTTACCGTCCCGAGCGGCATACCGAGCATCTCTGCAATTTCCGAGTGCGAGTAGCCTTGCAGAAACGCCAAATCCAACAGCGACGATTGCTCCTTCGGGAGCTTCGCCATCGCGTTTGAAAGCAACGCACGCTCTTCGCCGGCGGTAGTTTCCTCGAAGAGATCGGAAGACCGCAATTCGGGTGCCACTAACTCGGAATCCGCCTCCGGCAGCGCAATTTCGGATTGCTTCATGCGGCTGCGCTTTGAGCGAATCAGGTTGATCGCCCGATTGTGGGCAATTCGGACCAACCATGCTTTCGGGACTCCGAGCTCGGGTTTATATGATGATGCCTTCCGCCAAACTTGCACAAATACTTCCTGCAAAATGTCTTCCGCATCGTCGGTATCGCGAAGCATCCGCAGTAACGCACCATAGACCATCCGCGAATAGCGGTCGTAGAACTCGGCAAGCGCCGCGCTGTCTTCAGCGGCGATGGCGGCGAGCAGTTCTTGATCGGTCTTCCACATCAATTGCAAAGATACGGCGAATGCCCGGTGGGGTTACCCGGCAGCGGGGAGAACCGCAATCAATCCGAACGCCGGGCTGCCGACGTATTTCCGAGAAACAGTTATATACAGATATGCATGAGGGTGGCATGGTATCGTCTCGCGTCGCAGTGATCGGCGCGGGCCCGGGAGGGCTTGCGGCAGCGCTATTGCTGGCAGCGCAGGGCTACGAGGTCGAGATCTTCGAGGCTCGCTCCGAGATCGGCGGCCGCAACGGGCGCTTGAAGCTCGGCGAGTACTCGTTCGACATCGGGCCAACGTTCTTTCTGATGCCGCACCTGCTCGAAGAGGTCTTTACCCGAGCCGGGCTGCTCATGAGCGATTACCTGACGCTCAAGCGACTCGATCCGATGTATCAGCTGGTCTTCCCTGACGGTACCCGGTTCGCACCGCGCGATTCGTTCGAGAACATGCACAAAGCACTCGGCGAACTCTCGCCCGACGATGCGAATGCCTTCCCGCGATACTATGACTACATGGACCGCAAGCTCAATGCCATCCTCCCCATCCTTGCAAGGCCGTATATGCGTTACAGCGACCTCGTCTCGGTGGACTTGCTGAAGGCCACGCCGTATCTGCGACCGGAACGGTCGCTCGCCGGTGAGCTGAAGTCGTTCTTCAAAGACGAGCGGACACAGCTCTCGTTCGGGTTTCAGGCGAAGTATCTTGGGATGTCGCCCTATAAGTGTCCGTCACTTTTTTCCATTCTAAATTTCATCGAGCAGAAGTATGGCGTGTGGCATCCTGTCGGCGGGTTGAATCAGATCCCAAAAGCCCTTGCGCAGGCCGCCACGGACCTCGGCGCGAAGGTGCATCTGGACTCGCCGGTGACGAAGCTCAATATCTCGGGTCGCAGCATCGAGAGCATCGAAGTCGGTGGCACGAAGCGTTCCTTCGATCACTATGTCGTCAATGCCGATCTCATGGACTTCCTCACCAAGACGACCACCGAGGCCGATCGCAAGCGCTACAGCGACAAGCGCATCCGCGAGATGAAGTATAGTTGCTCGACCTTCATGATGTATCTGGGCATCGACACGACGGTCGATCTGCCACATCATACCGTCCTCTTCTCAAACGATTACAAGCGGTATCTCTCGCAGATCAGTGACAACGGTGAACTACCCGATGACCCGTCACTCTACATCTGCAATGCGAGCATCACCGATCCGACGCTGGCACCGAAGGGGAAGTCGGCGATCTATGTGCTCTCGCCCGTTTCGAACTTGCAGATCGGCACGACAGATTGGCACAGCGAGCAGCAACGATATCGGCAGATGCTTTTGCGAACGATCCGCGAACGCTTAGGCATCGACCTTGCGGCGCATATCGAAGAGGAGCGAATCATCGACCCGCTGGCGTGGCGCGACGAGTTCAATGTGATGAACGGCGCGGTCTTCAGTATCGCGCATACGCTCGATCAATTACTGATCTGGCGGCCGCGCAACAAGTTTGAAGAGTACGACAACATGTATCTCGTCGGCGGCTCGACGCATCCGGGTTCTGGGCTGCCGACGATCTTCCAGTCCGCTCGCATCGCGACTGATCTGATCACATCGCAACAAGTGGCGACCGTATGACGGCAGCGTCCCGGCGGAGGGCTCTTCGATCACTTCGTCGTGAACTGCGTCGGCGCAAGGCGGACGTACTTCGCACCCTTGCACGTGAGACGGGCCGCAGCGAGCTTGAGTGCTTCACGACGGAGTTCGTCCCGTCCGTTGCAGCACTTGGATGGCTTTCGCGAAACGGAGAGCAGATCCATCGTCGCACCGCCAAACTAAGCGGCTTGCCCTTTCGCTTCGGCATGCGTCGCGTGTATGAAACGCGGATGCCGCTGGGGAGTGTGCTCGTGATCGGCACGTGGAATTATCCGCTGCAGATTGCGTGGCGGCAGATCGTCTGGGCGCTCTTCGCCGGTGATCGAGTGCTCTTCAAGCCGTCGCCGTACGCAGAAGGCAGCGCAACGTTGATAGCAGAGATCGTTGCAACCGCCCCGGAGTGGGCCGGGCAGTTCTCGCTGCTACCAAGCGACCCGGCGCAAAGCGAACGAGTGTGGGATGAGATCGATGGCGTGATCTTCACGGGCTCAACAGCAACGGCTCAAACGATTGCGCAGAAAGCAGCCGAGCGACACATCACTGCCATCATCGAGGCATCAGGCAACGATAGCATCATCGTCGGATCACGAGGCTATACGATGCGCGAAGTGGAGCATATCGTGTGGGCGCTGACGACACACAGCGGCGAGACGTGCGTCGCGCCGAAGTTGATTTGGCTGCCGCGAGCGCAGTACAACGATCAGCTTCAATTACTTGATGCCGCACTATCCGACTACGTCGCAACCGAGCGTTGGAAAGGATACACGACACCGAACATACCGAAGGCGATCGCAACGTACAAGCAGACTGCCCTCTCGCTCGGTGCAACGATACGCACCGAAGTGCAAGGCCAGTTGCTCGTCGTCGAACTACGCAGTGCAGCAGATGCAGCAACACTGACTGAGGCCTGTCTTGCCTCTGACGGAATCCCGTTCGCGCCGGTACTGGCCTGCGTCCCGTATGACGATCTTGCCGAACCTCTTGAATGGTCGAACGGACCGTTCGCGGGGCTAGGGACGACAACGTTCGCCATGACGTCGAGCGAACGCCGCCAGTGCGAACATATGTGCGGCACATCGTTCGTCTCGCACTCAGAAGCCGTCGTCGCCGCAGGCATTCCGGCCATCGCAATGGGCGGCAGAGGGGCGAGCGGGATAGGGCGTAGCGGAGGCCTCGAGTTGCTGTTGCAACTCACCCGCAGCCGAACAATAGTCTCGCCCGGGCTCGGGGCTTCGCTCGCACTACCGAGGTGGGCGATCTTCAACGGTAAGGATGCCATCGGGCATCGGTTCTTGCAACGAATGATGAGGAAATACTGACATGAAGCAAACAAAGACTGCAGTCGTCGTAGGATCCGGTGCCGGGGGCCTCGCCAGCGCTCTGTTACTCCAATCGCGTGGGTGGCGGGTAACGATGCTTGAACGCAACGAGCGTCCGGGTGGGAAGCTTGGCGTGCACGAAGAAGGCGGCTTCAAGTTCGATACCGGTCCGACCATTCTCACGCTTCCCGGGATATTGCATGTGTTGTTCCGAGAAAGCGGCGCGAAGCTCGAAGACTATCTCACGCTCGTGGAGCTCGACCCGCAGTGGCGCTGCTTCTTCGAAGACGGCACCATGTTCGAGCTACATGGCAATGAAGATGCACAGCTTGAAGCAGTGCGTGCCATCGCGCCGAATGATGTGGATGCCTTCCGCGACCTTCTCCACACCGGCGATGAGCTCTACGATCTCAGTCGCGAGAATTTCTTCTTCCGCAATGTCGGAAGTGTCGGTGACATCATGGGTGCACGTTCGTTCGACCTTTCGTCGCTGCAATTGGTCAAGCGGTTGAGGCCATGGCAATCGTATGCAGGTTTGCTGCATTCGAAGCTCAAAGACCGGCATATCATCCAGACACTCGAGCATTTGGTCCAGTATGTGGGCAGCTCACCGTTCAAAGCGCCGGCCATCTTCGGCCTGATGCTGCACGTGCAGCTTCGCAAGGGTTGCTGGTATCCGATGGGCGGGATGAACGCCATCGCTCGTGCGATCTCGAAACGGTTCGTCGAACTCGGCGGTGAGATCGTCACGAACGCCGAGATCGCGGACGTGGTCCGCTCGAACGGCACGATGAAAGAGGTCATCACCACTTCCGGCGAACGCTACGCGGCTGATCACTTCGTGTTCAACGCCGATCTGAACACCCTGCGTACGCAGATCCTGAAGGAAACACCGCTCGAGCGGCCGCAGGCCTGTAGCGGTGTCGTCATCTTTGCGGGTGTTCGCACTCCGATCGAGCACCTTGCACACCACAACTTCCTCTTCAGCGAACACAGCGAGCACGAGTTCGAGGCCATCTACGACCGCGGCACACTCCCGCCAGACCCGACCGTCTACATTTGTGATGCGTCGAAGTCAGATCCTGACGTTGCTCCCAGCGGACAAGAGAGTATCTACTTCCTGATCCATGTCCCATCTCTCAACGGCCGAACCGATTGGAAGCAGGACATCGGACCGTTCGTCGATAAGATATACGCAAAGACCGAGCGCCTGGTGCGTCAGCAATTCCGAGGCGATATCGCGGTCGAGAAGATCATGACGCCCGAATACATCCGTGACCGGTTCAACACATACAACGGCAATATCTACGGTTTCGCCTCGCACGGCAAGTTCACCGGAGGCTTCAAACATCGCAACACATACCCGGGTCTGAATAATGTTCTGCTCGCCGGTGGAACGGTCAACCCGGGTGCTGGTGTGCCGATGTCGCTGATGGCGGGTCTGATCGCCGCCGGGGAGCTCACCGGCGACCTCAAACGATTCCAAGCAACGCCGATCTGATGCCGATCCGTCGAAATACACTCATCGCCAACGGCTTCCTTCGTTCTGCCGAACGGTCGTTCGACCGGAAGTTCGACGGCGTTGGGCTGCTCAACGCTTCGGTATCCACTCTTGAGGAATTGCACACGATACCAAAGGCCATCATCTATGGCACCCACTCGAGCTGGTGGGATGTGATGATCGCAGCGTTCCTCGCGCGTCGTACGGGGCTCGAGCTCTTCGCGCCGATGGATGCCGAGCAACTAAAGAAGTATTGGGTGCTGAAGTATGCTGGGATGTTCGCCGCCAGCCCGGAGAAGGCGCTCAGTTTCGTGCGATCGGTCAAGGAAGTGTTCGACCGACCGGGCCGCAGCGCCCTGTTCATTACCCCGCAGGCGCAGTTCGCCTGCAATCGTGAGGAGCAGCCGGAGTTCCGACGCGGCCTCAGCACAGCCATCGCCGCTGCACCGAGTGTTCCGGTGTTCGCCGTCACCGCACAGTATGAGTTCTGGAGCGAGTCACGTCCCGTGGCCCTCCTTGGCATTCGCCGCGTCAGCACCGACGTCGAACCGCTCAACGACCATTTGAAAATGGCGCTCAATGCGCAAACCAAGTTAGTACTTTCGGTTGCATCACGTCGCGACGAGCGTGAATGGCAATGGCTGCAACGCTCGGCGCCGCGAACGACGGCAGTGCAGGACGCAACCAACGTTGTTCGCTCACTCGCCACCGGCGAGAAGTTTCATGCCGGACACGCGAGATGATGATTGCTGCCATCATCATTGGCGTCGTGCAGGTCGTCCTACTTGCACAGGCCGTCAGAAATCGGAAGCTCTTTGCTCTCTTGCGACACGTGGAGCAACGTTCAGCCGGAGCGAGCATCTCGGTCTGCCTGCCCATGCGAGATGAAGAAGCCAATGCCGAGCGCATACTTGCCTCTATCACCAGCGAGCTTGACTGCATCGCGGAGGTCATCGTTCTCGACGATGGCTCGACGGACCGGACTCCCGAGATCCTTCGAGCGTTCCAAGTTCGATACCCCGGCCGAGTCCGAATCGTGAACGGCAAAACAAAACCCAGTGATTGGCGCGCCAAGGTCTGGGCAATGCAGCAGCTCTGCGAGGTAGCGACGGGAGATACACTCGTGTTCATCGATGCCGACGTGCATCTCGCACCGGGGGCTCTTGATTCCGTACTTGGTGCTGCACGACAAGAAGAATCCGACTTCTTTTCGATCTTTCCACGACAGATCACGACGCGTTCCACCGATCTGCTCGTCGACCACCTCTTTACTACCCTGCTGCATCTGTTGCCGATGCAGTTCGTTTCCGAAGCCGCCTATCCGAGTGCGGTTGCGGGATGCGGGCAACTACAGGTCATCACCAGATCGGCGCTCAGTCGGATCGGAGGCTACGCCTCACTCCGCGAGAGCCTGCACGACGGACTGCATTCAGCCCGCCTCGTCAAGCGTAGCGGCGACAGGGTTGGCTTTGCCTACGGTGCTGACCTTGTATCGTGCGAGATGTACCCGTCATTTCGCGAAGCGTGGCGCGGCTTTACGCGCAATGCGTTTCAGGCAAGCGTCAACGCTCCGGCACTCGTCTTGACATCGGCCATCATGCTCGGCGCCTTCGTCGCAGGACCGCTGCTCCTGCTCTGCGGCAGCCCCGCAGCCATTATCGCGCTGTCCCCGACCGTTGTGCTCTACCTGCATTATGTGTTCATCGCCCGTACTTTTGACTTGCGGCCGGACTTCGTCCTTCGCCTCCCACTATCCGTGGTACTATCGACCGCCGTGCAGTGGTGGAGCTTTATCAAGGACAAGCTCGGCATCCGAACGACCTGGCGCGGACGGGCCGCATAGGCGGCATTGAGGCGGATCGGTCCATCCTCTCGTATTTTTGTCCGATCTACTTTAGAACCCCTATGAGTGTGAAATCTGCCATCTTCTTGGTTGTGCTGCTTGCGGCGTTTGGCGCAGTCGGGTATAATACCCGCCAGCTCATTGCCTTCTTGCGTGTCGGTAAATGGACGAACCGATTCGACAACCTCGTCGAACGCCTCAAGCGCACGCTTGTCATTGCCATTGGCCAGACAAAGATCTTCCGCGATCCTGTCGCCGGACCGGTTCATGCCTTCATCTTCTGGGGCTTTATCGTGCTGCTTGCGGCGGTGATCGAATCGATCGGCGAAGGGTTGCTTGGCACGTTCAATCTGTCGTTCCTCGGAGGATTGTATCCCATCATTACTGTCTCGCAGGATGTCTTCGCCGTGCTCATCGTCGTATCGCTCGTCGTTGCGTGGTGGCGCCGAATGGTCACGAAGGTGAAACGCTTGCAAGGGGATGCTCACGAGAAGCTCGATGCGCAGGTGGTCCTCTATACGATCGCATTGATCGTCGTGTCCTACACGCTCGCGAATGCTGCGCGCATCGCAGCAGTTGGCGGGTTGTATCCGCACGAGGTCCGTCCGGTAGCGGGGATGATCGCCGGATGGATGTGCAACTGCCACAAAACGGCGACGATGTACGAAGTGTACTGGTGGGTGCATATCCTCGGCGTCCTTGGTTTCATGAACTACCTCCCGTACTCGAAACACTTGCACGTGATGACGAGCGTGCCGAACGTCTTCTTCTCAGATCTGCGCCGCAAGAATTACCTCAAGCCGATCAATTTTGAAGACGAAACGCTCACTCAGTATGGCGCGAAGGATATCGAAGACCTGACATGGAAGCAGATTTTCGACGGCGACACGTGTACACATTGCGGACGTTGTACGTCGGTCTGCCCCGCAAACACGACGGGCAAAGTGCTCGACCCGAAGTGGATCATCATCGCCACGCGCCAGCGTGCAAAAGACAAAGCGCCGTATCTCGTCGCAGAGAATAAGTTTGGATTCGATTCATGGGAAAGTGGGATGTCCGCCGCCTGGAGCGGTGGGAGTTATGCAGGCGTGAGCTCGAACCTGCCCCCCTCCAAGCCACAGGCTCAGGACCCCAAGCCCGCAACACTTCTTGGCGCAAAGACCACTCTCACAAAGGAAGAGGTCGATGCAAAGAGCTTCATCGGCGACTACATCCCCGCCGAAATGCTCTGGCAGTGCACGACATGTCAGGCATGTATGCAGGAATGCCCCGTCACGATCGAACATGTTGACGAGATTATTGACCTGCGCCGCAACCTCGTGATGATGGAAGCGAACTTCCCGAGCGAATTGCAGCCGGCATTTAGCTCGATGGAGAATAACTTCTCGCCGTGGGCCTTCAGCCCCACCGAACGTGCCGATTGGGCGAACGGCCTCGGCATCGAGACGATGGCTGAGTATGCCGGTAGGACGGATACCCTCGTCCGTCAAAAAGAAGACATGATCCTCTTCTGGGTCGGCTGCGCCGGTTCGTTCGACGATCGTGCGAAAAGCATCTCGCGGGCGTTTGCAGAGTTGATGCAGATTGCCGGCGTAAACTTCAAGATCCTCGGCACCGAAGAAAAGTGTACCGGCGATCCTGCTCGTCGCATGGGTAACGAGTATCTCGCTCAGATGCTTATCAAGGACAACGTCGCGACGCTCAATAACTACAACATCAAGAAGGTCGTCACGACGTGCCCACATTGCTTCAATGCGATCAAGAACGAGTGGGGCGATTTTGGCGGTAACTACGATGTCGTTCACCATACTGAATTTGTAGCAGAGCTTCTCGAGCGCGGCGATCTGAAGATCACAAATGATCTGAAGGAGCGCGTCACGTATCACGATTCCTGCTACCTCGGCCGTTCGAACGGCATCTACGATGCCCCGCGTGCGACGCTGGCGAACATCCCGGGGCTCGACATCGTCGAGATGCCTCGCAATGAATCGCGTGGCCTCTGTTGCGGCGCCGGCGGCGGACAGATGTGGATGGAAGAAACGCAAGGCAAGCGCATCAATATCGAACGCACCGAAGAAGCCCTCGCCACCGAAGCAACGACGATCAGCTCGGCCTGCCCGTTCTGCATGACGATGCTCTCCGACGGCGTGAAGGCCAAGGAGCAGGTTGACAACGTGAAGGTCCGTGATATTGCGGAGATCGTGTTGGAGGCGGTGAAGTAACGTGGCAACGAAACCAAATAAAACCCAAGCCACCGACGCCAGCGTCGCGACCTTCCTCGGCAAGATCGCCGACAAGCAACAGCGTGCCGATGCGGAGGCCATCGTCGAGCTAATGAGTTTGGTGACGAAACTGCCGCCGCATATGTACGGCTCGTCGATCATCGGCTTCGGCAGCTATCATTATGTCTATGAGAGCGGCCGCGAAGGCGATGCGCCGCTCGTTGCGTTCTCACCGCGTAAGTCGAACATCGTCTTCTATGTCTACGCCGCAGTAGAATCGCAGGCGGAGCTTCTTGGGAAGCTCGGCAAGCACAAGTCGGGCAAAGGCTGCGTGTACATCAACAAGCTTGCAGATGTCGACACGAAGGTGCTCAAGGATCTCGTCAAGGGAGCCGTCGCGCATATCAAGAAGCAGTATCCTTCGAAGTAGTGCGAGCGAACCACTTCGTACCTCCGCAGAGTTAAACTTCTATCCATCGTACGTCTCCAATTCATCATACTGACGTACCCATGACATCGTACCGTACCATTGCATCATTCCTGCTGACGCTGTTCCTCGGCACCATGTTGTGTGCCTGCGGACCGTCGGAAGCGACGATGCGCGAGGAGATCGACACCGGCATGAAAAGCTGGGTCGGCAAATCTGAGAACGAACTCGTCGCAAAGTGGGGCGCACCCAATCGCACCTATAAAACTACCGACGGCACCCGTGAAATTACCTACACTTATACTCGTACATCTTCCTCTCCGGGTTATGTGTGGTATGATTATTGGGGTCGCGGACACTACTCGCATCCCACGAAACACCAGCAGAAACTCGAACGCAGTTTCACCATCGATCCCAGCGGCACCGTCGTTGCCTACCACTGGGCAGGCTATTAGCCGCTCCGCCCGCGGGGCTGTGTAACGTGGCGGTGGTATATTCGTATCGGTGAGCACTATGAAAAACAATACGCTTTTCACCGAGGACGAACTGCGTGCACGGCTGACGCCGATGCAATTCCATGTTACGCAGGAAGCAGGTACCGAACGCGCCTTTACAGGCGAGTATTGGGATAACCACGAGCGCGGGATGTATCATTGTGTCGTCTGCGACACGCCGCTCTTCGCTTCGGAAGCCAAATTCGAATCCGGCTGCGGCTGGCCGAGTTTCTATCAACCCACAAAGGACGTTGTCGTCAGCGAGAACGTCGATCGTTCGTTCGGGATGGTCCGTACCGAGATCGTCTGTGCGACCTGCGGCTCGCATCTCGGGCACGTCTTCGACGACGGCCCGCCGCCCACACACTTACGCTACTGCATCAATTCCGCATCACTCACTTTCAAGCCGAGCGAAGCGTGATCTATCATTCGAAGCACCGACAACTCCTGCAACCGAAGAAAGCAACGGGCATCGCATCGACGCACCCGAAACTGCGGGAAGCACCAGAGCTCGGCTTCGGCTCGCGACCAAGCACGGCACGGCTCGTGCAGCGCGACGGCACGTTCAACGTCCGGCGCATTGGCGAACGGCGCAGCCGCTTTAGCGACGTGTTCCATTCGCTGATCATGATGGGGTGGGGCAAGTTCTTCTCGATGCTCTTTCTCGGGTTCGTCGCGATGAACATTCTCTTCGCGACGATCTACATGCTCCTCGGTGCCGAACACATGCAAGGCATCATCGCGCACACGCTCTGGGAGGAAATCAGCGAAGCATTCTTCTTCAGTACGCAAACACTAACAACGCTTGGGTACGGGCGCATCAGTCCGGTTGGGTTCTGGACGAGCATGTTCGCCGCAATCGAGTCGATGCTCGGGTTGCTCGGGTTTGCGATGGCGACCGGCATTCTCTACGCGCGATTCTCGCATCCCGAAGCAAAGATCATCTATGCAAAGAATGCCGTCATTGCGCCGTTTCAGGGTGGCCGTGCATTCATGATGCGCCTGGCGAACGGCCGCCGCAACTCGCTCATCGAAATCGAAGCGCTTGCGATCTTCTCACGAAACGAACTGACCGACGCCGGCGCACTCGTGCGGAAATTTTACCCGATGCCGCTGCAAATCTCGCGCGTGACCGCACTCGTCTCGAGCTGGACCATCGTCCATCCGATCAACGACGAGTCCCCCTTCGCCGGCGCAACGGCGATGGATCTGGCCGCAAGCGAAGCGGAGGTCATGCTACAGATCAAAGCATACGACGAAACCTATTCGCAAACCGTCTATTCACGTTCGTCGTGGACCGACGACGAGATTATTATCGGCGCAAAATTTATCTCGGCAATCTCGACCGATGAAGACGGCACAAGCGTTCTCGATCTTCGGATGATGGACGAATACGAATCGGTGGAGTTGCCGCAAGAGAAGGCAGCGGTGGTTTCATAGCCAGTATGCCTCGGTTCTCGGGCTGACCTATGGTATCAGATCATTCCAAGCGTTGCATCCACCGCTTTCTTGATCCCCTCGAACACCTCATTGATCGGTGCATCGTCGTACATATATGCGGGTGTCGTGACGAGATGGTGTTCCGCATCCACACAGATTTCCGACGGCGTTGTGACAACGTGCGTGTGTCCAAGTTTTCGCATCTCGTCGGCCGCGCCACCGTCGGCACCGAGTGTGAGCGTTACCTTCTCGCCTTTTAGTGCGAGGCCCACAAGTGCAGGGGCGATACACACGGCACAGACCGGTCTGCCGTCGGCAATCATCAATCGTAGTTCTCGCTCGAGCTCCGGAAAGACGATCGATCCGGCCGCGCCTTCGGCCGCAAACGTGCAAAGATTTTTCGCGACACCGAATCCGCCGGGCATGATGAGCGTATCGTAATGCGTGTCGGGAAGCTCCGAGAGCGGCCGCACGTTGCCTCGGGCAATACGCGCAGCCTCAACCATCATATTGCGTGTTTCGCCCGTTGCTTTACGTGTATAGTGATTCGTTACAACAGGCTGCGGAGCGTCGGGCGCGAAGATCTCGACATGGATATCGTGCTGGCTCAGCGCCCACAGCACGCCGACCGACTCACGGATCTCGGCACCATCAAGGTATCCGCATCCGGACAGAATTACGGCAGCAGTTTTCATCGATGGAAATCTGATTGTGTCAATAATTGCGTAACGAAAATAAGACACCCATAGATTATGAAAACAAATTCATTGCTTTCGCTATTCCTCCTCGTGCTCGTTGCGACATCGTCGTTCGCCTGCCGCCGCGATGGCAGCACTGCCGTGGCAGATACTGCGCACTTTACGCCCCGCAAGCAATACAACGACGACGAACTTCGCAAACGCCTCACGCACGAACAGTTCGAGGTTACCCGCCGCGCAGGCACCGAGACCGCCTATACCGGCAAGTATTGGGACAACCATGCCGACGGCACATACGCATGTATCGTATGCGGCACGCCATTGTTCGATTCGAACACGAAATTCGATTCCGGCACCGGATGGCCGAGTTTCTGGAAACCGATCTCCAAACAAGTCGTGCACGAACAGACCGACTACAAACTCGGCTACGCCCGCACCGAAGTGCTCTGCGCTACATGTGGCTCACACCTCGGCCACGTCTTCGACGACGGACCTAAACCAACGGGTCTGCGCTATTGCATGAACTCCGCAGCGCTGGATTTCAAACCACGATAGAAGATAGCTGCCCACCAACAGTCATTCTGAGCACGTTCGCTTCGCTCAGTGTAAACCCCGCGAAGAATCCCTTTCGCGGAGCCGCAGTATCTCCAAGCCAGTAGGACGGACTCTTAGTCCGTCCCCTTTCGGCGGATACGGACATTCGGTTCACCACCACCCCCGCCCACGAATGAATTCGTGGGCTATGCATGTGGCCGTCCTACCGGACTCAATGCGGCGAAGCCCCCCCCCGCCCGTCATTCTGAGCGCCAGCGAAGAATCCCTTTCGCAATAGCTGCAGACACCGAAGTACATAACCAACCAGCAGTGAGTCAGCTTTCAGCCGGCCCGCTCCGACTGAAGTCGGAGCTACTGCCGGGGATTAATTTCCAAATTATGGCATCTAATTCATCTGTTTCATAGAACAGAATGTAACACTCTCACCCAACCACCCCAACCCGTCCGCCGCAGTATATACTCTTCCTCTCGCAACGGAGGGGTGGGACGTTCACGGATACCCCAAATATCACCGGTAGTGAACTCTTTCCCTTGCTCGGGGTGTTATACGCGTCCCAAAATTGTAACGAATTAGAAGTAAGGAAAAGGATTTATGCCGCAACACAAAGGCGCCGTACGTCGCGTACGGTTATCGGAAAAGCGCCGTATTGCCAACAAGGGCAAGAAGGTAGACATGCGTAAGTTGCTCAAGAGCTTCGATCCCGCTTCGTCGACGGCGACGACGGACGTCAAGAAGATTCAGAGCACACTCGATCGCATGGCCCGCACCGGCGTGATCAAGAAGAACTTTGCCTCGAACAAGAAGGCAAAGCTCATGCGTGCGATCAAGAAAGCATCGGCGTAACTCTATTAGGTTTCAATGAGTTATGAGGCCTGTCCCCGTTGGGGATGGGCCTTTTCTATTTTGGTAACTGAGTTATGCCCAGTGGGGTCTGGCGATTGGACGGCCCATTCCTGACCCCTCAAATACCGTTGTTTCCCTATGCCTCAAGAGTCACACTATCCCACCACCGGATACATTCCGACTCGAAGCTCGTTACATTCTGAAGCAATGACCCTTCGTTCGTACGCGACCGTTTTCCTCCTGTTGTGCTCCTTCGCGCTTGGCGCCCGGGCGCAGCGGTCTGTAGTATTCGTCGCCCCGATTTCTGAACATGAGACCGAAGGGTTCGACCGCCCAGCACCGAGGCTGAAACATTTGACGCCTTCCATGCGCGCGCAATCGATCGAGCCCCACCCGGACTCGCCGACGGACTTTCCGAATATCAATGTCACCTTCTCGCTCCTTGCCGACCAGAACGAACCGTCGCTGGCGATCAACCCGACTGATCCGCGTAATATCGTCCTGAGCTGTAACGACTACCGAAGCGACACGTCATTGTGGTACTTCGTCTCGAACGATGGCGGCGTTCACTGGGATGGAGCACCGTTCTCTTCAAAATGGCCGGCGTCGGCGTCGGCGACAGACCCGGGTATTGCGTTCGACTATAGTGGTCGCGCGTTCGCTTCGTATGGCAGAGCGTCGGCGGGTTTCGTCCCTGCCCCTGCCTACCAAATGAACGACGTCGTCACCTTCGCAAGCACCGACAAGGGCGCAAACTGGAACGGACCGGTACGCGTCGTATTCGATTCCGATGCGATCGGTACGGCGAATCAATACGCGGATAAATATTACATCGCAGCAGACCTCGATTCGCTCAGCCCGTATGCCGGAGCGATCTACGTCACATGGGCGAATTATATCAACGGCAAAAGCGCAATTGCCGTATCGCACTCGACCGACCACGGAGCGACATGGTCGGCACCGTCGTTCGTCACACCCTACGGACAATTTCAATCGCCGATCCCGGTCGTTCGGCAACAAGGCACCCTTATGGTGGCCTATGAGGATATCGACCCGTCGCATCGTTCGATCTATGTTGCTCGCTCGGTCGACGGAGGCATCTCGTTTTCACCGAGACTCGTCACGCAATACACCGACCTCGGTCGGCTCTATCCTTCTAGCGGAGACCAGCACCCGGTCATCAAAGGCCATGTTCGCGTCAACAGCTTCCCTTCCATTGCAGCAGGAAGCGGGCAACGGCTGTATGTGACGTATGCCGGACGCGGAGCAGATCTGCGACCGCACATCTATTTTTCGAGATCGGACAACGGAGGGTTCTCTTGGTACGAACCCGTCGCGATCGACGGCGACAGCAGTACTCGCGCAACCGACAAATTCTTTCCGTGGATCGCTGTCGATCAAGCCACAGGCGATATCGGCATCGTGTACTACGATAGCCGTAACGATTCACTGCACAACGAACTCATCGACGCGTATTTGCTCTTCTCGCATGATTTCGGTGCGACCTTTACTCCGCTGCGACTCTCGGGCTCGTCATTCGATCCGAAAGCGTCGAGCAGCCGAGACAGCGTCGGGTCGTCGGCGGATGATAGTTTGGAGTTCATCGGGGATTACCTCTCGATCGACGGCCGGAACAAGCGATGGGTCGCAGCATGGTCCGATAGCCGCGTCGGCTACGATCAGGATATCTACGTTGCGATCGTTCGTCCGTATGCTCCGGCTGCCGTACAAAACTTTCAGGCAGTCGAGAATACAGCGTCACACCAGCCCGATCTTTCGTGGCAATACACTGCTCGCACAACCGCCGGCATGCCACTCGCAACGTATAACTTCCATCTGCGTCGCGACGATGGCGGGCTCGATACGATGCTCGACGCATCGATACTCACGTTCCACGATGAGCATGCCGCGCTGAACAAGAACTATCGCTATTCGATCCAGGTCGTGGCGGCAGCAGATACAAGCTCCACCGCATACACCAACTACTACCCTCGCACAGTGTGGGAGCCGCTACCGCCGACAATTATCTCGGCAACTGCGCAGCCCGGGGGATTCCAGACGAATATTACAATCCCGTCACGATCGGTGAGTGGCGACACGGTGCACGGCCTCTACAAGCTTTATTACATCCTCGACGATGTCACGACCGATAGTGCCATCGTACGTGACGCACAGCGCGGTGCGACCCTCGCGCCGTTTACAAGCACCACTGATGGTTTTCATAAATTTCAGATCGTGATCGCCGTGCAGCTTCCGAGCGGCGACACTGTGCTCTCGGTGCGCACTGCGCCGCATTGGCTCTATGCGGGGACGCCATATACTGACTATAGCGAAGATTTTACCACCGGCTCAAACGTCTTCTCGATCTTCGGATGGAGTACGACGACTGCCGCCGGTGCATTTACGACGCCGTACATCAACGACTCGTTGCCGTTCGTGAATTACGCAGCGAACGAGGATACCTGGTTCTGCCTGCCGCCAGTCGTGATCTCGGCGCAAACCAAGACACTGGAGTTCGATCACATCGCCGCCGTTGCAACTGAAGATTCGGCATGGCTCGAATACTCGCTTGACGACGGACTGAGCTTTGTGCCACTTGCGGAGTTCGATACCGCCCGTTATCCGAACGATTGGAAACATACCCTTGCCGGCAGCAGCATTCGTCACGAGGCCATCTCAGTAACGAATGTGATTGGCCACAACCTGATCGCGCGCTACCGGCTACGGACCAACTCATCGTCTGCCGACGGTTGGTTTATCGGAAATATCAAGTATTCGGATGCGTTGGGTGTCGCGCCGACGGTGCCGTCGGTACTGGAGATGTCTCTGCGCGTAGTGACGAATCCGGTCACATCGGATCTGCCGGCATCGGTGTTGTTGCGATTGTTCGAGGGTGGGCGCGTGACACTTTCAGCCTATGATATGCTGGGTCGCGAGGTTGTGTCGGTACTTGGGGGTGACAAGCTCGACGCGGGAGCGTACGAAATAAATATCCCCGGGCTATTGCCGGGGACATATACAATCGTTTGTCGATTGGCATCGGGTGCCGTTGCAACAACCCGAGTCGCTGTACTACGATAGAAGCGGTTTAGAAGTCTTCCTCGTCGTCATCGTCCTCGTCGAATTCGAGGTCGTCTTCGAATTCAAAATCATCGTCCTCGACGTCGTCTTCCTCCTCGTCGCCGTCCTCGGACTCTTCGCCATCCTCCGTTTCTTCTTCTCCTTCCTCTGCATCATCGTCGTCGTCGTACTCATCGTCGTCGAAGTCTTCGTCATCGTCGTACTCTTCGTCGTCGTCGAGATCCTCATCGCCACCAAGCGCGATCGCGCCGAGTGCAACGACGCCGGCACCTACTGCCGCGGCCTTCATGCCGGAGCCGAGAGCGCTGGTGGTCGA
This sequence comes from Bacteroidota bacterium, assembly GCA_018266755.1. NCBI lineage: Bacteria > Pseudomonadati > Bacteroidota > Bacteroidota bacterium. Next base: position 1,722,004 of record JAFDZW010000005.1, read on the forward strand.
GTCGATATCGTCGGCGGGGACGACGATGGCCGAGAGTGACGGCGCATCGATCGCCTGTTGCGGTGTATCGTAGATCGGGAATACTCGGTTGAGCTGCGTGAGCTCGAGCAGCGAACGAACATCGTCGCTGACACCGACAAGGCGAACGTCGCCGTCGTGCGAGGTCTGTTGGCGTCGCGCAAGCAACAACGCCGAGAGTCCGGCAGAATCGATATACTGCACATCCGTAAGGTCGATCACGAGCGTCTCGACATCTGGTTGAGCGAGGATCAGGAATTCAGCTTTCAACTCGGGAGCCAACATCGAGTCGAGCCGAGCTTCCTGTGGCCGGAAGATCGCGGCGCGGTCTTTCTGTTCGATCGTAAAATTCATGGTTACAACCCCTCTGACAAATTCTCTTATGGTTTATCTCAAACTATCTGGGAGTGCGAAATTACAAAACTTTCTTCCAGATAGTACAAAAATACGATACAGTTGTTACGACACCAATACGAGCGATGTAGGGTCGAAGGTTACAGTGGGCACGGATTTTGCAGGTGTATTTTTCCGAAAACATGGGTACTGGATGAGGGGCAGCTCTCGCGATGCAGTGTTGTCAACATGACGACACTGTGCGGTCGCAAAGCTGCCACTTTCCGGTAACTTTGTGATTTCCGGGATTGTTTGTACTATGCTATAGCAAAAGGCTGTTAATTATTTCTTAAAGGGGAGTACTTATGTCGAGCGAAACAATGAAGGCGCCGACGACGAACGGCACCACGGTCGTCCCGCAAAAAGCAGGGCTGGAAGACATCATCGCAGGAACGAGCAACATCTGCTTCCTCGATGGGAAGCGAGGTATCCTCGCCTACTACGGATATGATATCCACGACTTGGTAAAGGGCAGTTTCGAAGAAACGATCTATCTCTTGTGGTTCGGCAAACTCCCCAACGCCGCCGAGCTCGCCGAGTTCTCCGCCAAGCTCGTCGCCAACCGCGAACTCCCCAAGCACATCAAAGACGACATCCTTGGATTCCCAAAGAACGTCCACCCGATGGCGGTGCTGCGCAGCGTCACGAGCGAACTCTCGTTCTACTACGGCGATACCGAAGATGCGTCGCACGAGGCGAACATCAACAAGGGTATTCGGATGGCCGCCCAGCTTCCGTTGATCGTTGCGTATTACGACGCACACCGTAACGGTCGCCCGTTACCCGAGCAGAACCCGAAGCTCGGCCATGCAGCCAACTTCCTGTATATGCTGCTCGGCAAAGAACAAGATGAGCGCATTGTGAAGATGTTCGACGCCGCGCTCACGCTTCACGCCGACCACGAGTTCAACGCCTCCACCTTCACCTGCCGCGTTATCGCCTCCACCCTCTCCGATCTCTACTCCGCGGTCACAGGCGCCATCGGCGCGCTCAAAGGACCGCTTCACGGTGGTGCCAATGAGCAGGTCATGCGCATGCTGCTGAAGATCACTGACCCGACACGCGCACGCGAGTGGGTCATGGATGCCCTTGCACGCAAAGAGAAGATCATGGGCTTCGGTCACCGCGTCTATCGCACCGAAGATCCGCGCGCCACGCACCTGCGCAAGTTCAGCCAGGAAATGGGCGAGCGCACCGGTCAGCCGCAGTGGTACCAGATGAGCCGCGACATCGAAGAGCTCATTCTCAAAGAGAAGAAGCTCTACCCGAACGTGGACTTCTACTCAGCGAGCACGTACTACCTCATGGGCATCCCGCTCGACCTCTACACCCCGATCTTCGCGATGAGCCGCGTCTCGGGTTGGGTCGCGCACGCCCTCGAGCAGTACTCGAACAACCGCATCATCCGCCCTGCAGCCGATTACACCGGCCCGGTGGACCTCGCCTGGAAGCCGGCGAACGAGCGGTAACCGCTGAGCAAATAGTATTTGCACCAAGAGGCGCTGCACGAGAGTGTAGCGCCTCTGTTGTTTCTGATCGCGCTGTAACCTTTCGTCCACGTGCGTGTCTTATATTCGGCTGTAGATGCAACGGCTTCGGACCATCATATTCATAATAGCTCTCCTCGAATGCGCCGGGGCAGTGAGCCATGCGCAACTCTCGGGGTTCGATCCCGCATGTTTTTTCCCGCAGTTCGGGGTGCCCGATGAGTACGATACCATTATGGGGTCGAAGGCGTACCAACATCTTGGTGACAATCTCCGTACCCTGCCACCACTCAAAGGTCAGTCGTACAGCCGATTGTTGATGAGCGGGATCCCGAAGCACAGTCCGTTCATTTCATCGATCGAGACAGGACCGAACTTCGATCTCCACCATTTGAATGTGACGAAGGATTACAGTTCAACTGTCTATCAGTGGCCAAACGACGGTGCGGGTAACCGATACACGTTCGGTCACTTCCACAATTCTTCACAGTTGGACATGATGGCGTATGCAGGGTATGGTTATTCTGCGGTGATCTATTGGGCCGACGAGAATGGTGAGTATGACTCCAGTCGTTCAACGATCCTTGCACCGGACCGCATGGATACTCTTGTCTTCCCCGGTGAAAGTGACCTCTTCATGCCGTTCGTAGGGCATCTATCATCGGATACGGTAGATGATGCGATCGTCGCATTGACGGTCTTTCCATCCAGACAAGCACACCCATATGTTCTGGCACACTTCAGAGGCGGTGAGCAACTCTATCAGAGCGGCAAGAGGGCCATGTGGAACGACACTGCACAGTGGACCGGTCGGGTGGGTACCGATAGCACCCATAGAACCTACGGAGCACGCACGCAAACAATTTCCGCCGACTTTCGAGGTGTAGGAAGAAACGATTGCGTAGCCACTGACGACTGGGGTAATTTTTTCTACTACCGCAACGATCCTCCATTCAATATCCGGACGTTTGAACAGGCGATCGAACGAGATACCCTGCTCCGATATGACACATACTCCCTCTACCAACAGCCATTCCCCCTCGGCTATAGTACTCCGGTGAGCTTTCTTGCCATGCAAGCCTTCCCAAAGAAGAATGGCGATCGTTCGTTCGATCTGCTTTCGGCGCCGAGCGTTGGCAGTGACAGCGAGTCGCGCAGTGGCATTTGCCTCTTCCGCGGTGGCCCAAACTTCGGTGATAAGAGGTTATACTATGATTCGGCCGATTACCTGATCCGCCATCCGGGATATTATGATTTCAATTTCGTCGGGATTCAAGGGTGGCCTGGGACGGGTGGAAATCTCGGGGATCTTACCGGGACCGGAAATAATGTTCTTGTTACGGGTGGTGGGGTGTTAGGCTCTGGATTCTTAGCATTCTATGTCACTGGCACAGCATTGGATGACCAGATCGATATGTTTTCTTCCTATTTGCACGGAGCCGGTTGGTATGACACTATCAGAGCATCGAGCAAAGATATCCCGATGTTCATCAAGAGTACCCCATGGGCTGAGTCGAGTGAACAATCAGGAAATGGTATCTATGAGACTGGCGGCGTCCAGTTGCTGCGCGGAGCAAGCAAAATACCAGTTCGAGAGAATCCGAAATGGAGTGCTGTCAAGACGCCGGTCACCGATAACGGTCATATAGAGGTATTCCCGAATCCGGCTTCGAAGTTTATGAATGTCTCGTTCACGAGCGCATCGTCCGAGCAGGTGGTCTTTACACTGTACGATATTCTTGGCAGGATGGTCTTCGCCGAGCATCGAATGATACTCGACGGCAGGCAGACGATGCATCTCGATCTGCCGATACTTGCGGCGGGGACGTATGAGCTGATCGTTGCGGGTGCACACGTTTCTCAGCGCAGCAAGTTGGTTGTGACGCAGCAGTGATGCGTCGGTGAGTGTCGGCAGGACTCGCCACCAATCGGCGTATCTTTGTATCCACTATATGGATATATTCATAGGCCTGCTGCTGGTGGCGCTGTTCGTGGCGCTCAATGGGTTCTTTGTGGCGGCGGAGTTTGCCATTATCAAAGTACGCGGCGCGCAGCTTGGCGAATTGCTCAAGCGCAACGACCGGCGCGCCAAAGAACTCGAGCAGATCATCGCGCATCTCGACCGCTACCTCAGCGCGACACAGGTCGGCATCACGCTCATCTCGCTTGCCCTCGGCTGGCTGGGCGAACCCGTCATGACCGCTCTGGTACATCCGATCTTCTCGTTCGTCGCACCGAACTCCGAGATTTCGCACACCCTCAGCGCCGTCATCGGCTTTACGCTCCTGACATCGGTGCACATCATCTTCGGCGAACTGCTGCCGAAGTCGCTCGCGATCAATTTTGAGAAGAAGGTCGCGCTGTCGGTCTCGCGACCGCTGAAGTGGTTCTATACGCTCTTTCGGTATCCGATCCGATTGCTCAATCTTGCCTTCGTCGGCATCTCGAAGCTCATCGGCTTGCCGACAACCATCGGCGGCGAAGCGCAGACCGAAGAAGAGCTTCGCCATGCCATACTCGACTCCGCGAAGCGCGGCGTCGTCAGCGAGACGGAATCCGAGATGATCGAATCGGTCTTCGAGTTCAGCGAGACGGCCATTCGCGAGATCATGGTCCACCGCTCGGATGTGGTCGGTATCGACATCGAGTCGGACCCGCGCGATCTGTTCCGCATCATCGAGTCTGAAGGATTTTCACGGTTGCCAGTGTTTCGCGGCTCGCTCGACGAAGTGCTCGGTGTGCTGTACGTAAAAGATCTGCTGCCGAACTTCAGCCAGCTCGAGCGGCTCACAATCCCGAGCCAAAATGCCAGCGCCGAGTTTGTCAAGCTGATCGAGCGCGTGATGCGCCCGGCGAAGTATGTTAGCGAGACGCAGCCGATCTCGGAGTTGATGCGCGAATTCCGTCGCTCCCGGACCCACATCGCCATTGTCGTCAGCGAACATGGGGGTGTCGAGGGAATCGTCACACTCGAAGATATTCTCGAAGAGTTGGTCGGCGAGATTCAGGACGAGTCGGACGTACCTGCCGACGAACGAAACGTCATCGAGATCGGCGATGCGATCTATATCGATCCGAGCATGAATGTAACAGATTTCAATGAACGATTCCACGACCGCTACCCGAGCATTCCGGAAAGTCCCGATTACCAAACGATCTCCGGGTTCATTCAAAAGGAATCGGGCCGCATTCCGAATGTTGGCGACGTCATCGAAGCCGGCGGCATGCGGTTCATCGTGAAACGAAAACTGCGCCACCGTCTCGAACAGGTAAAAATCGAGCAGGTCGCCGGCGCCACCACGAGCGTATGATCCGCGAGCTTCGCGAACGGTTCAACCGTGAGTATCGCGACGAAACGTATCGCGCGGTCTGTGCGTCGCTCGAATCGGCTAGCGGTACTGCGATCGAATTTCGCATCGCCGAGACGCCGCTCTTCATCCCCAACGATGTCGCAGCGCGTGTTGCACGACTTGCCGAAGAGATCCTGCTGCGTGCTGCATCTCACGAGTTACAGCGCGTCGGCGAAACGGCAATCCCCGCTGAGTGGCGCTATGCCGGCGAGACCGAGAAGCCGCTCTTCGCTGCTGTCGATTTCGCCATTACCGGGAGTATCGAAGCGCCGGAATTCAAGTTGATCGAATTACAGGGATTTCCTTCGCTCTATCATTATCAGCCGCTCTTCAGTGCGACACTTCGCGACGCGTACGATTTGCCTGCATCGATGAACGGGATGTTCGATCCCGCCTTTGGATTGGAAAGATATTATCATGTGCTTCACAGCGCAATCGTAGCGGACGAGGATCCGAACGAAGTCGTGTTGCTCGAGGTCGATCCGCATCATCAAAAGACTCGATGCGATTTTTATCTCGCCGCAACACAGCACGGCATTCGTATTGTCGATATTCGCGATGTCTTCGCTGTCGGCAACGAGCTGTTCTATAGAGATAATAACGGAGTACGCCGACGCATTCGCCGAATCTATAACCGATCGATCGTCGATGAGTTGGCGAGGAAACAGGTCGCACTGCAATTTGATGTTACGCGGGCGTACACTGTCACTTGGGCGGGACATCCGAATTGGTATTTCCGGATATCGAAGACACTCTTACCGCATTTGGTCGGGACCAACGAGGCAGTACCGAATGCGTTTTACCTCGACGGAGCCGATCATGCATCGCTCGATCTTTCGCGATACGTGCTCAAGCCGCTCTTCTCATTTGCAGGTCTGGGGGTGAATGTACATCCGACAGCGGAGGACATCGATCGCATCCCTTCCGCCGAGCGACACAACTGGCTGCTACAGGAGAAGGTTGATTATGCCGACATTATTCACACGCCGGCAGGCGACGGGGTCCGCGCCGAGCTGCGTGCATTGCTAGTGTGGCTACCCGAATGGGCATCTCCGAAAGCAATGCACACGCTCGTGCGCCTGACTCGGGGGAAAATGATCGGGGTCGATTTCAACAAAGGCCTCGATTGGGTCGGCTCGAGTTGCGGGCTCGTGTCTGCATAGCTCAGAGCTCGATCGCGGCACCAAGCGAGGTCGTGAACGCGCGAGTCAGTCCATCGACATTCACATCGCGCAGGTTGACCGGGAAACCGGCAGTCGCAGTCGCCGACAGCCATCCGGTAATCGCGACACGGCTCTTGAGCAAGACATCGAGCTGTACCTTATCCGTCCCAGCAACATCGACGAATGACTTGGTCTGGGAGAGAGGATCGAGCACACTGGTCTGTTCGAGCTGTTTGATCGCCAGCAGATTTAATCCGACGTCGAATCCGTCGCCGCGGTAGGTATAGCCGCCGCTCAGAACGAAGAGATCGCCTTGCTTGAGTTGGGTCAGTTCGTTTGCATTTCGTCCGCCGCTGATCTGGTATGCAATACCGAAGTTCAGCGCTTTCGAGATCGCATCGAGTTGAATGAGGTAATCGTTCGTCCCGATTCCACTCTGGTATGCCTGCGGCAGATGCGACTGGTTCACGCTACCGGTGGCGAAACGGCCGCCAACGCCAAGCGAGAATTGCGCGCCGAAAAGCTTCACGAGCTTTTTATCGACAACGACCATCAGATCGCCGACACCGGTCACCGAGCCGAGCAAGCCGTTCTGCTGATTGACCGGAATACTGGCCCAGACGAGCCAGCCGTCGAGCACTTCGGCTTCGCCGGAGAGTATAAAGGAGTAATAGTGCATGTCACGTTGTGTGGAGTCGCCGCTTTGGCCGCTGTTTCCATACACATACGTGAGCGCAACCGATTCGTAGCGGCGGTCCCGGATCTGGGCTTCCATCGAGCTCATGCCCGCATCGGACGATTGCGCGAAACTTGCCGTGGGGAGCAATACGGCAGTCGCGATTGCCAACATGATGAGAGAGCGTTTCATATTCGTATTGCCTTTCCACATGAACGTACCGTCGAATGAAAACATTTGTTACAAGACTGCGACGTGAATTGTTATTAATGCTATGAATAGCAGGATCTTAGAGACACTCTACGAACGCCCCGATTTCCCGATCAGCCCCGAGGACAAGAAGATCCTCGACTTTTTCGCCGAGTACCTCGACCACGGCTCGCTCTTTCTGCTGAAGTTCGAACCCGGCGACGATCCGCGCTTTACCTTCACTAACGACGCGCAGCATTATCACTTCCGGCTCAGCGAAATCAGGCAGTACTATAAACAAATGAAATCGGGGATCGCGATGGATTGGGAGAACATCCCGTTCGAATACATTACGAGGTCTTAACGCTTGCCGAGACGCATGAAGACGCGCAGGTACTTATCGGTGTACGATACTTCCATCGTTCCGTCTTCATTTTCCCACCGACGGTACACGACGCTTTGATCCTTCGTGATGACGCCGCGGCCGAACGATCGCTCCAGATATTCCGGGATGAGGCTGCGTAGATTCAGATAGTGGTCGCCAGAAAGCGGATGAAAATTCACCACGATCGTGCGAACACGATTATGGAGCATCTCCAGCCGAAGGTACGCAGGTTCACCAAAGACGCGCACACTATCAGATTCCAGGAGGCTCAGAGAATCGACTTTCAACGTCCGCGTCCGCATCGCGATCTTATGCATTATTTGTATTGCGGAGTCGGCTGGCATGGCGACATGTAAGCCAACGACAGCCGGACGAGGAGGAATATAGTTCGCGGACGGTTTTCTGCGAGGCGCACTTACCAAACCCGATGCGCATGCAACGAGAAGCACAAACACAAGCAGTTGCATGCGGTGGATCATCGGTTAAAATCGTTGCTTCACATGTAAGAGCTTATCGTATTTCACTGCCATGTACTCGACGGTCTTTGCATCGGCCGAGATACCCAGCCGGCCGATTCGATCGTAGATCGTCGAGCGTTTCCCCCCGGCAACGACATAGATCTTCTCATGGCTATCGCTCGTCGCATACGCGATCGTTCGTTCATCGTTCGACCACCGTATCACCATAAATTCACCTACCGAGCCGATCTTCTTGCCATCGAGATACAACGAGATCCCGTTTCCTTCCTGAACTGTCCAGGCAATGTGTTCTCCCGACGGGCTCATAAACAATCGCCACGAGCTTTCATACGGTCCGGCGATGATATTCCCGTCTTTAACCACAACACTCCGGTTGCTGGCGGAGCCCGTTGTAGTATCGCTCGCGAAATATACGATGTGTTTTCCTTGTGGAGCGATCAGAATATCCTTGATCCACCGACTATAGAGTTGTCGTTTGCCACCATACACTATATATTGCAGTGTGGTGTCGTGTTTCTTATTAATATACGATGTGCTGTAGAGTGTTGCAACATTACGCAGCATAAAATCGAAGTCGCGGCCATCGAGACCGTAGTCCTGAAATCGTAGATCGGGTGAGAACCGCATCACAAGCGGTTCGTTCTTGATAATGATCGGGTCGTCGGTTGCGCGCTGAAAGAGCGTCTGCTTACCGTTAGGTGTGATGAGGTTCTCGTCACGCCCATCGCGCGAGCGGTATGCCCACGTCGAGGCATCGGGACTGAACGTGAACATTTTTGGATTCGGATTGCCGCTCGCTACAACTCTACCATCGACGACCGCCAGATCGCGGGGCGGCTCCTGCTTCACATTCGATGCCGGCATCAACGCGGCCCAATGATCGCCCTGCTGGCTGAAATAGAGCATGTCATGATCGGCATGGACACTCAATACCGAGTCCGAGGTTTTTTTGCCGACATCGTGCCGGAACACGGTCGTCGTCGATGTATTAAAGCTCTGTTGATCGAAGGTATGCGTAATCCCCATCCAGATCATGTACTTGCCATTCGGCGAGATCTGCGTCGAAAGTGGCGAGAACTGGCTGTATTGTGTTTCGTTATGCACACCATTGATCGTAATGGTTTTGTTCACGCCGAAGACATCGACGGCAAACCATAACGACCCATCCGCAACTGCATCGAAGAGCTCGACCGGACGCGCGACATCAAAGGTGTACACGACATCCTGTTTAACCTCCGCATTCGGCAGCGTGGGTTCGGCACCCTTCGTCGGAGTCTGCCGCACCTGCGCGTTCAACGCACCGGCTGATAGAAGAAACAGCGATAACAACCGTACAATGCGCATCAATATTTTCTCCGCAATTTCTTGATCTCCCCGTCGAGACTGCCGGACATGAACGTTAGCTGCGTTGCCAGGTCCTTCGTGATCGAACGACGATCGAACCGGCTGACGAACGATTCGTCCACAGCCCGATCAAGCGCTCCGCGCTTCCAGCGGTCGAACAATTCCAGGATTGCTTTCTTGATCGCCCCAACATCGTCCGGCTCCGCAAGCATCGCATTGCCGTACTCAAGTAGTTGGCGTTCGGTATGGCTCTGCTTCGGTACCAGACCGAGGATCGGTTTATGCGTCCCGAAGTATTCGTACAACTTGCCCGGCGCCGAGAGGTCGTCCGACATGGTCATCCACAGCACGTCGCTTGCAAGTAAGTGCGCGACGCTTTCGAGATGCGGGACGTATCCTTGCTCTGCAAGCAAATGCTCGATCTTCATCTTCTTCGCGAGCTTGCGATACTCCTTCTGCAACACCCCGACGAAGTTCAACTCTACGACCGACGCAAGCTCCGGTTTCTCGGCGATGGCCTCGCGAACCGCTTCGAACACCGCTTTGGGGGAGCGACCGACATAGAACGCCCCGGCATACGTCAAACGAAACACCTCCGGTTGGCGAAGCGCGTTCGCCAGCGGAATGGCCCGAGCAATATCGTCGGCATCGAATCCTTGCGAGAGAATCGTGACGTCATTCCAGTCCAGAAAGAGATAGTTCTCGAGCAGGATCTCCTTCATCCGCCGGTTCGCCGTGGTGATCGACGAACTGGCGCGGATGACATCGTACTCCATCTGCCGTGCTTTCTTGCGGTGGAACGGTGTCAGGTAGAAGTTCAGGACCGGGTTATCGACCCAGCCGTCACGATAGTCGATTAAGTACGGTACGTTATAACGCGCCTGCAACTCGCGGGCGACAAGAAAGTCGGTATAGGGCGGTGCCGTCGAGAAGATCGCATCGATCTGATGTTCTTCGAATATCTGTTCTGCGGTCTTGAGCGCAATATCTTTCCATCCGATGCGCGAATCGGGCTGACGGAAGATTTGGACCAGCTTCGTGCGTAGTCGCTGCCAATTCTGGCGGGGCAACTTCAGTACCCGTCCGCTCTTTTGTGCACGCTTGATCGACGGATCGGCTTCGGTCCGGTACACGGTGACATTCTGTGCCCGGATCTCTTCTTCGAGATCCTGCATCAACGAGTCGTCGAACGCATAGTACGGCGTATCGACCGGCGTCGTCAGCACGATGGGTTTCCAGCCGAACTGGGGTAGGTACTTGACGAATTTCAGTGTACGTTGCACGCCGGACAACCCCATCGGGGGGAAGTAATAGGCGATCACGAGTACCGTATTCTCTCGGTTCGGAATGTTCGGTGCTTCCTCTCTCAAAAGCGTGGCGTGGGATGTAAGTGATGACTGCAAAAATACTCGCTTTGGAACATCACCCTGAGGCAATCGGTTACAAATGAAACAACACGAAATCTCGACTCGTAGCGATCCTCAGGATGCCCCAAGAACTCTACCAAGAACTCCTCGACCGCCTCGCACACCTTCGCGCCAAACGCGAACGGGTGGCATTTGGCATCGGCTTCTGGCGGAGCGTCTCGATCCTATCGGCCGCAGCGCTGGTTTCGATCACGATCGAGTGGCTGTTCCATCTCGGGATCGCGGGCCGTACGGCGGTAGTTATCTCGTTCGTTGCCCTCACGCTGGTGTGCCTCGGGATGTTCGTTCTCCCGCCGCTGGCGGAAATGCTCGGCCTCAGACGCAGGATTTCCGACGAAGCGCTCGCCGCGCGCATCGGCTCTCATTTTGGGGAAGTCGAGGACCGACTCGTCAACGTCTTGCAGCTTGCATCGATCGCACCACAAGCCCGGCAGGGAATTCCCTCGTTTGCATCTGCCGCATTCTCTTCTACATATTCGACGGTGCGGCATCTCGATTTCACAAAGATCATCGACGAACGTCCGCTGCGTCGTTCGCTCCTGTTCTTCGTGGTGGTCATCGCATCGTCGCTGGGCATCTATTTCGCTGGTGGCAGCGAACTATCCGCCGCCGCGAACAGGCTGATCCATTTTCGCACCTTTTATCAAAAGCCTGCACCATTCACGTTCGTGCTTCGTCCCGGGAATACAAAAGTGCTCCGTGGCGATGCGGTGCATATCGTAGTGCGCACTACGGGCGAGCAGTTGCGAACCCTCCGGCTCCGATACCGCGAAGGCTCCGGCGGGGAATTCGAGAATATCGAGCTTCAGGCCCGTATCATCGATTCGGCGACCGCACCGCTTAAGCAGAGCATGACCGAGTTTGCATACGAACTCCATCCGCAGCACACGACCGAATACTACGTCGAGGCTCGAGATATCGAGTCGGAGCAGTATACGATCACCGTATTAGATCGACCGGTGATAAAACAATTGTCAGTCACGCTGACGCCTCCGGCGTACACACACCAGAAACCACGCACACTCGATGACAATTTCGGCGATATTTCTACCCTGAGCGGTACGCGCGCATCGTTCAGCGTCAATTCGTCCAAACCGTTGCATGCGGCCTCGCTTGTGTACCGTCCGTTGCCAGTGCAACCGACCGATTCTGCGTCCCAGAAGCAGACTACACGCGACTCTGTCATAACCTACCCCATGACAATCGACGGCCAGCATGCAAGCACGACACTGACGCTGACACGCCCGGGTACGTATCATATTACGTTACTCGATGACGATTCCGTGAGTAGCGAACATCCGATCGAATATGCGGTAGCGTTGACTGCCGACGAGCCTCCGGCCATCGTCCTGCTCGAACCGGAAGAACGCTCCGAACTCCCGAGTTCGCTGCGCGTCCCGATGCTCATGAAGATTCACGACGATTACGGCTTCAGTTCGCTCAAGCTTGGGTATCGCATCCGTTCGTCGAAGTATCTGCCCGAACAGAAAGAATACACCTGGACGGCGTTGCCCCTGGCGGAGTATAGCACACAAGATGAGGAAGTACCATACATCTGGAATCTGACGCCGCTCAATCCGTCGCCGGAAGACGAGATCGCATACGTATTAGAAGTCGCCGACAATGACAACGTGACTGGCCCGCACCGCACGCGCACCAGCGAATTTGTGGTTCGCTTCCCGTCGGTCGAAGAGATTTTTAAACGAGCGGACGAGCAATCGGGCAATGCGGAAAAGACATTGCGCGAGATCAAGCAAGATGCCGAAGAACTCAAAAAGAAGGTCGATGAAGCGGTTAACGAACTGAAGCAAACTCCGACGTCCGAGATCGCAAAGAAGCAGCAGGACTTCTCGATGAAGAAGGGTGCGCAAGAAATGCTCAAACGTCAGGACGAGCTCAATAACCGTGTCGCCGACGTCAAGAAAGAACTGGAGAAGATGACCGACCGCCTGAATCAGCAGCAGGCGCTTTCCCCCGAGACGATGGAGAAGTACATGGAGTTGCAGAATCTCTTCAAGGAGATCAAAACTCCAGAGCTCGAAGCCGCGATGAAAAAGCTGCAGGATGCGATGAAGAGTCTCGATCCGCAGGCCATGCAGCAGGCGATGAAAAATTTTCAATTCAACGAAGACCAGTTTAAGAAGTCGATCGAGCGCACAGCGAACATCCTCAAGAAGATCAAAGCCGAACAGAAGGTCGACGAGCTCATGAAGCGCTCCGACGAACTGGCAAAGGCACAGGAGAAAACATCCGAAGCGGAACAGCAGGCTGCACAGAACGGCAAGCAACAAACGCCTGAAGAGCGTTCGATGGCCGAACGCAAGCAGCAGGATGCAAAGAACGAGCTCGACCGCATGAAGCAGGAATCCAAAGAGCTTGCGCAGGACATGAAAAAGCTTCCGGAAGCGATGCAGGCGCCGCAAGAGATGAACGACGCGATGGATGCGCTGAACGATCCGACGATGTCGCAAGCAATGCAAGATGCACAGGATGCGATGCGCCAAGGGCAGCACAACCGTGCATCACAGCGATCGAAGGATGCAGCACAAAAAGCAAAGAACGCCCGCAACAAGCTTTCGCAGCTCAAACAGAAGCTTTCGCAGAACGAACGCCAGAAGGCGATCGCCGACCTCAAGCGGCTACGCGAGGAAATGAACCGCCTTTCGAGAGCAGAAGAAGCCTTGAAGAAACAGTCACTCGGGGCACAACCGCAATCGAACGTGTTTCGCGATCTTGCCGATGTGCAAGCGGACCGGCGCGAAGAACTCGGCGATGCTGCAAGCGAACTCTTCCAGATGGCCCAGCGCTCGACTGCGATCACGCCCGAAATGGGCAAGACGATTGGCCAGGCGTTCAATCACATGCAGGAAGCGCTCGATGCAATGAGCGACCGCAACCAAAGCGGTGCCATTACCCATACGCAAGGAGCGATGACATCGCTCAACCAGATGTCGCAGGAAGCGCAGAAAGCGATGGAGGCCATGCAGCAGCAAGGCAACGGCTCATGCCCGAATCCCGGCTCGAACCCGGGCGGTGAAAATCCGGGAGGAATGGGTGGCGACGGTACACCCGGCGGCGCCGGTGGCAGCGCGATGCAGCAGTTCTTGAGCCAGATCAACCAACTTGCTGCCTCGCAACAAGCGCTCAACGACAAGATGCAGGGTATGATGGGCCAAAACGGTGCACAGTCGGCCGAGCAACAAGCGATGCAACAACAGGCACAGCTTTCGCGGCTCGCAGCCGAGCAGGGCGCTGTACAGAAATCGCTGCAAGACCTCGCGCAAGAGCAGAAAGAAGCGCAAGGAGGCAATCGTAAAGTTGCCGAGGATCTGCAGAAACTTGCCGATCAAATGCAGGATGCGATTACGGAAATGCGCTCGAAGGGCATCCGGCCAGAGACGATCCAACGGCAAGAGAGAATTCTCTCCAAATTGCTGCAAGCCGAACGCAGCGTTCACGAACGCGATAAAGAACAAGAGCGCGAAGCGAAGTCTGCCGAGGATATCAAACGGAGTTCTCCGGCAGCGCTCGATCTGAATTCCGATGATGCAAAGCGTGCCATCAAAGAGGATCTGCTTCGCACGAACGAGAGCGTCTATTCGAAAGACTATCAAACGCTGATCAAGAAATATCTCGAGAAGCTCTCGAAGTAACCAGTTGCCCTACTCAGGGACCGATGCCACACACTACTATCGACTCACCCATCGGCCCGATCGTCATTCGTGCAAATGATCGTGGCATCACCTCCATCTCGTTTTCTGATGCCCTCGCATCCGACTCCGAACACTCCGCGATCGTCGACCTCGCTGCTCGTCAACTCGCAGAGTATTTCGAAGGCACGCGAACGGTATTCCAACTGCCGCTTGATGCAGGAGGTACCCCATTCCAACGGCGCGTGTGGAATGCATTGCTCGATGTCCCGTTTGGAAAAACTGCGTCGTACCTACAGATCGCCCGGCTCTTGGGCGATGAGCAAGCAATCCGAGCCGTCGGGCTCGCCAATGGGAAGAATCCGATCGCCATTGTCGTACCGTGTCACAGAATCATCGGCTCCGACGGTTCGCTTACCGGGTACGCAGGCGGACTTTGGCGCAAGGAGTGGTTGTTGCGCCATGAAGGCGTGCTGAACCAGACAACGTTGTTCTAACACACCGTGTTAAGAGAATAATGGATGTAGCAGCGTTATCCGGATTTGGCGATGATGCCACAGTGATCGCCTCCGCGAAAAGCGGCGACGAGAAGGCATTTCGCGAACTGGTCCGCCGGTACCAGGATACAGTCTATCGCTTTGCGTTCAACGTCTGCCGCGATCAGGACAAAGCAGCTGAGACGCTCCAGAATACGTTCATCAACGTCTACCGCAAGCTCGATACGTTCGACGGTCGCTCGAAATTCTCGACCTGGCTCTATAGCATCGTCACGAACAACTGCCTGATGCGCCGTCGCTCCGATAGTACGCGCCGGCAGGAGCTTTCGCTTGACGATCCGCTCATCGAAGCAGAGACATCCTCGTTAGCTTCCGATGCCGAGACCGTCTCACCGATGCATGCGCTGCTTGAGGGCGAGCTCAAAGAAGTATTCGACAACGCGATCCTGAAACTTCCCGTCGATTACCGCATCGTATTTGTGATGCGCGATCTCGAAGACATGCCCGCCGCAGAAGTATCGAAAGCCCTTGGCATTTCGGTTGCCGCAGTTAAGTCTCGCCTTTTTCGCGCACGAGAATTCCTGCGTAAGCAACTACGACCGTATGTGGAGGACTCGTTATGAAACAGATGCAGTGTGAAGACGTCCGCCGACTCGTCGGCGAAGGGCTGAACATCGAGCGCAATTCGCCGACGTGTTTGTCCGTCCGCGAACATCTCTCCACGTGCGACGACTGCCGCGAGTTCGTTGCATCGCTCGAAAAAACGATCGATTGCTACCGCACCTACGAGATTCCCAAGCCCGAAAATCTCGATTCCCTGCTCAAAGACACGATCGATAGCATTACCGGCGCCTCCTGAATCCTTTCTGCGGGATGCTGCATCATATCCCGGTAACAGAGAGGATTACATGACTATAAAACAAATACGCTCAACCGACGGGACAGGGACGCTGTCGTACTTCATCATTGACGATGCGACCAAACGCGCCGTCCTGCTCGATCCCAATTTCAAAGACGTCGATATGCTCGCCGAACTCGTGGATGTCCTCGGCATCCGCTTGATGGCTATCATCGACACCCATACACACGCCGACCACATCAGCGGCGCACAAAATCTGAAGGAGATTACCGGCGCGCCGGTCCTGATGCACGAACTCTCGAAAGAGAAATACAAATTTGTCGATCTCGGCGACAAGTTCGGTATCGGCGACATCCTTCGCGCGAATGTCAACGTGCATATCGATCGCTATCTCAATGACGGCGACATCCTGCACATCGGCGACCTGTCGATCAAGGTCATTCACACGCCCGGACATACGAACGATCATATCGCGTTGCTCGTGGATGGGCATCTCTTCACCGGCGACGTGCTGCTGATCGGTCAAGCCGGACGCAGCGATCTGCCGAGCGGCAATACCGACGAGCAGTACAAGACGATCTTCTCCACAATTCTGAACCTTCCGGAGAGCACCGTCATCCACCCCGGTCACGATTACGAAGGCCACGAATCGGCGTTACTCGCAGACGAGAAGCGGACGAACCCGTTCTTGCAAGCACGTACGGAAGCCGAATATCGCGAATTCGTCCACGAATTCTTCCCGCCGATGGCCGATGCCGAAGGCGGACACGTCGTCTTGCAATGCGGTGCGAAACGCATCGAAAGCGATCACGAAGGCTATGTTAACATTCGAGCCGACGAATTGCAACGAATGATGGCAACCGACAAAAATCTCGTCGTTCTCGATGTTCGCGAGGCATTCGAGTTGAAAACATTCGGAGCGATCGACGGCGTCGTGAATATCCCTGTCGGCGATATCATCTACCGCAAAGCGAACCTCGATGAATACAAAGGCAAGTCCGTCGCTGTCATTTGCCAGACCGGCGGCCGGTCAATGGAGGCAGCGCATGTACTTACGTCTCGCGGTTTCAAGAATGTCTATAATGTTGTCGGCGGCACCCTTGCGTGGATGATGGCCGGCCTTCCCGTAACACGCCCGAAACGCAAAGGAATATTCGCATGAGAATGAATTCTGCCCTTCTGACCCGGCTTCGTCTCCTCGTTGTCTTCGCCACGCTCGGCGTTGCGGTTGCATCGTGTTCCGACGGTGCAGCACAATCCTACAAAACCTACACGCCGGCCGAAGTGACGACGTTCCTCAAGCAGGATACTACGGCCGTCGTGCTGGACGTCCGCACCCCGGAAGAATACGCAAGCGAGACGGGACATCTCAAGAACGCCAAGCTCATTCCGGTCCAACAACTCGAAGACCGAATCGGCGAGCTTGCATCGGTCAAGAACAAGACGGTCGTTGCCTATTGCCGTAGCGGCCATCGCTCGAAGCAAGCCTCGGAGATCCTTTCAAAGAAAGGGTTCAAGATCATCAATATGGATGGCGGCATCACCGCATGGAATGCTGCCGGGTTGCCGACCGAACAAGGAGCAGCGAAATGACGAAGTTCAGACGCTTCATGCGCTGGGCAATGCTGCCCATCGGTGCGATCGGAGGATATCTCTACTATCACTTCGTCGGCTGCCCTGACGGGACGTGTGCCATTGCATCGAACCGTGAGTACATGATCCTGTACGGGATCTTCATCGGATATTTCATCGGGGCATTGTTTGTCCCGGCGAAACAGGAGAAGGTAGCTCAGTAACGACAAACCTTTCCCCACAAGCAGGACGACGTCATTGGGTGGATGGCGTCGTTCTTCTTTTTTGTATCCGGCCATACGTCTGCTGCTCCGTGCGTAAATTTGTGTTTTCGATCTTGCTCATACGATGGACCAGCTCGCCGCCAAATATCGCTCGCATTTCCCGATCCTCGAGACGTCGACCTATATGATCTCCAATTCGCTCGGCGCCATGCCGCGCGAGGTCGAATCGCAACTGATGCATTACACTCATGAGTGGCAGACCGAAGGCGTCGAGGCGTGGCACTCGTGGTTTCCGCTCGTCGATACGGTCAGCGGCCTCTTCGGCAAGATCATCGGCGCCGAAGCGCAGGATGTGACGCTCATTCATAATCTCACGGTCGGCTCTGCGCTCATTGCAAGCTGCCTCGACTTCACCGGCAAACGCAACAAGGTTGTTTTCACTGAGCTTCACTTCCCGACGATTAGCTATCTTTGGCATGGCTGGCAGAAGTACGGTGCGAAGCTTGAACTGGTGAAGTCGGACGATGGCATCACCGTCGACACGCAGAAAATCTGCGATGCGATCGACGAAGAGACGCTCATCGTCCCGATCAGCCACGTCTATTTCCGCAGCGGCGCGTTGCAGGACATCAAGACAATCATCGATCATGCACACAGCAAAGGGGCCCTCGTGATGATCGATTCCTATCAGGCGGCCGGTGTCGTGCCGATCGACGTGAAGGCACTCAACGTGGATATTCTTGCCTCCGGCGTATTGAAGTGGCTTTGCGGCGGACCGGGAGCCGCCTTCATGTACGTTCGTCGTGACCTACAGGATCGCTTCCGTCCTGCCATCCGTGGCTGGCTCAGCGATAAAGAACCGTTCGACTTCATCATGCCTGACGTCAACTTTGCCGAAGGCATGCATCGCTTCCTGACGTCGAGCATTCAGGTGCCGTGTCTTTATACGGCGATCCCTGCGCTGACGATGATGGGTGAGATCGGCATTGAGAACATCCGTGCGAAGTCGCTCGAAATGACGCAACGTATTTTTGACCTCTCGGATGAATACGGCTTCAAAGCCAACGCCCCGCGCGAAGCGCATCGCCGCGGCGGGCACGTCACTGTGGATCCCAACGGCATCACCGAAGGTAAACGCTCGACCAAAGAGATCAACGACGAACTCATCCGCCGCCGCTTCATCGTGGACTACCGCCCGCCCTTCGGCAGCCGCATCGCGCCGCACTTCTACAACACCCTCGACGAAGTAGACGCCATCTTGGCCGAGATGAAGAAGATCAAAGAGGGAATGTGATCGCTACACCCGCGACTACTGTTCATGCACAAGATGCAGCGTGAACGAATACCCCTTCGCGAGGATGCGAACGGTGTATGAGCCTGATGGTACTCTATTCAAGTTGATCGGTAGCGAACGATCCGGACCGAGCGGACCCCTCGTTGTTGTGAGAACCCGGCCAATCGCATCGAACACCGATACATCGGCAACCCCAAGCTCCAATGGAGAATGAATCGTCGCGACATCGGTCGCGGGATTCGGTATGACACTGAGCCGTGGCACATCTACTGCGATGCGCACATCGGGCGACGAAACATCCGCAGTTGAAACGGTGGCGCAGACAGTCGTCGAGAACGACGGCACGGCAGCAAGACAGCTAAACTCGGTCGGATCGGAGATGTTGACCGAATCGAACGATACAGATGTGCATGGTGTGTCGGCCGGCGTAATGCCGAAGAGAACGTATGCGATCACCGGTCTCGCCCCCTGTAGATCCTGTTGGCTGAAGTGCAGCCGTGCAATACCCGACGCAGTCGCTGTCGTACGGTCCGTTCCGCCCAACGGCGTCCACGTCCCGCGGTACACCAGCTTCGACGCATCGTAGTGAACCGACAGATCCACCGTACCCGCATGCAACGCCGGTTGCGACATGATCGGGATATCGACCGTCCCCTCAACCGTATCCATAAAGGCGCCGGGCATCGTCAGCAACTCAACGTGCTCGCGGTTTTTCCCTCGACCAAGGATGGGGACGAAGATAGTGTCACCGTTGCTTAAAACGAGTTGCATCGTGGTGTTGTAGATCCTACCCGAATCCGGGAGGAATTGAATCCGCAGCGAATCACCTTCCTGCTGCGAAGAAATTGTGAAATACTTATCGTCGTCACCGCTTGCCAATTTGATCTTGACGATTGACGGGGCTCCGCAACCGGCATGGATGGCAACCGCAGCACGGGCCGACGGGCCGCACGGCGAGACAGGAGTCGGGAAAATAATCGTCTCGGGGCTAACGGTCAACGTTCCTTTCGGGGCTGTCATCGCCGCCCGTGAGTCGATGCGTTTCCAGATCGACCCGAAGTTATCTGCTGCGAAAATGATCGTATCCTCGATCCTGACGATGTCTCGCGAATCATACGGAAGATTCGGGCCGGGCACGGTCTGCCATGTCGAACCGGTGTCTGTGCTTTCGAGGATGCCCATGGAGCGAGCGGGAAGATAGATCACTCCTGGCGTTATAAGCATGCAGCCCGACAGCGTCGTCAGCGGATACGATAAGATGCTTTTGAACGATTGGCCCCCATCTTTCGTAACGTACAACTCTGAATTCGAATTGTCTTGCGTATAATTTCCTCCTTCTTCGTTGATGCCGAAGATGACATTCTCGTTGCACGGAACGACGGCGAACGTATGCGCATCGGCTTCCATCGTCCCAGATTGGGTCGCCCAGGTCTTGCCGTAGTCTGTTGTGACTGCAATGAAGCTTGCCTGTGCATTCTCGACGAATGCGATCACATGTCCCGGACCGACAGTGTAAAAATCCTTCGGCACCACACCAAGCGGAGTCTGATTCCACGTAGCGCCGCGATCTCGGGTGAACATCGCATTGTGCGTCGTACGGTTGCCGATGACGAATTCCGAGTCAGACCCGGAGAATGCTGCGGCGAAGATCACGTCGGTACCCGAGAGCGAAACCCAGTTCAGCCCCTGATCGCGAGTCAGAAAGGCACCGAGATCGGTGCAGACGATACCCGTCTTGTCGTCGAAGAATGTTGCCGCCTGGATGGTTATAGCGGTCTTCGGTGGCAGCGGGACCGTCAACCACGTAGCACCTTTGTCAAGCGACTTATACAACTGATGTAGCCCTGCCCAGACCACGCCGCCCCCGGTTGCCATCACTCCGGAATTTCCGAAATCCCCTTGACCCACCAGATTCGAGGCAACCATCGTCCACTGCGCCCCGGCAGACGAAGCCAGAAGCATCACAAACAGTACTACCACTGCACAGAACTTGATCATTCGACTCTCCCAAAAAGTACGCATACTAACGTTATCGCACAATCATATATACCGACAAGACGTATGAAGGTGCCCGAAACTGACACCCGGTATGATTTCCCGACGACAATTTTTCGAATGAAAAGCTAATCCTTGCGAAAACCGAACCCGAATCCTACATTGCAATGCTCGTGTCTCTGACCACAATCAATAGTGGAAGGTTGCTCTGCCATGGAATTTCTGCCATGATGGAGCTACTATTTCACGGTGCTAAGAACGTCAGGCCGACCCGTCCCCCCACGTCGGGGACTTCTCTTCCTATTTTTTGTTGTATCTGCATCAGTTGCATCGGATGAGTATGATCGAGAAGCGGTGGGGGATGTTCGTGTGCATGTTGGCGCTGGGTGCGTTGGCGCTTTCGTGTGCAAAAGAAATGGATAACCAGCAGCCGGGGCAGGCGGATACGACCGCACACGGCGACAGCATACGTGCCACGTTCTACAAAACGATCGCACAGAAGCTGCCGGGCATTTGGGTCCGGCGCGATTCGAGCGGCATCGAGCAAGGCTACAACCTCCTGCCGGACGGCCGCCTGATGCTTGTCGGCGCGACGAGTAACATCTCGGGTATTCACTGGTCGCTTACTTCCGATACGCTGACGCTCTATACCCACGCCGAACCCGACACGACACCGATCCCGCATGTGTATTTCATCAAAGCGATCGACGACAGCGCTCTCTCGTTCGCTGCGCCCGGCGCACCGAACGGATACAACGAAAATTATCATCGCCGCACGGGTGGCGTCCCGCAGCGCTACGTCACGCTCTATCGTCGTCAGTTCGAGGGGATCGTTGCACCGGGCCAGATTATGAAGCATACGTTCGACGTTGAGTCGCTCTTCGACGGCGGCATCTCGCTTTCGAGCGACAGCGCCGACGTGAAGTTCTACCTGCTGCGCGGAACAACGAACCTGACACCCTCGCCTGTGCGAGAATATAACGGCCGCTTCGCCCCCGGCGAATACACCGTGCGAGTCATGTATATTTACCAGGGACGTCGCAAAGGCGCAAACGCAGACTACAACGTCCGAATCGAGGAGCGGTAGAGGTCGCACGGTCGCCTGCTTGTGCGCTCACGCCTGCATTTGTTGCCTCCGGATCGCTTGCCGAAATATTGCCGCCGGTTCATGCGTATTTTAACAGCCGATCATTCGGCATCCATCACCCGAACTGTTCACCCTATCTAACAACCGAATCCTGAAGGAGCAGACATGAACCGTATCCTGACTCTTTTGCTCGTGGGCACATGTGCCATACTGCTGTCGCGCCCCGCATCTGCGCAAATCGATATTCTTGGGAAGATCAGCGGCGAGGTAGATAAGAAGGTCGACGAATCGGTCGACGATGCGTTGCACCCAAAGAAGAAGACCGACGAGAAAAAAACCGACGACAAGAAGGACGATCAGAGCAAACAATCGTCGTCAAATACGGGCACTGCATCGAATACGACGACTTCTGCGCAAGCATTCAAAGCATACAATAATTACGATTTCAAACCGGGCGAAACGGTGATTTTCTCCGACGATTTCCGCGACGACGTCGACGGCGAGTTCGCAGCGCACTGGAATCTCGACGCGGGGCAAGCTGTCGTCAACACCATCAATGGCGAACGCGCATTCTTGCTCACCGACGGCAACTATGCAATTGTTTCGCCACGCCTCAAAACCAAAAGCTATCTCTCGGACCCGTTCACGATCGAGTTCGATTATTACCAGGCCAACTCGAGCCAATGGGCCCCGATGATCCGTTTCGAGGCGTCCGATGGGTCAAGCCCGGCGGTGTATTTCGGCAAACAAGTCCACACCGGCTCATTCCCGCACGACCTGGAAGGCAACGACATCGCCGACGACGAGACATACTACGGCAAGTGGCATCACGGCGCGATCATTTACAAGAACGATCAGCTCAAAGCATACGTCGATAACGTTCGCGCGCTGGTCGTCCCACATTGCGATTTCACGCCGGTGAGCGTAACGTTCGGCGGCATTGGCGATCAGAATGTACCAATCACGTTCAAGAATGTCCGCATTGCCGGCGGCGGTTCGCAGAACATGATCGGCAACATCATGACCGACGGCAAGTTCGTCACGCACGGCATTACCTTCGATGTCGCCAAGGCAACGCTGCGCCCCGAAAGCATGGGTGTGCTCAATGAGATCGCGAAGTTTCTCAAAGAGAACGGAGCCATCCACGTCGAGATCGATGGTTACACCGATAGCGATGGCGATGCAAACTCGAACGTCCGGCTTTCGGACGACCGCGCAGGCGCGGTCAAAACACAGCTCGTTGCCATGGGTATCGATGCGTCACGCATGAGCACGAAAGGCTTCGGCTCGAAGAATCCGATCGCGCCGAACAATACGCCCGAAGGTAAGGCGATGAATCGCCGCGTCGAGTTTGTGAAGCAATAAGTTCATTCGAGTTTGGGGCGGACGCCGATGTGGGCGTCCACCTCGCCCATTCCCTTTAGACCATGAGACTCTTCGTAGCATTCACCCTTGCGATGCTATGCGTCGCACACACGTCGTTCGCACAACGCTCTCCGCTTTTGCATCAGGATATCGCACCGTTGCTTGCCAACGGGGGGATTCCTCAGACTGCCGACGAAGCATATCGGTGGTGCACACACGACGAACTCGGCAACCTCGTATGTCCGACGCTTCAGGCATATGAAAAGACCGCAGAAGGACTTGGCAACACGCTCAGCGAAGCCGTCGCCGCGAATCAGGGCAAAGCCGGAACCGATGCATACCAGAGCCGCATGCCCGAAGAGCGTTCGGTCGTCGAGGCTGCGAACAAGCTGCAGGATCTCATGACCGGCAAAGAGGCTGCTGCGTTCACAAGTAAATTCAACTCCGATCTTGTCCAAGCCACGCAGCGAAGCGACGACCGGCATTTACAAGTAATGCGTGCACTCCAGGGTGGAATGGATTCGTGTCCGAAGATCAAAGGCGGCGAGGGAGAGTATGCCGATCCGGAATGCGTGAAGTCGAAAAATCACGAAGCGATGAAAGGACACGTCACCGCTGCGAATGTCCTGCTGGCCGATCTACGGGGTATCTATGCAGAGTACGTCCAGAAACTTCGGGCACAGTATGCGGCGATGGATGCGATCCTTGCTTCGACCGGCTACGGCTCGAAGGCGAGGACCCAGATCTATCTCGATCAGTTTACGGCCGCACAGGCAATGGAGATCTCAGGCGTTCAGCAACTGATGGGCCGATACAGCGGCGCGGTGATCGAGGCCGCTACATACGTACAGCAATTGAAAGACTGGGAGAGAGATAATCCCTGAGCACTACTTCCCTTGCGCCTCGCGCAAAAGGCGGCAGCATGTCGCCAGATGCATTCTGTTCAACGCAATCCGTTCTGCAACCAGCGTGAATAACTCGCTGAGATGTTCGCCGAATCGGTCGATGAGTTTTCTTCTACTCGCGTCGCCAACCCTCCAGATCTCCGGCGGAATGACTTCGTCGGCAACAGCGAAGGGCGGTGCAAGTGTCGCCATTTGCGTAGAGAGCAGCGACGCTTCTTGTCCGATGCGCCAGCGTTCGGCCTCGACAAGTCCGGAGGCGCGGTTGCGACGATGCCGCATAATACACTCTGCCGAGCCGTTGCAGGGTTCGCTCTGGTTGGCCTGCCGTGCCTTCTCGTCGATTGCGCGCACTTGTTCGTCGAAGGTATTCTCGAGCGCCCGATAGGACGTCTCGATCTCGTTATTGAGCGCCTGTAGTTGTCGCAACAGTGTAAGCAGCGAATCGTTGGAGATTGTCGGCTCGGACTGCACTGTGTTTGTGAACTTCTTCGTGGCTAGCGCCGTCTCGTCGTTGACCGTGCGAGTACCAGTGTCGTTCTTCATTACCTGCACCGGTGCCTGATTTGCCAGCGCTGACTGTGGCGGCTTGCGACGCGTCTGGAAGAATTGTTTCATTTGGCGTTCGAGCCGCTTGACATCGTTTGCTGTATCAAGGACGTTCGGGTCGAGCACACCAAGCGTCGCATCGTTCGGTGCGGTCTGCGGCGCTGGAAGCGAGGCGAGGTAGGCGCGAAAGCTCGTCGGCGAACTTTGTGCAAGCACGCCAGACGACAGACTCAACCCAATGAGCAATGATGCAAGTGCGCTTGCTCGGCGCAATGTGCGGTTCTTCAGCATAAGCATTCGGCAATCCTATCTCTAATTTACGACAAATTCTGGCCCGTTCATCGTTGCAACATACATTATTCATCGAACTCTCGGAATCCTTTGCCGATAGCAGCACATATCCAATCATAGAAAGGAGCCATCGGAATGGTCAGAGTTTTTTTCATGCTCGCCTTGTTCGCCGCGTTCGTCGTGGCCGAAGTACACGCGCAATCGAAAGACCACACACGGATGTTTCAACTAGGTGATTCGCCAAGCTCCGTCACCTCTACGGACCAAGAGAACAAGCGCGTTGCGCGCCGCGAGCTGAGCGACTCCATCCGCAAAGAGATTGAAAAACTTCACGAACGCATCGAAGAACTCTCAAAGAAGCTCGACGAAGTCTTGCCGGACGAACACCGTAATCGATTGATCTCACCGTTCCTCGATTCGCTAGGCAGGCTACGACAGTTGCCGGATATTGATCTCTACAGTCCGTTTCCAAAGAATTTCATCATCCCAAATCCTCAGCTCATTCCGGAAGACCACATGCTCGTGTTACCTGAGCCGCCAACCACTCCGAAGCGGTCAATCCCCAACCCACACTTTCCGGGTTGGCGCATCGAGCTACTGCGCGATATGGCCGTGAACGGTGATTCAGACGGCTTCATCTCGACACCACAACCGATCGTGACCAACCGCCTTGAGCTTCCGGACGGTCTTGCCCGATTCCTGCAGCCGGGTGCGAGCGGCGTCATTGTTGGGCAGACGAAATAAGTGACGATCACCGAAGTGTTTCACCGAGGGAGGGAATTCATTTCCCTCCCTATTCTTTTTGGGATGTATGGGATATATTATTGAGCCGGTGGAATCCGGCAAACTATACGAGTTTCAGGGCAAGACGCCCGTCGTGCATCCGAGCTGTTTCCTTGCGGCAGGTTCTCGCGTGATCGGGGATGTTATGCTCGAGGAGAATGTGAGCGTGTGGTTCAACGTCGTCATCCGAGGCGATGTGGAGCGCATCCGCATCGGGCGCAATTCGAACATCCAGGACAACGTCGTCATCCACGTAACCCATTATAAGAATCCTACATGGGTCGGCGAGGGCGTAACGGTCGGGCATTCGGCTGTGCTGCATGGCTGTACAATCGGCAACGGAGCACTCATCGGGATGAACTCGGTGGTTCTGGACCGAGCGGTCATCGGCGAAGGGGCGCTTGTTGCGGCCGGGGCTGTCGTGACACCGCACGTGCATATTCCCGCCGGCATGCTCGCAGCAGGCATCCCCGCCAAACCGATCCGGCACCTAACCGACGAGGAAAAGGCCATGGTGCTCGAGGGAGCGGACAACTACATGAAGTACGTGGCCCATTACCGAGGCGAAGCACCGCCGGAACGATGGGATACCGGCGAATTTGCCAGGTAGGATAAGCGATTGTAATTATTCGGTTTATAGAAACCCGCAGGAATGTCCGGGGCACAATTCGTTGCCCTCTGTGTCACATTCTGCCTTGTGTTCGTGTCATAGAAGTGAAAGCAGAAGGCCGGAGCGTATTGTGAAAAACCTGATAGACGATATCGTGCCTTCTGAGCAAGAGCGGAAGGCAAGCCAACCGCCAGCGTCTGCGCCCGAACCGGCGCATTCGGGCGAGGGAGATATTGCCGCATCGGGTCTGACGCCCGACCGCGAAACACAGCTCTTTCACAATTTTTTGGCAGGAAGCGACGAAGCGTTTCGAACGCTCTATGATGCATTCGAGCGATCGCTGTATGTGTATTGCTGCCGCATCTTGAAAAACGACACCGAGGCTCGCGATCTCTTCCAGGAGATCTGGATCCGGATGTACAAGATGCGCGGTGAACAGATCGAAGTTCGTCGGTTCTCCGGGTTGCTCTTTACAGTTGCGCGTAATTACTGCTTGAACGCATTGCGTGACAGCAAGAGCCACCTGAACCTTTCGTTCGACGACATGGCCGACGAGTCGGAACTGATGGTCCGTACGAAAGATATCGAGAACGCCGATCTTCGCGAGCTCCTGCAGCGTGCCCTGGCGCAGCTCCCGTTCAATCAGCGCGAGGCGTTTGTCTTGCGCGAATATGTAGGCTACACCTACGACGAAGTCGCCGAGATCATGGGCACCAACGCCGCGAATGCGCGCGCGCGTGCGCATCGCGCCAGAGAACGTTTGCGTACCATCGTCTCAGCCTGGATGGATTTGCGGACGACGGAACACGAGCATTGATGAGTGTAAGGAAACAACGTATGAATGTACACGAACAGATCAGTTCGTTCATCGACAACGAACTATCGCACGAACAGGAACAAGACTTCCTGATCTCGCTTGCATCGAACGATGCAACGCGGAAAACCTTCCGCAGCGAGCTCGTGCTCAAGAATATCATCCATCGCGATGAGGTCCTGACGTCGCCGTCGCGCGATCTGCGCCCGGCTGTGCTTGCCACGATCGGCATCGGTGTTGCCGCCGCTGCAACCGCCGAATCGGCCAATGCTGCGACTGCCGCAACCGTTGCCAAATCGTCTGCACTCAAGGCCCTCTTTGCGACAAAGCTCAACGCGCTTGTGACGACATCGATGATCGTTGCGTCCGCGCTCGGAGGCTATGGTGTCCGTAGCTACGTTGCGTCGAACCATCCGGCCCCGGTCGCCAAGCAGCCGATCGTCAACACTACACATGTCACTCCGGCCACCACGCCTACTACCATCGAACTCCAGGCGCCGGAAGTGAACAATACGCCAGCCGATCTCGGAAGCGCCCCTGCACAAGCCACTGCAACTCGCACGACAGCGAAGAAGACTGTTGTGACGCCGATGCAGGACAAGACGACCGACCAGATCACGACCGTTGGCTCGGCACCAGTGAAAATCGATCTGCCAAAGAAAAAGTAAGTAAGAAGAAGTAGGAATAGTAATTCCCTCTGTGGTACGTCTTCTGTAGCCATTTCGGTAACACGGAATGTTGTTTGCAGAAGACGTATTTTTATATGCGCTGCTTGTTACACTACGCACGGTGCAGAACCCCACACGATACCGTTTTGCTACAACCCTTCTTCTGTCGTGGCTTTTGCTTGCGGGGTCGACGTATGCCTTTTCGGTGCGCGACAGCATTGCCTACCGTGATACGACCATCTACAACACCCGCATCGTCGCGCATCTTCCGATTAGTCTGACACTCGCAGGAGGAGCCGGATTTGTCCGATATAGCGACAATGCATCCCTCATGCCGCCCTCGATCTCCGGCGGCTGCGATACGTTTACCCGAGGAAGCGGTACGCCGCTGTATATCGCTGCCGGAGTGTTGCTCCCGCTCTCGAACGAGATTCAGCTCCATCCGACACTTGCATGTCGTTCTCTCGCTGCCGATCATGTCTTTGGCCAGTTCGCGCCTGCCGTTGCCGATACCGGCGGCGGATCTCGTACCGTACGTTCGATCCAATTCGATCATACCATCAGCGCCGCAACGAAGATGCTCTCCGTCGATCTGCTGCTGCGGTGGCAGCCGACCGAACGCGTAATACTTGAAGGGGGGCCGACGGTCGGTCTGTTTTTCGATCAGTCGTTCACAAAGACGATACACCGCGTGACCCCGGGAGCATTGCTCGATTCGGTTGAGGCAAGCGGTTCACTTCCGAACGCTCAGACGATCGTGCCAGCCGTCATACTCCGCGCTGGGTATGAAGTCCCACTCTCGCATACCCTCTTCGCAATGCCGAATGTCGCAGCGTTACTTCCGCTCGGAGGGACGACCGACTACTTCAAGTTCTACTCGATCGAGGCAGGAGTATCCTTTCGATTCCAATTGTCGTCACACGCCGATACGATTCGCGAAGCGCATACCGAGCGTGTTCCGGTTCATATCGAGATCCCGGAGCCGCCGCATGTCAAGCCATTTGCTGTTGGCATCGAAGCGTTTGCCGATGGCCCGAACGGATTGCGCGAACAGGTCGCCCGTTTGGAAGTCCGCGAGGTTAAGGCCCGTAATGCATTTCCGCTGCTCAACTATATTTTCTTCGACAGCTCCGACGCGTCCATCCCGGCGCGATATGTACGTTATAAAAGCCCCGACGATGCGGCCCGAAATTTCCGTGGCTCGATGGAGCGGCGCGGCGAACGTACGAGCGAACTCTACCTTGAAACGCTTAATATTATTGGCGACCGATTGAAGCGTATGCCACAACTGACGATCAAACTCGTCGGCTCCACATCGAACATCGGTGCGGAAGCAGATAACGCACCGCTCGGCAAACGGCGTGCAGAAGCCGTTCGCGACTATTTGGTGCGGATCTGGGGCATCGAACCGTCACGCATCGCTGTTGTCGGCCGGACATTGCCGGAAAAACCCAGCCCAAGCGGGACGCCGCTCGGTCAGGCCGAGAACCGTCGTGTTGAGATCCTCTCGAGCGACGACAGGTTGACGGATCCGCTCTATGTCACCAACATCGAGCATACGGCGAATCCGCCGCAGTTGCATGTTGTCCCAACGTGGCCGGAGGCCGATACGAACGTCGATTATCACATCTCGATCCGCATCGGCGGACAAGAGATCCAACGCTTCGACGGAAATTCCGAACAAGCAAACACACAGACGAAAGACTGGACGATCACCGAGGAAGCGCTTAGCTCGGGTGCGGATTCGCTCGAGATCCGACTTGACGCAAATACGCAAACTGGTAACGCGGGCTCGGCACGAACGGCGATCAAACTCGAACAGCATCGTATCGAGCTCAACGAAGAACAGAAGCTCGATCGATTCAGTCTGATCCTCTTCAACTTCGACGAATCCTCTCTAACGCAAAAGAACGAGCGTATTCTTGGCCTCGTTGCCGATGCGCTCAAACGCATCAAGCCCCGGCGTGTGATCATTCGTGGGTATACCGACGAGATGGGTGACGACGAACACAATCTGAAACTCAGCACCGAACGTGCCACTGCCGCAGCGGACCGTCTGCGAAGCGAACTCCGAAAGCGCGGAGCCGAGTTACCCGCCGGCACAATTATCGAAGGCCGCGGTTCGCACGAACAACTCTACGACAACTCGTTCCCCGAAGGCCGATTCCTCTCGCGCACGGTGATGGTGACGATCGAGCGGTGAGTCGCTAGCCACTGCAGTAGGTAGCGGCTCGGTTTGAATAGATTAAGAAGATGTCATTCTGAGCAACTCAAAGAATCTCTGCGGGGAGACCATACTACGTTTCAACGAGGGATTCTTCGCTTCGCTCAGAATGACAATATAATCCTAATATAGTCAACGTTACACCACTACCCCACCGAGTGAACTCTTATCATTCACCTGACATATAAGATACGGGTATTTAGGCAATTGAAACGACTCATCATATATCGTCTTGCGCTCGTCGCAGTGCTTGTGCTTGCACTCGTGTGCAGTGCATCCGCACAGCAGATCCGTGTTGCTCGCATACAACCCGATGCGATCGCGACGAATATGACGATGGCGATGGAAATTCTCGCGCCGGCTGCAGATACCGGTGCGTTCGGCGCCGATGGCATCTATTTGCCTGACGAGCGTCTGCAGTATCTCAACGCTGCCGATAGCGTGCATGTGATCTTCGGTCCAGTATGCGTCTCATGGCACGGGCGCGTGATGCAGGTACCGATCATGGCGCCGCGCATCGCAGGGACGGCAAACCAAGGCTCGATCGGATTCGTCGTAACAGTCGGAAACCGACGCAGCTCGCCGCAGCAGCTATCGTTGGTGCAGCCCCAATCCACGCTCAGTCTGGTCGGTTCGGGTGTTATCGGGTCCAGCGGGCTCGGTACTCTTACGCATGGCAACACGCTTGTCGTCGATTCGCTCGATCTTTCCGGCACGAACGGTCCGCCATTCGATGCCTTTAGCATTGACACCGAAAACCCCGATAGCGGCAGTGCGAACCCGCGCTATCATCCGATAACGATTCTGGCGCTGCGCGGCGTAACGATCGACAACGTACAACTTTCGGTCTCAGCCAACGGCCTCAATGGCGGTCCGGGTGGCGGTGGTGGCGGCGGCGGTTTTTCCTCCAGCGGCGGTGCAGGCTATACAGGCGGCGGAAGCGATACCTCGACGAGCAGCGTCAATGCAGGCTCGGGCTCCGGACCGACACAAGGCTTTGGCGGGGCATCGAGCACCGGTGTGCTCGGTGGTGCGAGCAGCGGGACGAACTCGGACAATCCCGATCAAGGCGCCGGCGGTGGCACAGGATGCCCGTATGGTTCGAGCGGAGTGTATAGCAGCGGCAATTCTCCTTCGGAAGCCGGTGGATTTGGCGGCGCATCGGCAGGTGGAGAACTGCCGGGTATCGCCTATGGAGGAGGGGGTGGTGGATTTGCTCTCGATGGCGAATCGGGCGCCGGAGTTGGAAAGAATAACGGGCATGCATACGGCGGAAGATTTCTGATTCCGATGATGGGTGGCTCCGGCGGAGGAGCGGGCAACGCGCAACAGGGCTCCGATTCCACAACAGGCTCCGGTGGCGGCGGCGGCGGTGCAGTCACGATCGTATCGTTTGGTGCGATCACGTTGAACAACTCAATGATCTCGGCACGCGGTGCAAGGGGAACATCCGGCACACTTACGAAAGAGGCGGGTGGCGGCGGTGGCTCGGGAGGAAGCATGTATCTGGCCGCGCGGCACAGTGTCATCTTGAATTCAGCGACGGTCGCCACCGACGGTGGAGTCGGTGGGTTGGGAGGGATCATCGGCGACACGAACTCCGTAGCACTCAACGGTGGCAATGGCAGTATCGGCAGACTACGATTTGACGGCCGTTATAACGATACATGCTCGGCCTGTCACTTGGTCGGCGCCGTTTCGTCCGGTCTAGTCCTGATTCCAACCGACTCGCAATTACATGGCCCGACGAACATCATCGGCGGCATCAGCGGAAGCAAACGCGATCTGCTCGATTCGATCCGAGTGTTCTATCGAAATCATCACAGTCCGTGGCAAGTACTCGATACCGTGCGAGACACCGCAGGGACTCAGCCACTATGGAATGCGCGCTTACCGCTCGGACATGATTCGCTTCTGTTTGTTGTCGTGTACGAAAAGGTAAGCGCTCCGCATACCGATCCTGCGGATGCGGAGCCCGAATGGTTAACCGGCCACTTGGCATCTGCAGCTGTGCGGGTCGTCCCGACACCGCATCCCGTTGCACATACCGATACACTCGATCTTGGCTGCATCTTACTGAGCGATTCGGTGAGTGCCCCGCTGTTTCTGACGAATCTCGGCGAGGCCGCATTCATCGTGCAGAGCACGATTCTGACAGACCCGACGCATTTTGCAATCGTCCGCGACACCTCGCGCTTCGACGGGTACGTCACTGATAGTCTTGTCATCCGATACACTCCGCACACCGGTCCTCGCAAAGACACTGCGATTCTTCAGCTGATTTCCGAGAACGATACCGTCACCGTCGTTTTGATCGGTTGTGCAATCGATAAGGACGAACGGGTCGTGCTCTCGAAGCGCGCGCTCGATTTCGGTCGAGTGCACGTCGGCGACTGTCCTGAGCAAACGTTCACCGTGAAGTCGGTCGGCTCTGATCCTGTGCTCGTGCATTGCGCGGGTCTCGTTAACCCACCGTTCTCCGTCGTCTCGCCGACGAAGGACACATTGCTGCATTCGCCGGACTCACTGAAGATCAGGATCCGTTACTGTCCAACCGATTCCGGAGTCGTTCATGCGTCGTTCGTACTGACCGATCGCCGCGATTCGATCAATGTCAATGGCGTCGGCACAGTCCGCATATTACGGCCGGAATCGAGTGTCGCCGGGAGCATACTCTGTTCGAATGCCTGCGATAGTGTGCGGCTCGTACTCCATTCCGATGGCAACGATCCGGTTCGCCTCGACGGCATCAGCGGCGCGACCATCCTTTCGCCTCGTCTGCCAATGACGATCCCCGCCCGCACGGATACCGAGATCGTCGTTCGCTATTGCAATCTTGGCACAGCGGCGGATACCATTCGGCTCGCATCAAACGCCGACACTACTTCGGAAGCCGTCATTCTGTTTACACCTCGTTCGATCGCATTTGCGATTGACGGAAGAACATCCTTCGGACCGCTCTGTCTGACGCAATCCGATAGTGCAACGCTGTCGATCGTCAGCACGGCAAGCGGCACCTTGCAGTTCGACTCGGTGCATCTACCGATCGCGCCGTTCATCATCAGCGGCGCAACGAGTGGTAACGACTCGCTGGGCTTCAGCATTCGATTCATCCCCACATCGTCTGGTCAGAGTACAGATAGTATGGTTGTGTTTGCCCACAGCGGCACATGCGATACGGTGCTGACGCTTCATTTCACGGGCAGCGCTCATGATGTCGTCACACTTTATTCTTCCTCGACGCTTGATTTCGGATCGGTCGATAGCGGTTCGTGTCGTGACACGACGCTTCTTGTCTCGCTTGCCTGCGGTGTCGATACCATTTCGATCGGCGGTGTAAATGCACCGTTCACACTGATCGACCCTTCTGACGGAACGATCATCCTGAAACAAGATTCTACCGCAACGATCCGTCTGCGCTATTGCCCGACACGTCCGGGACGCGACTCGCTCGTGATCACAGCGCACGATATCAATGGCAGCACACCAATCACGCTTGTTGGAAGTGCTGCAGCACTGCAACTTCGACCACAACTGCATTTTACACTCGCGCATATCGCTGTGCAAGCAGGGGTACCGTTCACGTACCGGATTTCGATCGACACCGCAGCGAATGCGCAGGGTCTCGACTCGATCTATGCAGTGCTTACGTACGACCCGATGCTGCTGGAAGCGAATTCAATCTCTTCTCCCGTCTGGACTGTCAGCGGTTCGGAACGCAAGCCTGGCGAGTTCGAGATCTTCGCTCATGGCGCGTCTCTGCTAACGAATGGATTATTTGCGAATGTAGAGATGATGCCGTTCTACGCGTTAAAGAACACATCGACGATCGATCTGACGAACATCGAGACGTTCGCCTCCGGCACCGCCACTACAACGCCGGGTGACGTTACGGTTGCCGACTGTTCGAATCTTTCTGGCACGATCATTGTCACCGGACCATACAGCATCGACCGTTTGTATGCGAACCCCGTCTCTTCGTTGCTCGATCTCGATGTAACAACAGGCGCAACGGGCGCGATTGACGTGCGGGTATATGACCTCACGGGTGCCGCCGCGCTTCGCTCTCGCACGAGCGAGCTCGCTCGCGGGAAGCATCGCATCTCGATTGATGTTTCTTCGTTGCCGAACGGCGTCTATCGTGTAATGCTCGAAAGCCTCGGCTGGCGCGAAGGTGCGACGTTCATCGTGCAGCATTAACGTATTCGGCATATCGTAGTATTCAACTCTATCCAAACCCGATCAGTGATCGCTCTCTCAACCTGGAAGCACGGCGTTGAGCCGAATCGTATCATATACGACACACTCACTCGCGGCGGTTCCGCATTAGACGGCGTCGAGGCCGGCGCCCGTCATTGCGAGGCCGATATCACGTGCATGTCCGTCGGCAAAGGCGGATTACCCGACGAGCTCGGCATCGTCACGCTCGATGCCTCCATCATGGACCACGACGGCAGTTGCGGATCGGTCGCATTCGTGCGAAGTTATCTGCATCCGGTCAGTATTGCACGCCGCGTGATGGAAAAGACTTCGCACGTCATGCTCGCCGGCGCCGGTGCGGAACGCTTCGCAGAAGAAGAGGAGATGGAACGCGACGAGTTGCTGACGGCTGCAGCGAAGACCCTCTACGAAACGTGGCGACGCGCGCCGGCGGGTCTTTCCGTACGGCTTCGTCGCTCGCAAGAAAGCGAAAACGAATATGTCTTCGAGTACGAAGAGAACGGGGTACGCAAAGAGCTTGACCGTGCGAAGCTTGGGGCAAACGAGTCGCACGATACCATCGGCCTGATCGCGCGCGACGCATCCGGTCGGCTTGCCGGCGCATGCACGACATCGGGTCTTGCATTCAAGAAGCACGGCCGTGTCGGCGATTCGCCGATCATCGGCGCCGGGCTCTTCGTCGATGGCGAGGTCGCAGCAGCCGTTGCAACGGGGAACGGAGAGCTCGTCATGCGCGCGTGTTCGAGCTTTCACATTGTCGAGCAGATCCGTCAAGGGGTCGAACCCATTCAGGCAATGAACGTCGCCCTCGACCGTATCCGACGTGACAAGCACTTGACCGACGATATGCAAATCGGTCTCCTTACCATTCGCGCCGACGGCGCCTGGGCCGCCGGAAGTCTGCGAGAAGGCTTCCAGTTTGTCGTCGCGTCGACCGACACCCCGAATACCCTCTACCAGTGCATCGGCACTTCATACCAACCGGCCGCATGAACATTCTCATTACCGGTGCCAGCCGCGGTATCGGCCGTGCGATCGCCATCGAACTTGCGAGGGCCGGATATCGTGTTGCGCTCGTCGCGCGCAATGAAGAAGCGTTGGTCGCTGTCGCACGCGAGAGCGAGCACGAAGGCGGCATCGCCATCCCGTTCGTCTGCGACATAACCGACTCCGAACGCGTCGGTGCGTTACGTGACCACGTCACAGCATCGCTCGGTACACTCGATGTTCTTATCAATAATGCGGGCGTGGCTCCGTCGCTCAAGGTAGAGGATACTACCGATCTGCAATGGCACAGTGCATTTGCGACGAATGTCGATGCGGCATTCTATTTGACTCGGGCATTTGCTGCCGACCTGAAGTCATCACGTGAAGGTCGCATTATTAATATTGCTTCGACCGCCGCGCTCGAAGGCTTTGCATATACGGCCGCCTACACCGCATCGAAGCATGCACTGCTCGGCTTTGCGCGAGCCATTGCAAAGGAGTTCGCTCGAAGCGGAGTCACTGTCACGACAATTTGTCCGGGCTTTGTGCGAACCGATATTCTCGAAGAGAGCATCGCGAACATTGTCACTAAGACGGGCAAAACACGCGCGGAAGCCGAAGCACAGCTCGGCGCAATGAACCGAAGCGGCTCGATCATCGAGCCGGAAGCCGTCGCGCATGAGGTACTGGCTGCCCTCGCATTCGCATCTAATCCGAACGGGTACGAAATTATTCTGTGACCGATGTTCCAGGATCCGACCCGCGCACTGATTGAAGTATCGACCCTTGCCGTCCGGCCGGAGCTCAGGACCGAACTTACGGCTGTACTTTCCGATATCAAAGCGAACGACCGGGCTTCGTTCAACGAGCTATATGAAGTATTACTCCAATCCTATCTCTTCGCCGGCTTTCCTGCTGCGCTCGAAGGAGTACGAGCTCTCGAACGTACATTCGGCGTTCCACCGGAGCGTATCATTGAAGAAGAGCCCCATGCCATCGCAACAGAATACGAACAGTTCTTTGCCCGAGGAGACGCTCTCTACCAGATCGTCTACGGTAAGAATGCTCCGCGCGTGCGCGAAGAAATGATTCGGCTGAGTCCGGAGCTTGCCGCATGGGCCATGATCGAAGGGTATGGCAAAACACTCTCGCGTTCGGGGCTCCCGACGAACACTCGCGAGCTATGCATCGTCGCGCAACTCACTCAGCTCGGCTGGGATCGCCAGCTCTATTCCCATATCCTCGGGGCGCGCAATACCGGGTCGTCTGTCGAAGCGATTCGCGAAGCTGCACGGATCGGCGCCCACGGGAACGAAGCGCTCCGTGCACGGGCCGAACAACTCCTCGAAAAACTTGTTTAAATATCGCTTCGGAGCGATTGATGCTTCGAAGCCATTACTCACGATCGATGCTTCAGAAGCGAGGGTACACCGCGTTCGTCCTGCTGTGCATAGTTGCGCTTGCATCCTGTGCACGACGATCCGATGACGTTCCGCCGGCACGTTCGTCGGCAACGTTCGGATTCGACGGCTCGCACCACTTGCCGCCAACGGGTCAACCGACAACCGCTACTACCCTCTCGCTTCCCGCCCCCTATGCTCCGACCTCCGCCCCGCTCGCACTCAATACGAATGACACTGAGATCTTTGCCATCGCCCAGGATCGCATCATTGTGATCGGGAGTCAGAAGTCGGCCCGAATCCTTGCGCGATCGACCGACTCGACCGCGATCACCGAACTGCTCTGCGATACGGCAAATATCTATGCAATCCACCTCAACGGCACGATCGAGCGCTTTGCACCTGATGGCTCCGTGGTGTGGCATACGTCGGTTCATAGCATGCCTCATCTCGGAGCAGTGATCCATTCCGGTTCGATCGTGGTATCGAACGACTCCGAGATCGTCGCATGTGGCGTTGCTAACGGGTCGCAGAAATGGAAATATCACAGTGCACTGGTCCCTGTTTCCCTTGCCATCGAGCCGAAGACCGGCACGCTCTATGCTGCCCTCAGCGCAAATGACCCATCGAGTACCGACAGCATTCTCTCGTTCGATGCAGCCGGCACGGTTACTGCCCGATCGGGATTTGCACGAACGCGTATCACCTCGAATCTTTCACTCTGTGGCACGAATGGTATTCTCTTCGGCTCGCTCTCACCTTCCGATGATAAGAGCGAGTCACGTGTCGCCCACCTGACTTTCTGGACGGGTATCGGCAGCGCCGCGAAGCAGTCGTGGATGCATACACTACCCTATATCGTAAGCGCTGTCGCCAACGACGGCGAGACCGTCGTCGCGAGCGGGTTCCGCGAGACGGCCGGCGACCTTGTTAGTGGCGTCGATGCGTTTCGCACCTCGGATTCGACAACACTCTGGCAGCGGAGATTCAGCTACCCTGCCGTTACCCCGGTGTCTTTGGCGCGCGGCTTTGCATACATCCCGTTTACGTTCACGACGAAGGCAACGGTCCCAACCAAGACCATCCTCGTCACGCTCGACCTCGGCGACGGCAAGACCGCCTCCGAGCTCGGCGTTCCGAATGCCGAGACTGGTTTTGTTCAAGGTGTCGGGGCACCCATTGGCGGCATGCTTGCATATGCCGACCGTACCGCGGCACGCATCTACTTTCTCAAACCGTAACGAATGAACGCGTTCAATAAGCTGATCGCCGGGATGCTCCCGGTCATCCCGAAACCGATCGTCCGAAAAGTCAGCGCTCGCTATATTGCAGGCGTCAATATTACCGATGCCGTTCGGACCATCAAGGCGCTCAATGCCGAAGGCGCGATGGCAACGGTGGACGTCCTCGGAGAATATATCAAGGTGCTTGACGAGGCGACCGTCAATGCGAATTACTCCATGAAGGTACTCGATGCGATCAATACGGAGAAGGTCGATGCGAATCTGTCGATCAAACTCACATCGATTGGTCTTGGGCTCGATGTTGCCGAATGTGAGAGGAACGTTCGGCGCATCCTCGAAGCATCGCGCACGCATGGTGGCATCTTTGTGCGCATCGATATGGAGGATTCGAACTACACAGAGAAAACCATCTCGATGTATGAACGCCTCCGGAAGGACTACCCGAATGTCGGCCTCGTCCTTCAGGCATATTTGCGCCGTACGGAATCCGATATCAAACGCCTGCTCGACGGCGGACAGACGAATCTTCGGCTCTGCAAGGGTATCTATATCGAACATGAGTCCATTGCGTTCAAAGATCGGGAGGAAATCCGGGCGAACTATCTCAAGTGTCTGGACCAGATTATTTCCGGCGGCGGCTATGTCGGGATCGCAACACATGACGACTATCTGACCGCGAATGCCGAGAGGATCGTGAAGCAGCACAACCTCACGCGAGAACAATACGAATTTCAGATGTTGCTTGGTGTTCGCGAACCGTTGCGCCGATCGCTGATCGCCTCGGGCCACCGGTTGCGTGTGTATGTCCCCTTCGGCAAAGATTGGTACGGATATTCCGTCCGCCGACTCAAAGAAAACCCGAGCGTCGCAGGGTATATCGTCAAGGCAATGTTCACCGGCAAATAAGCGATGCACTACGAAAAGCACTTTACGCTTGCCGAGGCCAGAGATGCACTGACCGTGGTCGTCCCGATGTTGCAGGAGATCGTCGACTTAAAACAGAAGCTCACTGCCAAAGGGTACGATGTCTATCGTCATCAATACCTCGGCGGCTCGGGACCGAACGGGCAGAAGTTCTTCCCCGACGAGATGGAGTATCTTGTCACGCTCGTCCAAAAAATCCATTCGATGACCATCGAGATCAAAGACCTCGAGACCGGACTCATCGACTTTCCCCACCTGCGCACGAACGGCGAAGAAGTCTATCTCTGTTACAGGCTCGGCGAGCCGTCGATCGTTGCGTGGCACACCATCGAGGGAGGCTTCGGTGCACGACGCTCGCTGGAGGAATTGTAACAGACGCCTCGCGCAGACATCGCAAATTTACTAACACGAGTAGTATAACCAATATGACACGTATGAACCGTTTCCTTCCACTTGCATCGTTCGCTGTCGCTGCGATGCTCATTGGTATCTTCAGCAGTTGCGCAAAGCAAGAAGACAAGGCGCCACAATCGGCCGAACAAAAAGTCGAGAACGCCATGCAAGGCCAACAACAGGCTGCGCAGAGCGCCGACACCTCGAAGAGCGGGACCACCATGACGCTCAGCGACAAGGCGAAGAAAGGACAAGCAATCTTCTATAATACGTCGTTCGGCAAGTTCAAGGCATCGTGTGCGATGTGCCATAGCGACGGGACAGACCGAACAAAGGACGGAAAGACTCGCGCCGGTCATACGCTTGCCGGCGTGACGTCGCGTACTACGACATGGAACGGCATGTTCAAAACTGCCGATCTGAAGAAGGATGCCTACGGCGCGCGTCTCTGTGCGTCGGGCTTCCTCGAACGTGGTGATGGCGACATGGCAAAGGCACTGAGCGCTGACGAAGCCGATGCGCTCAATGAGTACTTCGCTGCCATTGCCGATGCACCCGGCGCGATCAAGAAGAACCTCACGATCCAGTGGGTGCTCAAGCCGGTCTTCAGCGAAGACCAGCAACTTGACGAGAAGCTGACAAAGCCTGCCGTCAAAGCTATTATGAAACTACCGGGAGATCCGGCAAAGGGACAGACAGTGTGGCAGGGAACATGCGTCACATGTCATGACCTACAGCAGAAGAAAGTCGGGCCGTCGATGGCTGAAGCTGCGAAGGATATGAACTACGTCGCGCAGAGCATTCGGTGCGGCTCGATGGCAATGCCCTTCTTCGCAAAAGATATTCTCAGCGATCAGCAGATCGCCGACGTGATCGCATACGTACAAAGCTCGATCAAGAAATAAGCACTCGTGACCACATATCACAGTGTATGCTGAGTAGATAGACTCAGTGTCTTGAAAAAAAAAGCACACGATCAATGTCGTGTGCTTTTTTATGCAAAGTAATTCGGTAGTCTGGGAGGGGCACACTACAGTATGTCCCTCAGGTGGTTATTTCCCCACGAACTGTGCTTTACGCTTTTCGAGGAATGCTGTCGTGCCTTCGTGGAAATCGGCGGAGGTTGTGAGTGCTCCGAAGCGTTCTGCTTCACGACCAAGTCCTTCATCGATCGATTCATCGATTCCTTCTACGATACAATCGAGTGCTGCACTGACCGCCAGCGGCGCTTTCGAGGCAATGGTTGCAGCCATTTGATTGGCCGTTGTGATCAGTTCGCCAAGCGGCACGACCCGCGCTACCATTCCCTGCTCCAACGCTTCGCGAGCATCCATCTGGCGACCGGTCAGGATAAGATCGGTCGCGAGTGTACGTCCCAGAATTCGTGTCAGGCGTTGCGTACCGCCATAGCCTGGAATAATACCGAGGTTAACTTCCGGCTGGCCGAACTTTGCGTTCTCCGAGCAGATGCGAATGTGACAGGCAAGTGCAAGTTCGCTGCCGCCGCCAAGTGCAAATCCGTTCACTGCTGCGATGAACGGTTTCGGCGACGATTCGATCAGCGAAAACACCGACTGCCCTTTTTGTGCAAACTCTCGACCTTCTTCGGGATCGTTGAGGGCTGCAAGCTCACCGATATCCGCTCCGGCAACGAAGGCCTTCTCTCCTTTGCCCGTAACGATCACTACACGTACATCATCACGTTCGCGCAAGTCCGTAACCAAATGACGCAGATCGTCGAGTACCGCCGAGCTCAAGGCATTGAGCTTATCGGGACGATTGATCGTAATGGTTGCAACAAAGGCGTCGATGCTACATTCGATGGTCTTGTATTCTGCGATAGTGTTTGGCATGGATACGATTCAGAATTAATTTGTCGGTCTCTGCGAGCCGATCATGTGTACGTCGTTACCGGACGGTAAACTACTGTCCCAGTTTACGAAGTTTCTCTTCAAGCACGCGAACACGTTCGATGAGTTCGGGCAACAATCGTTTTGCCGCTTCTTCGCGAAAGGCGGTGCGAACTTCTTTTGCCGGAGCGCCGAAATACGTCCCGCTTCGCTCAATCGATTTCGATACACCGGATTGGGCAATGACCACGACATCCTCAGCCGTCGTGATATGGCCAACCATTCCCACTTGTCCGGCGATTTGATTTCGCTTGCCGATCTTGGCCGAACCGCTGATCCCCGTTTGTGCGGCAATGGCCGTGTACTCGCCAATCTCGACGTTATGTGCGATCTGAACAAGATTGTCGAGCTTGACGCCGCGTCGAAGAATCGTATCCGCCATTGCAGCGCGATCGATCGTACAGCAGGCGCCAATCTCGACATCGTCTTCGATTGATACGCCACCGAGCTGCGGCACTTTGAGATACGAGCCGTCGGCGTTACGCGCGTAACCGAACCCATCGTACCCGATTACGGTCCCTGGGCCGATCGCACACCGAGCACCGATACGCACGCCGTCATAGATCGTGCAGTTCGGATGCACGACGGTTCCCTCACCGATCGTGACATCGTGGGCGACGAACACATTCGCTCCGATGCGAGCCGAGTCGGCAATCGTAGCACTCGGATGAATGACAGCCGTCGGATGAATTCGTTCGGTAAAGATCGATGTGCGGGGATTGAAAATAGCGAGCGCTTTTGCAAATGCGATGTAGGGATCCGGTGCGCGCAACAACGCTGGCGCATGGTCGCCACCGACCACCAGATCGTTCGAGACGATCAGTGCACTCGCCGTTGTCGAATCCAAATACTTCTCGTAAGACGGATTCGCAATGAATGACAACGTACCGGGTGTCGCTTCGGTGATCGGACGCACGGCGCTGATCTCAATGTCTCGATCGGCACTGCCATCGTCGCAGACGGCACCAATCATTCTGGCAAGTTCGGCGAGCTTCATCGATACGTAATACGCTGTTGGTCGACCGACGGTCTCTTATTTAATCGGTGTATTGACCGGAGGATTCACCGGCGGAACACCCTGCGGCGGAGTGGTGATCACTTGTCCCGGCTGCGGGCGTGTTGGCGGTGGCATCCCGCCCGGCGGCATGTTCGGCGGCGGAGCGGGATTCGTACCGGGTTTCGAGTTCTTTAGGAGAGGGCTGAAGATATCGTTCGTTTCGATCCCGAGTTTCTTCGCGACTGCCGTGGTCAGGTCGAATTTTGCGTTGGTGTAGAGCAGTGCAAGCTCTTTGGCGCTCTTATCGAAGACGTAATCGTACTTGCCGTCAAGCGCCACTTCTTCGAGAGCCTTATTAAGTTTGTCGTACGCATTCTTCATGAGTGTTTCCTGCTGGGTATAGAGTTCGCCGTTTGGACCGAACTTCCCCTGACGAAAATTCTCGATGCGTTTCTTCAGGTCCGCGATATCGAACTCGGCCGCCGAGCGTTCGGCGTCGGACATGATGAGTTTCTTGCGGTCATAATCGTTCTGCTTGCGGGTAAGCTCACTTTGCATATCCGCAACTTCCTTATTCCACTGCGCCACGATCTGGTTCAAGTGCGACTCTGCGTCCGTCGCCTCGGGCATTTGCTTCAAGAGCTTCGTCGCATCGATATAGCCGATTCGTACCTGTGCGTCGGCAGAGCGCGGTGTACCGGCAACAGCAGCGAACACCAGGACAACCACTGCAAATATTATAGATCTCATACGTATACTTCCTTCGATAACGACTCATGCAAAACAAAAGCGCGTATGCTTCTTAGAAGCACACGCGCTTTGAAAAAATGCCCCAAAAATAGGGTTGAAGTTCGTACCTAGGCGGTGCGGAGAGGCTTACTTCAGGGCCTTCTGGACGTCTTCGGTCAGGTCGGTCACGCCATCGGCGACATACACGATCTGGCCTTTGTCGATCACGACTTCGACCTTCTTCTTCTTCGCGGCGCCCTCGACTGCTTTCTTGATCTTGTCGAGGATCGGCTTCAGGAGGTCGGCGCGCATCTTCATGATCTCGCCATCCTGCTGGTTGAACTTTGCGTTGTTGTACGCGTCGAGGTTCTGCTTCATCTGGTTCACCTCGGCCTGTGCCTTCTGTTTCGCATCTTCGGACATCGTGCTGGCGATCTTGCTATACCCATCGAACTTGTCCTGGGTAGCCTTGGCCATCATGGTCAGCGAATCCTGCCAGACTTTCGCCTGTGCATTGAGCTTCTCATTGGCCTTCTTGTAGTCGTCAAAGTTGGTCAGGACGGCATTGCCATCGACGACACCGATCTTTTGGGCAAACGTCTTCACAGTGCCAAGTGAGAGCACCATGGCGCAGGTGACTGCGAACATAACGAGTCGTTTTGCAGAGTGCATCTTCGAGTGTTCCTTCAAAAGTGAAAAACGATGTAACAGTATGGAAATTGACCCCTCAAAAGCGAAAAATAGGGGTAAAAGTTTCACGTTGTTCGGGCCGGAAACCGCTACGAGAGCTTCCAGCGGGTCCCTTCCTTCGAGTCCTCCAACACGATTCCGGCATCGGAAAGCGTGTTTCGGATCTCGTCAGAACGAGCAAAATCCTTGTTCGCTCGAGCTTCGGTACGCCAGCGGATGATTGTCTCCATGACGCTCGAAAGCGCAGCCTCTGATTTGGAGCCGGAGGTCGAACCTGCCGCTGAACCTACTGCCGGCACGATCCCGAGAATCCGGTCGGCAAGCTGATTCCATATATGGTAGAGCGACTCGAGATCTGCTGTGGGTACCCCGGAATTCAATGCTTCGTTCGTTTCGCGTGAAAGCTCGAATAGCGCTGCAACCGCTTTCGGCGTATTGAAGTCGTCGTTCATGCTTTCAATAAACTCCGACACCACAGGCCGTTGGCGTTCTTCGCTGGTGAGTTCGCGGGGAGCGAGCGGCCCGGTACGCGAACGCAGGTTATCGAACGTCGCCAGGAGCTTCTGGTACCCGGTCCCAGCCGCTTCGATGGCGTCGATCTTAAACTCAGTCGTACTGCGGTAATGTGACTGCAGC
This sequence comes from Bacteroidota bacterium, assembly GCA_018266755.1. Classification (NCBI taxonomy): domain Bacteria; kingdom Pseudomonadati; phylum Bacteroidota; species Bacteroidota bacterium. Next base: position 1,766,430 of record JAFDZW010000005.1, read on the forward strand.
AGGAAGAAGCGCAGTGTCATCGGCGAGAAGTCCTTAAATAAGTCTCTCAGGAAGCTCGAGTTGCCGAGCGATTTACCCATCTTCTTGCCGTCCACGGTGACCATATTATGGTGCATCCAGTAGTGGACGAACGGCTTGCCTGTCGAGCTTTCGCTCTGGGCAATCTCGCACTCATGATGTGGAAATTGATTCTCGATGCCACCGCCGTGAATATCGATCGTCTGGCCAAGATACTTCATGCTCATCGCCGAACATTCGATGTGCCAGCCTGGGAAGCCTTCGCCCCACGGCGACGGCCAACGCATGATGTGGCCTTTCTCGGCAACTTTCCAGAGCGCAAAGTCCTGCGGGTTGCGTTTGTCGGAGCGAGTCTCGACCCGACCTGAGGCTTCCTGATCCTCGGTCTTTCGGCCCGAGAGCTTCCCGTAATCGGGATCCTTCTTTACATCGAAATAGACATTTCCGCCCGATTCGTAGGCAAACCCCTTCTCGATGAGGTCCTTGATCATTTCGATCTGCTCGACGATGTGTCCGGTCGCATGTGGCTCGATGTCGGGGGGTAGGACGTTCATCGCGGCCATATCCTCCCGAAACCTGCGGGTATAGTATTCTGCGACGGCCATCGGGTGCTTTTTGGCCTCGACGCTTTTCTTGACGAGCTTATCTTCACCCTCGTCGGCATCGTCGGTCAGGTGCCCTACGTCTGTAATATTCTGGACGTGGGTGACGGTATAGCCCAAGAAATCGAGGTATCTCCTTACTACATCAAAGGTTACATAGCTCTTGGCATGACCGATATGGGTATCGGAATAGACCGTCGGTCCGCAGACGTACATCCCGACATAGGGGTGGGCGATCGGATGAAAGGTCTCTTTCTGACGCGAGAGCGTATTATAGATCTGTAACGACATAGTCGGTATGCAACACCGCACCTTAGGCCTGTAGTTCGGGGGTGGGGTAGAGGGGAAAAACCAGGAAACGCTTTTTCAGATTTTTTTGTCTTAAGACCTCAAAATTAGTATATTTGTAGACAGATTGTTTTAATCCAGAAGTTGTACACAGCTCGTTCACTGAGTGTAAACGATGTGCGTGAGCGATGTATGGCGGTTTTTTCACCAATAACAAAAGAGGTAATTACAATGAGGCTTCGTAATATCCTTGTGCTTGCTGCTTTCACGGCTATGTCCGTGGGCATGATCTCGTGCGGTAAGAAGGCGGAAGAAGCGCCGAAGACCGACTCCACCATGACGGCTCCTGCTCCGGCCCCGGCTCCGGCCCCGGCCCCGGCTGCTGCTCCGGCTGCTGACACGTCCAAGAAGATGGACGCTTCTGCTCCGGCTGCAAAGCCCGAGGAGAAGAAGGACGAGATGAAGAAGAAGTAAGTTCTTTTTCTTTCACCTTTACGCGAAAAAGGCTCCGAGTGATCGGAGCCTTTTTCTTTTGGTGTCATACCGTTCGTTGTCATTCCGGAGCCGCCGTCAGGCGGGTGAGGAATCTGATCCGGCTGTGGGTAGAACATGACGAGCCATGCCGAAGCATACTGGCACCCCAGATTCCTCTTTTCGGTCGGAATGACAGATTACACTTATTTGATCACCGTCACGGCAACCGTATCGGTCCCATAGTATTGCCCGTTGACGACGATAAGGGTCTGGAGCGTATCGCCCGACATCTTCGAGCGATCAATTACTCGCACTGGTACGGCGACATTATCCATATATCCACTCGTATCCTTGAGAACGCCGTTTGGCGGAGTGACGACGACCGACCAATTGAACGGGCACGTACAGGTATGTGTGATCGACAGTGTCTTGACCGTATCGCCATGCTGGAAGACGAGCGACCTCGGAGAGACCACCATTTCATGGGAGACGTACTGCGTGGAATTGTCCGAACAACCGAACCACACCAACGCACCAAGGAGCAAGGTAAATCTGCGCATAACTATCCTTCTCGAGTATGATGCTCTACTACGATTAGAGAGTACGGTGTAGTTCCGGCGGTATGGGAGGTTGAATACTGTCACTGCGAATCCGACGACAGTCGGAATGACAAGTGCGGTGGTAAATATTGCTATGCCTCGAGCGCCTGCTTCATCATTTCCACCGAAATCGTCCCGCTCTCACTGCGAGCGGCAACAATGGATAACCGAGGGAATCGGCGTAGGAAATTGAACGTCACTGCCGCAACGATAAAGAGCACCGATGCATCGACCCACAGCGCCACACCCACACTATAGGAGTGCGTCAAGAAGCCCGCAAGCAAGCTGCCGAACGGAAAGAGGCCGGCAAATGCGAGCGAGTAGATACCCATCACCCGGCCGCGCAGTTCGTTCGGGACAAAGCGTTGGATCGTCGTATTTGCAGTGATGAAGAAGGTAATGATGCTCCATCCAGTCGTGCCGAGGAGTAAGAGCACCGGCAACTGTTCGCGGAACAGTGGGATGAGCGAGATCGAGACGATGAAGATGCCGATCGCTGTATAGATCGTATATCGAGGCCTCAACCGTTGGCCGAACGCCGCCTGCGTTAACGCTGCAAACAACGCACCCAGCCCGTTCGCCGATAGCAATGCGCCGTAGGTCGAGGCATCGCCGTGCAAGATGTCGACCGCGATGACCGGCAGATTCACGGTGTAGCTCCACGCGAAGAGCGTCATCGTAATGACGAGCGTCATGAGCGCACGGAAATTCGGGATGTTATAGAGATAGTCTACCCCTTCGCGCATCGCCTGCATTCGCGATACGTCTCGCGGCTTCTTCTCTCGCTCCGATGCCGGCAGACGCATCATCATCAGTCCGATGATCACCGCAAGGAAGGACACACCATTGAGGAAGAAGCACATCTCGATGGACACCGCACTGATGATCAGTGCACCAAGCGCCGGACCGATCAGACGCGCCGCGTTGAAGATCGCCGAATTGAGCGCGACGGCATTAGTCAGATCTTCGCGGCCTACCATGTCGACGACAAACGCCTGACGCGTCGGCAGATCGAACGCGACGATGACGCCGCTGAGCAGATTGATCAGACCGAACACCCAGACGGCCTTCATATCCATCCATACGAACGCCGCCAGTGCGATCGCCAACACGCCCATGAGCGACTGCGTCCAGATCAGAATGCGACGTTTGGAATATTCATCGGCGACGGTCCCGGCATACGCCCCAAGAAAGAGCACCGGCACCGCGCCGAGGAAGCTCATGATGCCGAGTGCGCGCGCGTCGTGCGTGATCTGATATACCAGCCACGAAAGCGCCGTGTTCTGTAGCCACGTGCCGATAAGCGAAATACACTGCCCGAAAAAGAACAGCCGGTAATTTCGGTGCCGGATAGCGCGGAACGTGATCCGAACGGCGTCGGTAAACTTATGGGTATATCGTATGGGTAATTCGAGCATTCGTGCTCTTCTTCTACGAACACATACAACACAGGTTACCGAGGAGAGATTGACAGATCCGACAAACGGAACTTGAGTATCCGGCTCTGCGCCTAGGGCCGAGCATCTACAACTGACATCATCAGTCTCGAACGCTCCCGCGTACCACGAGTTCTACATAACCACTCGCCGGTACATTCGGCACAGATACAGGAACGGCTTCAAGCTCGATACGAGCACGCGGATGGAGACCCTTTTCGGTGAGTTCGAGCAGTCGTTGCAGTACACGGCCGGACGACTGTCTGTCGCCTTCGGAAAGAGACCGTACCGAGATGATTGTCGAATCGGTCTGTCGCTCGATCAACCGCGACAATAGGAATGAACTCCAACTCTGGCTCCCATTGAGGCTGTCAGCCTGTACTATGTACCGTTCGGTTTGTGCTACAACGTGGGGCGCATCCGCAAGGGGTTCCAGTAGAACCAACGTATCGACAGCGGATGCCACGGTACCGACGGTATCAACAGCAATCAGTTGTGTGCTCAACATCTGCAAACCGCTGCCGATGCGAACATCAAGCGAATGTAGGTCAACAGGAGAACCGGAGCTGTTGGAGTATCGACCGATCAGCTTCGAGCTATCATAGACACTGACGTCCCAGCGTTGCACGCCGTGGTTCGAGGTGATGGACTTTCCGATCTCGATGTGTGGTAATCGCTGATGCACTTCCGTCCACTCATTCACTAACGGCGAAAGGAGCCGACCGCTCCCATCGAGCGTAGCCGTTTCGATTGCGCTCTCGTCGGGACTGGCCATCACCTGGATACGCGAAGCAGCGATCTTCCAGATCTCGGTAAAATAGGTTTTGATCCTCATCGCACGCTTGAGCGCAACCGACTTCCGTGTTGTCGAGCGGTAGGTGGCACGAACGAGTAATTTCTCCTGCGGCAGGTCACGAAGTCGGCTACCGATGATATTCAGGAGGTTCGCCTGACACGTGTGTAGGTCGGCACGATCCAATTGCGAGCTTTCAAATCGTTGCGCTTGATCGAGGCCAAGAAGCACAAGCCCACTCGGAAGCTCGGCGGAGTCATCCGAATATTCAATAGTCGGCGTGAGCACAAGATACCGGCGCGTCGTGCTATCGACGATCGAGGGCCGCACCGATCGGACGCTCACACCTCCGACTTCGAACGAGACTGATGCGGTGATCTGCGACAACGGCCTCGTGTCGACAACCGGCTTCTCGGTATGCACCGATGGTGCGGCAAGGTCGAAAAGCACCGATGTCGATAGGCCGGCGCTCAACGAGGGCTTTGCAAAACCGGCGGCTAAGAGCCCAAGATCCGTGCGAGCGAAAAGCTTGAGGTCCAAAGCCATGGTCTTCGAAAGCCCGAATCGGCTGCCGAACATAATCGGGATCCCAAAATGAAATCGTGATGTCGCGATTGATGCACCCGACGCAATGGTGTCGATCGCACCCTTGCCGGGGTAGTGGTTCGGTGTGGGCTGGATGATCTCCTTGACCTGGTCCAGACGTTCACTGATACGATAATGTGCCCATACCCCCGTGGCGAAATAGATCGAGGATGTCAATGAATAGGAGTAAGCGGCAGAAAACTCGATCCGGCTTTGCCTGGAGTAGATACGAAAGTCTTCCGCACTCAGTACTGTATCGCCGCCGGGCGCGAGGGTCTGCGAGGACGAGAACCATACCGATTTAAACTGCCCGCTCCCTGATGCAATACCGAGCGACCCAAGCAACCCGGAACTTACAGAAAACACAGACGGTGCGTCGAAGACACATTCGAGTGAGAACGAATTATCCCAAGACGTCCCGAGACCCGACGTCGAAAAGGTTTGGATCACCCCGAGACTTCGATCGAACGTGGTCGGCGACCCGTAGCTATACGATCCGCCTACACCGATGTAGATCGGGCCGGAATGCGGCTGTGCGTTCGCACTCGATCCGAGTATGAACGCACAGAGTAGAACAAGCCGTATGACAATCTTCACTTCGTGGGGGATGGTCGAAGCTTGGAATATACGGTTCCGGACATTACTTCAAATAGAAGCCATTGGCACCGGGTGATGCGATCACGCGGATATCACCGGTCGGTATGTAGATCTCCTCGAGTGTCATGATCGTGTGGTCCATATCGCCGATCCACTTGGTGACGAGGAGCCGCTTCCCATCGTTCGACCAATGCGCGAACGCTTCCGATACTCCATCTGAATTGGTGAGGTTTGTGATCGTAATCCCGTTGTCCGAAGTGATCATGACATCGGATGAATTCGACGCTGTAATCGCGAGCGTGTCTCCGGTCGGTGACCATGCAGGGGAGAAGGCCGGAGATGCAACTTGGATCCGTCCGCTTCCATCCGCATTGATCACATAGACCGCACTTGCATCTACAAACGCGATACGATCTTTGTCGGACCAACTGATCGATGCAAACCCGTCCACCCCTGCGTCTGAGATTGCGGTGAGCGTCACTCGCTGCGATGCATCGATGGTGGAAATCGCGATCACTTCATTCTGATCCGGTGGCACTTTCAATTGCGTGTAGTATGCAATGCGATTGCCGTCAGGCGAAAAGCATGTATGAGCTTGAACGTCCAGCTTATCGGTGATCAACACTCGCTGCCTGGTTCGCACATCAACGACGTAGAGCTTGTTGAGGTCGTTAGCAGTATCATGCATGTAGATCGCGATATGAGAGCCATCGGGCGAGATCGCGCTCGGATATTGGTCTTCTGATCTTTCCCCCGCGCCCGTCAGATCTCCAAGCTGACTCGTCATCAACGATCGGTCGTCATACACGGCGAACGAAGTACGAAGTGTGACGGTATCTCTTGTGATCCACAAACAGGTATTCCTGCCTGCATCGAATCCGTAACCGATTCCCTGATCGGCAACCAATCGAAGGGAGGAATCGACGCAAACCAGATGCGGCGGGAGGTCCCGGCGAGAATAGTCGAGCGTGGAGTACACAATTCGTTCGGAACCGGTGGCTGTCGTGGGTGTGGAAATCCGGTCACTACAGGCGCTTAGCACCAGCGAGAGGGCCACGATAGAATATATAGATAGTCGCATATCGATTGTCTGTGAATTCGAAACATGAATTGTCGCTGCATGACGATTCACCTCGAAGGAATCTTACACACCAACGAAAAAAAAATGTTCAACCGAGCGGTAAGGATCCGATTGCCTCAGTCGTCAGATAGCGTCTCGATGTCAATGGCGATCGGTACATATCGGCTTAGTACTCAGCCGTTGCAGCCTAAACGCAGCGACGCGAGACTGCGTTTATCCTCCATGCCGGCAACACCAGCGCATGACGAAGAACTCTTCCGCGAATTTCTCGCAGGGAGCGATGCGGCATTTTCGGATATCTATCGTCGGCACCATCACCAACTCTACGCATACTGTGCAAGAATGCTTGATGATGCTGCCGCGGCTGCGGACATCGCACACCAGGTGTGGGAGCGCATGATCGCACTGCGCAGTTCGCCTACAGAGCTCCGTAATCCGCTGGGATTCATGTATCGGATGGCACGCAACGCAGCACTCGATCATCGCAAGCACCTTCGGTATCAGCGGTCCATTGAGTCCTTGACGGAATCGGACCACCCACAGAGTCAGTCTCACGAACCGTCTGCAGAAGAAGAGATCGTGATCGGTTGCCTCCAACGTCTCACTCCAGAAAAACGCGAAGTGCTCGTGCTCAACTATTATAGCGGCTACTCGTTCGAGGAGATCGCCACGATCCTCGGAAAGTCGCCCACCGCGATTTACGCGCGTGCATCCCGGGCACGCGCCGAGCTAAAACAACTGGTCGAAGACCAACTCGCAATTTTTGCGAAGGAGCAGCAGCATGGCTAACAAACCTCTGAATACAGACCGCATGATCGACGAAGCCTTGCTCCGAGATAGCGCACGACTTCCGCGCCAAAGCGATACACCGGACGATCTGCTGCTCGCCGCATTGCGCGAACATCCTCCAGTCGCTACTTCCGTTACCCGCATGAGTAGCGGACTCTTCACGAGAAATTCAATTAAGTGGGTACTCGCTGCAACGGGACTGTTCGTCATAGCCGTCTCTTCGTATTTCGTTTTCAGCAACAATGTAATGGACCAGCCACCGGCGAAGATGCTCACTGCGCCCGTACGGCTGCAAGGGCATGACACTACCACCAGGAGCGATTCGTCAAATTCCAAACAGCGTAGCCAGGATAATCAACGTACATCGCAGCATGCTCGCCCAGCCCAGGTTTCGACAGAGATACATCCGACGCCAAGTACACCATCATTATTGATGCCGTCTACCCCACCGAAGCGCTACACTACCGACAGCGCCACACTTCCGCTGCGCGACGGCCATCGGTAACTCCTGAGAGATACTCGTGGGCATGCAATTCCGCACAAGCGTACTAATGCTCGAAGAAAAATAGCGGGCTTACGAACTCAGTCTTGTGTGCAGTTTTTCAGATGACATCATTCTGAGCATTCTTCTGCGACCACAGGAACAGAAGCGAAGAATCCCTTCAGCGGAGCCGATGTATGGTCGAGCCAGTAGGACGGACTCTTAGTCCGTCCCGTTTCGGTCTGTACGAACCATTGAGGCAGTCCCGAAGGGATTCTTTGCTTCGCTCAGAATGACAGGTGTGGGGGTAAGGGAACATAATGGCTTCGCCGCATTGAGTCCGGTAGGACGGCCACACGCGTAGCCCAAGAATTCATTCGTGGGCGGGGGTAGTGACGAACCGAATGCTCGTGGTTGCCGAAAGAGCACGGACTAAGAGTCCGTGCCACCGGTCTTGGGCATGCTGCGGCTGCACGAAAGGGATTCTTCGCGGAGTTTACGCTGAGCGAAGAGAACGTGCTCAGAATGACGGGCGGGGTAAAGGGAGCTTGCGGCTTCGCCGCATTGAGTCCGGTAGGACGGCCACACGCGTAGCCCACGAATTCATTCGTGGGCGGGGGTCGGGGGCGATCCGAATATTCGTGACTGCCGAAAGCACGGAGTGAGAGTCCGTGCCACTGAGGACGGATTACGAGTCCGTCCTACTGGGTATGTACTAGGATCGTCTTCCCCACTTTCAGGGCAGTGTTCCCTGTCGCTTCGTATATTTGCAGTTCGTTATTCACAATTTCGCAAATCTCTAGTACCGTGTCAGAGATCGCTTTGAACACTCATTCCGACGAGCACCACGGTTCGACTACATATACCAGCACCGGCACCCTGATGGGGAAGGTGTTTATGTGGTTGTTCTTGTGTCAGGATGCTCTTATGTTCATGGGCTTCTTCGCGGCCTATATTTCCGTACGCATCGGCGCCGGAAATCTGTGGCCGAGCCCCGAGACACACGTCCAGGGCGTCGAGCACTACCCGCTGAACATTCCGCTGACCGCGCTGAACACATTCGTTCTGATCTGCTCGAGCGTCACCATGGTGATGGCAGTGCAAGCGGCTCATTGGAAGAACATTAAGAAGACGATCCTGTGGCTGGCGCTGACAGTCATTGGCGGTTCGATCTTCCTCGGTATACAGTATGGCGAATACTACCATCTCATCGTCAACGACGGCATGGGGATGGAGAAGAGCCTCTTCGATGCGACGTTCTTTTCGCTGACCGGCTTCCACGGCATCCACGTATTTTCCGGGGTCGCCTACTTGCTATCGCTTGTGATCGCGCTTCTGATGGGCCCGATCGATTCGCACAAGAAGGAGAGCTACTGGCTCATCAATCTGTGGAGGTTGGTGTGCGTTGGCATCACGCTGTTCATGTTCTTCAATGTGACGAAGAAATGGCCCCCGCTTCCGCACGTGCTTATCCCGATCGTTGCCGGTGCTGTGCCATATATCATGGTGCGCGGTATTCGCTGGATGCGTACGCGCCACGATACCGGCGATATCGTCGAGGTGGCCGGCCTCTACTGGCACTTTGTCGATCTGATCTGGATCATTCTTTTCACGCTTGTCTACCTCATCTGACCGCGAACTTCTTATGACCATCGAACAAGGACATCCGAATCATACAAAAACGTATCTGGGCATCTTCAGCGCCCTTGCCGTTCTGACCGGCATCGAGGTAGGCGTGTCGCAGATGTCGATGCCGAAGACGGCGATGGTGATCCTGCTGATCGCCCTCGCGCTTGTCAAGGCCGGCCTCGTCGCTGTGTATTTCATGCACTTGAAGTACGACGCTCGATTCCTCAAGATCATTGCTTATTCGCCGCTTGCGGTTGCGGGCATCCTGATCCTGATGATATCGCTGGAATGGACCTTCCAGCCACATTGGCTATTCTAAACTTACGGAGCAGTGGCGGTGAGCGCCGCACCACTAACCGATCGTGACCGCAAATTCCGATTCCTACTCGTAGGGATCGGAATTTGGGTTTTTGTGATATTCCTTTTCCTTGCCTTTGTAATCTTTGTGGATTGGCATTAGCCCGATACTTACGCTCCTCTGACACACAGGGTTCTATAAAACTCTTATTATCAATAGCTTACGAAGAACGTTTTCCTCCAAGCCGATAGTATTTCGTCTATACCCCAAAAAAAATTAAAGATTTTTTGCGTCTTGCTTGCACGGTGGGGAAAAATGTGCTATATTTGTATCCAAGAAGTGGGAGAAAGTGGGAGCGCCTAGATTATTGTAAGAAGTGGCTTAGAGTGAGGGGGCAAAGATACTCTGAGCACGGCTTGGGGGTGTTCCCACTCCCGCTCTTGTTTTTGAAAGGATACACCGCTTGCCCCGGCGGAAAAGAGCAGGAGGGCTCGCCAAGGGCGGACAATGTCGTCATTCAAAGGTAGCGATATTTATTCGGTTGACGCAAAGGGACGGGTTTCGATCCCCTCTAAAATGCGTCGCAACATTTCTCCGGAGGCCAATTCGACCTTCGTGGTGACTCGTGGTCTCGAGAAATGTCTGTATGGCTATCCGCTGGATGAATGGCACAAGCTCGAAACGAGCATCAAGGCACTCAATCAGACGAGCGAAGAAGACCGGTTCTCCATGAGGATGCTGTTGCAATACAGCGAAGAACTTGCCCTCGACGGCCAGTTTCGGATCCTCATCCCCCGTAGTTTACTCGATTATGCCGAGATCAAGAAAGAAGTCTATATCATCGGCGTACTCGACCATATCGAACTCTGGGACCCGGCCAACTTCAAGCGCTACATCGATTCGATGAAGAAAAGCTACGAGACCGTCGCCGAATCGGTACTCGGTTTGCGCGCTTCGGAACCGAGCTAACCTGCGGCGACTGCCCAAGGCAGCCGGCAATCCTTTCTACACAATTTTCACTGGTGGGTTCATTGACAACGAGAATGCGGCTGCGCGTATTGTGCACACGGGAATGTGCTCCGGATACATGCACCTACGGCCGTTGCATTCTCATACCGCTTCCGGCGTGAACGAATCGGCATACCACATTCCCGTCCTTGCGGACGAAGCCGTCGCCTCGCTCGTCACACGAGCGGATGGCACCTACGTGGATGCGACACTCGGCGGAGGCGGATATGCCGAACGGATACTCGGCAAGCTTGCCGCACACGGCAGGCTGTTCGCATTCGAGACCGACCCGGCCGCCATTGATTTCGCTCGCCGACGCCTTGAGCGTTTCGGCATGATGTTGACGATCGTCCGCGAGAATTTCGGCACGCTCCGCGATTCTCTCGAACGCTCCGGCATCCGGACCATCGATGGCATCGTCTACGACCTCGGCGTTTCGAGCCATCAACTCGATACGACGAGCATCGGCCTGAGCTACCGGACCGAAAGCGAACTCGATATGCGCCTCGATCCGCGGCTTGGTGTCTCAGCACGGGATATCATCCGCGATTACACCGAGGCAGAGCTTACACACATATTCAAGGAGTATGGTGAAGAGCCGCTTGCGAAGCGCATTGCGTATCGCATCGCGAAACGCCGAAGCGCGGCGCCGATCGTTACGACGACAGAGCTTGCGCAGATAGCCGGTGAAGGCATTCGAGAGGACAAGCGAAATGCGGTCCTGTCGCGCATCTTCCAGGCGCTTCGCATCGAGGTGAACGACGAACTCGGCAATCTGCGCCGTTCGATACTCGACGCAATCGATCTGCTCGGCTCCGGCGGGCGGATTGTAGTGGTGAGCTACCACTCGCTCGAGGACCGTATCGTCAAAGAGATCTTTACTCGAGAGGCACGCCCCAAGGCTGAAGCGGGTACGCTTGCATCGCTGCGCGATGCGACCGACCTCTCGAAAGCGCGACTGCGGCTCGTGGTACCGAAGCCCGTCGTTGCGTCGGACGAAGAAGTGGCGCGCAATGTCCGTGCCCGAAGCGCCAAGATGCGCATCGCAGAAAAAGTGTAGGATACAACCTGTGGCGGAGATCGCATACATACCTCGTTCCCGATCCGGAGCAGAACGCACCGTGCTTGGCGCACCGCCAAATTCGGCACGCGCGGCCGCTGCACATGCAGCAGCACCGGTTCACGACGAGCCGATCGCCGCGAAGCCAAAGGCACCGAAGAAGAATGCCGAATCGCTCGACAAAGTCGTCGGCCGCATCCCGACGCTCTACGTCATCATCTTCGCTGCAATCGTCACGCTCTGCGCCGTGCTCATCATCTGGAACACGCTGCAGGTCAACCGACTGACGCTCGAGAAAGCGCAACTCGATTCCGAGATCGAACAGGCACGCCAACGTATCATCAAGTTGAAAGCGCAGGAGATGCAACTCTCCGCATCCGACCGCATCCGCCAGATCGCCAAGACGAAGTTCGGGATGGTCGAATCGGATGGCATTAACGAAGTAGTAGTACCGACACAATAGCAGAGGACGATAGCCCCCGCGTGCGCGAACCACACGACGCATATAACAACTCTTCATACGGACATCGCCCCCCGATGCGAGCATCGGAGGGCGCTTCGTCCGTTAATAGGGGTCGTCCCGGAGCCTTCTCCGTCGGTGGTGATCACGCCCATAACGAAGCCTCCTCTGCGAAACAAGCATGGCATCAACGCCTCATCGAGCGCTTCTTCGCCGTACCCGAGGCGAAGGATCCGATGGCGAGCAACGCGAGGCTCTATCTCATCCTCGGCGTCTTCCTGCTCGGCTTTCTTGCCGTGACGTTCAAGCTCTTCAAGGTGCAGGTGCTCGATCATGACGAGTTCTCAGAAGCCGCGAACAGTCAGTACAAGATGCAGGTGGTGATCCCCGCCCGTCGCGGCGTCATAACCGACCGCAACGGTATCATCCTCGCATCGAACTCGTTCGTCGTGAAGTTCGCTGTCGATCCGAAAGAGATCAAAAACAAGCCGGCGCTTGCCGCGGCGTTCTCGTCCGTGTTCAACAAGCCGAAGGAATATTACACATCGATCCTTAACGACACGAGCCGCCGCTACATCGTGGTCGAACGTGAAGTGCCGATCGACGTCGCTGCGAAACTCGATAATATCAAAGAACACGGCCTGATCCGTGAAACCGACGAACGCCGTGCATACGCATTCGGTGGTCGTGCGTCACATATCCTCGGCTTTTCCAGTAAGGACGGCCGCGGACTCGCCGGCCTCGAACTCTTCGACGATAAGATCTTACACGGCAAGGACGGCTATAGCGTCATGCAACGTGACGGCCGCGGACGTCCCAGGCCGGATGTCGATTACGACCAGGTCCCTGCCTCCAACGGCGACGACCTCACGCTCACGATCGACGAAAGTATTCAGGCAACGACCGAGAACGCACTGCACGCTGGCGTAGAGAAAGCTGCTGCCGAAGCGGGTATTGCCATCGTCATGAATCCGCGCACCGGAGAGATCCTCTCGATGGCGAACGTGCCTGACTTCAACCCGAACGACTTCTTCTCGGCGACGAACGAACAGCTTCGCAATCGTGCCATCACCGATGCGTTCGAGCCGGGTTCGACAATGAAGGTTCTTACAGCCGCGATCGCCCTCGAGGAAAAAGCATGGAAACCCGAAGACAAGATCGACGCGCACGGCGGTACATGGGAGATCGAAGGTGGTGCGAAGATTCGCGACACGCATCCATACGGCATACTTACCTTCCGCCAGGCGCTTGAGAAATCGAGCAATGTCTGCTTTGCGCAGATCTCCGACCGGCTCGAACGTCGGCGCTTCTACAAGTACATGCGCGACTTCGGCATGAGCGTACTCACGGGCATCGATCTTCCGGGCGAGATCCCCGGCAGCATGCATAAGCCAAGCCGTTGGAGTGGAAATTCGAAACGCTACATCGCTTTCGGTTATGAGATGACTGCCACGCCCATCCAACTCGCAACTGCATACGGCGCCATCGCCAACGGAGGCGTGATGATGAAGCCGTACATCGTATCGAAGCGCAAGACGGCAAGCGGTGAGGTCATCGAAACTCAACCGCAGGAGCTTCGCCGCATCGTCAGCGAGCAGACGTGCAAAACCCTCACCGACCTCATGCGCGGTGTCGTCGATTCCGGTACGGCGACGATGTGTAAAATCAAAGGTGTTACGATCGCCGGCAAAACAGGTACAGCGCAGCAGCTTGTCAACGGGCATTACTCGAAAGAGCACTATACGTCCACCTTCATCGGCTTCTTCCCGGCCGAGAACCCTCAGTGGGAAGTACTCGTGATCTTGCGCTCACCGCACAACGGCTACTACGGCGGCGCCGTCAGCGGCCCGATCTTCCGCGAGATCGCAATGTCCATCCTCGAACAGAACGGCAAACTTCCGATCGATGCCCGCGCGAACACACCAGTCATGGCAGCGAACGCTCCGCAGGAAGGCGGCGCACTCGAAATCGAAGGGACCGTCGTGAGAACGAAGGACCGCGACGATCAGGCGGTCGATCGCGATATGCCTGACGTGCGCGGCTTGCCGCTTGATCTGGCGCGTCGCGTACTCATCTCAGAAGGATTTTCCGTCGGCAAAGCCGACGAGACCGGCGTGGTAGAACGCGCCGAACGATTTGGTAGTGATTCCGTGCGGCTTATCACCCGCGCAGCGAATGGCGATGATACACAGCTCACCGGCGGACTCGCGTCCGCCATCGAGACCCCCGATTTTCGGGGCATGCCGGTCGCTCGCGCGATGAAGTTCGCCGCAGCGTCAAATGTCAGGGTACAGTTCGTCGGCGACGGCAAAGTCGTCCGCCAGACACCGGACCCCGGCGCGAAGCTCGAAACACGGAATGCTACTGTGACGCTCTTTGGTGACGAATAGCAGGGCACACCTGTCATTCTGAGCGAAGCGAAGAATCCCTGTCCACAAGACGAGACGCTTCGGACGCAGCTCAGGCGGACACACAACCCTGGCGGCTATCACCGCACCGAAGTTATGTCGGATGCATTTTTCAGTGAACGCATCCGTTCAAAAGCCCCGTTCTTTGAAAAATGAGATTCAGTGAGCTCACGCGGCAACGAGAGGTCGGCGTCCTCGCCTTAACAGGCTTGCAGGACGCCGATCTCTCCGACCCGCAATACGACTCTCGCGCCGTCAAACCCGGCTCGACGTTCTTCGCTATCAAAGGATTTCAGACCGATGGTCATCGCTTCATTGCCGATGCCATCGCTCGCGGTGCGACCGTCATCGTGCTCGAGGATGCCGATGCATTCTCCGAAGCCGATGCTGCCAGCGCCAATGTCTCGCGCCTTCTTGTATCGAGCGCGCGCAAAGCGCTCGCCATCATCTCGGAAGAAGCCTTCGGTTCGCCTTCGCAGAAGCTACGGCTTATCGGCGTTACGGGTACGAACGGCAAGACCACTACGACGAACGTCATTCGTCAGTTCTTGGAGCTTCGCGGCGAGAAGGTTGGATTGATCGGCACACTTGGCGCATATATCGGAAGCGAATCACTCGGCGGCACGCTCACGACGCCGGAATCGCGCGATCTGTCCGCAATGCTTCGGCAGATGGTTGACAGTGGTGTCACGACCTGCGTCATGGAGGTCAGCTCCATCGCCGTCGAACTCGAACGAACCGCTGCACTTGATTTTGACATCGCCGTCTTCACCAACCTGACGCAAGATCACCTCGACTTCCACAAGACGATGGAAGCATACGCGTCAGCCAAACAGAAATTGTTCACCGGGCTCAAACCGAATGCGGTTGCGATCACGAATGCCGACGATGAGTACGGCGCATTCATGATCGAGAACACCAGCGCGAACGCGCACTCGTATGGCCAGCATGACGGCTCGCGCTTTGGCAGCGCTGACATTCTCGCGAGCAACGTCGAGTATTCGCTTCGCGGCACCAGCTTCAACGTAGCGAAGCGCTACAGCGATGAGGAAGCAGTCATCGCTTCGCAGCTCGTCGGCGAGTTTAACGTCGAGAACATGCTCGCTGCGATCAGCGCATTATACTTTGGCGTAGAAGGATGCACGCTGTCCGTCCTTGCAGAACTCAGTTCGCAGATCCGCCCCGTGCATGGGCGATTCGAGCAGATCGAGCTACCGGGCGATAGTGTCGCCATCGTGGACTATGCGCATACACCGGATGCCCTGGAGAATGTTCTCAAAACGATCCGCTCGCTTGCACCACATTCGACCGTGACAACGATCTTCGGTTGTGGCGGCGACCGCGACCGCACCAAGCGTCCGCTCATGGGGGCGATCGCAGAGCGGTATTCCGATGAAGTGATCGTCACCAACGACAACCCTCGCACCGAAGACCCGAAGGCGATCGCGGACGAGATCCTGACCGGATTTCGATCGCCGAAGAAGGCAGTCGTCGTGCTCGATAGGGCGCAAGCCATTCGCCGTGCCATACTCAGCTCGCAAGGCGACAGCGTGATCCTCATCGCCGGCAAAGGCCATGAGGATTATCAGATCGTCGGCAAAGAGAAGCGGCACTTCGACGACCGCGAACAGGTGCTCGAGGTTCGGGAGATGCTCTCTCCGATGTCATTGCGAGGAGGGCAGTAGCCCGACGAAGCAATCTAAGACCTCGAACGTGACTTGTACTTGGAGTTCTTAGATTGCTACGGTCGCTGAAGCGACCTTGCAATGACACCACACCATCACCATTTGCTCCGTGAATTTTACCGTTAGCGACCTGCTCAGCGCGCCGCATGTGCGTGCTATTGGATTTGAGAGCCTCACCGAACGCACCCGATTCTCATCAGTCTCGACCGATTCGCGCCAGTGCGGCAAGGGGGATCTCTTCATCGCATTGCGTGGCGAGACGTTCGACGGGCATGATTTTCTTGCGCAGATCGCGAAGCAAGGTGCTGCTGCTGCAGTAGTCGATGCGAAGTGGTACCGCACTCATGCGAGAAAGACTCCAAGGAAGCTGCCCTTGCTGGTCGTGCGCGATACACTGACGGCATATGGCGACCTTGCGCAGATCTACCGAAATAAGTTTAGCATCCCGATCCTGCTCGTTGCAGGATCGAATGGCAAGACAACGACGAAAGATGTAACGAGCTATGTCCTCGGAACGTCGTTCACACTCCTAAAGACAGAAGCGAATTATAACAATCACGTTGGCTTGCCACGGATGCTGTTTTTGCTCACGCCCAAGCACAAGCTCGCCGTGCTCGAGATCGGGACGAATCATCCCGGCGAGATCGCCCGCCTGACCGAGATCGCGATGCCCACGCACGGCATCATCACGAACATCGGCCGCGAACATCTGGAATTCTTCAAGAACCTCGCGGGTGTCGCCAAGGAAGAGACGGCGCTCTTCCGTGCACTTGATGCAGCCGGCGGTACGGCGTTCGTCAACCTCGACGACAAGTACCTTGCCCCATCCACGAAGCGCTTCGGCAAACGAGCCGTCACCTTCGCGACAAAAGGAAAAGCACAGGTCACGGCACGCGACAGAGGCTTTGCAACGAACGGTAAGCGTCTGGTCGATCTCACGATCGGGAAACAAACGATCAAGCTCAAGACCAATATCGTTGCAGAGTATGCACCGTCTCTCATCGCTTCGGTCGCTTCGGTTGCGAAGGAGTTCGGCATCCCAAATGCGAAGATCAAGTCGAGGATCGAATCATACAAGCCGCATTCGAAGCGGATGGAGATGATCACTCTGCCGAACGGCGTGCTCGTGATCAACGATTGTTACAACGCGAACCCTGAGTCATTCGCCGCAGCGCTCGAAACGCTGAAGCGAATTCCGGCGAAGGGCAAGAAGTATGTTGTCGCCGGAGATATGTTCGAGCTCGGCGATACATCAACGAGCGAGCATACCAAGCTCGGCGCGTTCATCGGCACGTACCGCTTCGACGGGCATTACTTCACCGGCAAGGCCATGAAGCATGCGTTCGCTGCATTGCTCAAAAAGCGCAAGAGCGCCACGGCGACGTATTCGGATTCGAAAGCTGGCATTGCTGAGGACTTGCGATCGCTGCTCAAACGCGGCGATGTCATTCTTCTCAAAGGCTCGCGCGGAATGAAGATGGAAGACGTGCTTGCGAAATTATGAATGAGAAATTAGGAATGAGGAATTACATTTCTCATTCATGATTCCTAATTACTAATTACCCTACCATGCTGTACTATCTGTGGAATTGGATCAACCATGCGTTTGCGCCTCCGGGCGGTGAGCTCATCCGGTTCATCACGTTCCGCTCGGCAATGGCAGCGGTATCGGCACTGGCGATCAGTCTCTTCATTGGCCCGAAGATCATCGAACGACTTCGTCGCCTGCAGATCAGCGAGCAAGGGAAGGTCGAAGCGCCGAAAAATCATCTTTCAAAGGCGGGCACACCGATGATGGGCGGACTCATCATCCTCTTCGCTTGTCTTGCGCCGACACTCTTGTGGGCGGACATCGGCAACCTCTATATCATCGTGATCTTCATCTCGATGGCGATCATGGGCGGCATTGGGTTTCTTGATGACTACTTGAAAGTCGTCAAGAAGAAGAAAAAGGGACTCATCGCTCGCTACAAGCTCATGGGTCAAGTTGCAGTAGGGTTGTTGGTCGGTCTGACGATCATGCTCGCACCGGGACATTTCCCCGAGATCGCAACAGCGACAACAGTCCCGTTCTTCAAGAACCTCGTCTTCGAGTTCGGCAATGTACTTTACATTCCGTTCGTGATCTTCGTGATCACCGCGACATCGAATGCGGTGAATCTGACCGATGGCCTCGACGGACTTGCAGCCGGAACGGTCTCGATCGCATTCATTGCAGTCATGGCGCTGGCGTATTGTACCGGCAATCTTTCGCTCAGCGCATATCTGAACATCCCATACCTGCGGGGCTCGGGCGAACTAACAGTCTTTTGCGCCGCACTCATCGGCGCGTCGCTCGGCTTCTTGTGGTTCAATGCGAATCCGGCACAAGTGTTCATGGGCGATACAGGTTCGCTTGCGCTTGGCGGAGCGCTTGGGACGATCATGGTGTTGATCAAGAAGGAATTCGTGCTGCCGATCGTCGGTGGTATCTTCTTCCTCGAATCGCTCTCGGTGATCGCGCAAACGCTGTACTTCAAGTACACGCGCAAACGATTCGGCGAGGGCAAGCGCATCTTTAAGATGGCTCCGCTGCACCATCACTTCGAACTCTGCGGCTGGGCCGAACCCAAGATCGTTACGCGAGCATATATCGTCGCCATCCTGCTCGCCATTCTGATGCTGACCACGTTCAAAGTTCGTTAACGTTATGCAACTACGCGGCAAACGCTTCACCGTACTCGGTGCGGGAAAGTCGGGTCTTGCCAGCGTGAGGTTACTCCTGAAACGCCGCGCGAAGGTATTCCTTTCGGATGCCGCGCCGGCGAACAAGCATGCCGAGACGATCAAAGAGCTTGACGAACTCGGCGTGCAATACGAGTTCGGCGGCAATACACATCTCGTGCTCGAGGCCGACATGATCGTCAAGAGTCCGGGCGTACCGAACGAAGCACCAATCCTCGAGCTTGCACGCACGAAGCAGATCCCGATCATCGGCGAGATCGAACTCGCCGCCAGCGTCGCCGAAGCGCCCATCGTTGCGATCACCGGCACCAACGGCAAGACAACTGCGACTACACTTACCGGCGAGATCTTCAAAGACGCCGGTTGGAATACAACCGTGGCCGGCAATATCGGCACCGCATTCGCCGATGTCGCGGAGAACGCCGTCGGCGAGAAAGCAGTGAATGTGCTTGAAGTATCAAGCTTTCAGCTTGACAATATCAACGAGTTTCGGCCGAAGGTCGCGGCCATTTTGAATATCACGCCCGATCATCTCGATCGCTACAAGAACTACGAGGCGTATATCCAATCGAAGTTTCGCATCACCGAGAACCAGCGCGGCCACGACATCTTCGTGTATAACCACGACGACGAAGTAGTTCGCAGCTTCGCCGATTCGCTCAGTATTCGCACCTACGGCTTCTCGCTCAACGAGCAAATGAAGAACGGAGCGTTCATCGAGAATGGCGAGATGATCGTCCGGCTCGGCCGCGAACGCGAGGTCGTGATCGCAACCGAGAAGATCGGCATTCCCGGCCCGCATAATCTGATGAATGCGATGGCGGCTGTGCTGATCGCCCGTTCGATGGGCGTAGAGTACGAAAGCATCCGAAAGACACTCGAGCGCTTCAAAGGTGTCGAGCATCGCATTGAGTTCGTTCGTACCCTCGACGGTGTTTCGTATTACAACGACTCGAAAGCGACGAACGTCGATAGCGTCAAGTATGCTCTGCAGAGCTTTACGCAGCCGATCGTACTCATCGCCGGTGGCAAAGACAAAGGCAATGACTACAAGGCCATCAAAGAACTCGTGAAAGAGCACGTCAAGGCGATCGTCACCGTCGGTGACGGCGCGGCAAAGCTCGAGAAGTTCTTCAAGGATATCGTCCCACTGCATCCGGCAGGACATTCGATGGAGAAGGCCGTCGAGTTGGCCCGCGCAGCGGCAAGCAGTGGTGATGTAGTGCTCCTATCACCCGCCTGCGCAAGCTTCGATATGTTCGATAACTACGAGCATCGGGGACGGGTGTTCAAGGAGATCGTTTCAAAACTGCAGTAGTACTGCTGAACGAACACGCGGTCGAGGCATGCCTCGACCCTACGAAAGTGTGTTTTTCAATTCGTAATTTTCAATTCTCAATTTCCGATCATGAAGCCACGCAAAACGGCAGACTTGAGTCTGTTCATAACCGTGACGGGGCTCCTGCTGGCATCGATGGCCTTCGTCTATACGGCGAGCGCGTCGTTCTCGGTCGCCAAGACCGCGACGAGCGAAGGCATGCTGATCAAGCATGCGACAAAGGTCGTGCTCGCGATCGCGACGATGATTTTGTTCACCAAGATCGACTACCACAAGTACCAGGAGTATTCAAAGTGGTTGATGATGGTTGCCATCATCTTTCTCGGTGCGGTGCTTGTCGTCGGCCACACCGAGCTCGGTGCCAAGCGTTGGCTGCCGCTCGGACCGTTCAGCTTTCAACCGTCAGAGTTTGTGAAGATTGCGCTGGTCTTGCATATCTCCGCCATGTGTGCTGCAAAGAAGGAGATCATCGGCGACTTCAAGAAGTCGTTTATTCCGATGATGATCTGGACGCTCCTGGCTGCCGGACTCATCGCGAAGCAGCCGAATATGTCTAACGCGACGGTGCTCGTGCTGCTCGCATTCGGCATCATGTTCATCGCGCAGCTTCCGATCAAGTATATGATCTCGACCGGCGTGATCGCCGTCTTGGGCGGTGGCGTCTATATGATGACGGCATGGTACCGCGTCCAGCGTATCCTTGCCTTTTTCGGGCATGAGAACGAGCATACGTCGCGCATCACATATCAAACAACACAGGCACTCATCGCGCTTGGCAGCGGCGGGCTGATGGGCGTCGGCATCGGGCAGTCGCGACAGCGCGACTTCTACTTGCCGGAATCGTACGGTGACTTCATCTACTCGATCATCGGCGAGGAATACGGGTTCGTGGGCGCGGCGTTCTTGTTGCTGGTGTTCGCGTTCATTATTATCCGCGGCGTTCAGATCGCCAAGCACGCACCCGACCCGTTCGGCCGCTACGTGGCAACCGGGATCACCCTGATGGTCGGCATCAACACGCTGATCAATGCGCTCGTGAACTCCGGCCTCATGCCGGTGACAGGGCTGCCGATGCCCTTCGTCAGCTACGGCGGCACGAACATGATCTTTAGCGCAGCAGCGATCGGCATCCTGCTGAACATTTCGAAATTCACCGAGACGCTGCCCGATCCGAAGAAGATGACAGCGACCATTCGCATGGCACATTAATATGAGCACGATCGTCATCGCCTCTGGCGGCACGGGTGGGCATCTGTATCCGACGATCGCCGTCGCCGAAGCGATCCGCGACTCGCATCCCGAGATCCGCATCGTCTTCGTCGGCACGAAGAACCGCATCGAGTCGCGCGAAGTACCGCGTCTTGGGTTCGAGTTCTTCCCGATCGAGATCGCCGCTCCGGGTCGTTCGCTCGGCTCGCTTGCCAAGTTTCCCTTGCAGTACTACAAGGCATTCCGTCGTTCGAAGCAAATACTCGAAGAAGTGAACGCGGAAGTCTTCCTTGGGGGCGGCGCCTATCTGAGCGTGCCGGTGGCCTTCGCGGCAAAACGGCGTGGCATCCCGATCGCGCTGCTCGAAATCAATGCAGTGGCTGGCCGCGCAAACCGCGTCATCGCGAAGGACGCAACCAAGATCTTCGTGAGCTACAAAGAGTCGATCACACAGTTTCCGTCGGGTGTTGAGGCCCTCACACAGGTGATCGGCACTCCGGTGCGCGACGGCATCCTCAAACCCATCGATGTCGCGACCGCACGCTCGCATTTTGGTTTGGACCCGAACCGCAAAACGCTGCTCGTCTTCGGGGGCTCGCTCGGCGCCCGATCGCTCAACGCAGCGATGAAAGCTTGTGCGCAGTCATTCCTCGATGCGGGTATGAACGTGATCTGGCAGACCGGCTCAAGCGAGAACGCCGATGCATTGCGCAGTCAGTACGCTGACCCATCGCGCATCTGCATTCGCGAGTTCATTAGCGAAATGCCGGAGGCGTATGCGGCGAGCGATCTTGTGGTCTGCCGCGCAGGCGCTTCGACGCTTGCCGAAATCTCGACACTTGGCAAGCCGGCGATCCTGATACCGTACCCGCTTGCGGCAATGAATCATCAGGAGAAAAATGCAATCGCGTATCGTGAGCGTGGCGCGGCACTCGTGATAACCGATAGTGCGATTGCAGCCGAGCTTTCGGGAGCAGTCCGTTCGCTTATGGGGGATGACGCAACGCGAGCTACGATGGCAAAAAAAATGCTTGCATCTGAGAACATAACTGCACGAAATGTTGTAGCAGATTATCTCATAGCGCAGCTTCGCATATAACGCATGGCGGCGCAGACAGCATGCAACAGCCCCAGGTTTTCAAATATAACTACGCCTTTCTCTACCAGTCGATGGCGGTCTACGCTACGACGCTTGCGGTGTATCTGGTCATCCGGGGCATGATGCACGAAGAATTTTCGCAAGTATTCTACGATCCCGTCGTCTACCTGCTCTGCATTATTATCCTTGCGTCGGCTCTCGCTGTCGTCTATAATGTGATGATGCGGAGACGAATCGAAATCGACGGTTCGGTACTTGCGCTGCAGCGCGCCGTGCGACGCGTCGAGATCGACACCAAGGACGTCCGGGGTGTGCGGCTGCAACAGGAACGCACGAACGGGATCATATCGAGAGCGGGGCTGATTACGATCTTCACAGCATCGAGGCGGCGCCCGATCCGCGTCGTCCCCTACAACTTCGAACGCAGCGAAGAACTGACCGCCGCGATCAAGGCCTGGGCAGCCGACAAAGCACATATTCGCGCACGTCGCGGCCGCCCCCGCACTCCGCGACACCGACCCTGATGCAGCATATCCACTTCATCGGGATCGGCGGCGCCGGCATGAGCGGATTAGCCGAGATCGCACTCGCCCGTGGCATCGCCGTCTCGGGCAGTGATCTGAGTGATTCGGCAAAGCTGAAAGAGCTCAGAAAACTCGGAGCGAAGATCCATATCGGGCATAGAGCGTCGAATGTCCCCGCCGATACTGACGTCGTCGTCTATACTTCTGCTGTCCGGAAATCTGACAATCCCGAATACGCGGTGGCCGCTCTACGACAGATCCGATGTGTTCGACGTGCAGAGTTTTTGGCAGAACTGATACACAGTCTGCAGACTGTAGCGGTCGCCGGTACCCACGGAAAAACGACGACGACTTCGATGATCGCCCATATTCTTCTGCATGCGGGCCTTGATCCGGTCGTGTCGGTCGGTGCAAGCGTCTTTGAGCTCGGCGGCAAGAATGCGCATGCGGGCAAAGGAAATCTTGCCATTGTCGAGGCCGATGAATATGACAGGAGTTTCTTGGCATTGCATCCCTTCATTGCGGTCATGACGACCCTCGAGGCCGAACACCTCGACATCTATCGAGATCTGGCCGATCTGCAGGATACGTTCGTCCAGTTCGCGAATGCCGGTTCGCAGCTTGGAATGGTTGTCGTGAATATTGACGAACCTGCATTGCGATCGATCCTGCCCCGGCTTACAAAGAAGATCGTCACGTTCGGTATTGGCTCTGAAGAGGCAAAGTACCGGGCGAAGAACGTTTCGCTCGATGCACTTCATAGTACGTCCACGATCTTCCGTGGCGGATCGCCGGCCGGAACGCTTACACTTTCCGTCCCTGGTGAGCACAATATCAAGAATGCACTTGCGGCGATCGCCGTCGCGGAAAGCCTGGCGATCCCGTTCGAGATGATCGCCGAAGCACTATCACAGTTTCGCGGCGCCGAGCGCCGTGCGCAGGTGATCGGTGATGCGAACGGTATCCTCGTCATCGACGATTATGCGCATCACCCGACCGAGATCGAAGCAACGCTCAAAGCGCTTCGTACCGGGTACCCCGGTCGTCGGATTCTTGCCGCATTTCAACCGCACACATTCACGCGCACCAGAGATTTTGCCGCCGAGTTCGGCCAAGTGTTTGCAGCATACGCCGATGCGCTCTATTTACTGGATGTCTATCCGGCCAGGGAGAAGCCGATCGAGGGCATTACGAGCGAGTTGATTCTACAGTCCGCTCGAGCAGCAGGCCTCGAACGTTCACAAATCGTGCATTCGCTTAACGAGCTTCCCGCTGCGATCGGCGGTGACGCAACTGCCTCCGACATTGTTATTACACTCGGTGCAGGTACGATTACCGAAGCTGCGCCGGCAATCAAATCATATTTACGCTCACAATCATCAACACAAGGCCCCGAACGGTTACCCAGGCGAACTGCAGCGGTCGGTTAAGTACATGGTAAAGCCCAATAAGAAGTTTATTACGATCGGTTTCGATGCTTCGCGCGAACCGCTTGACGAAATGTTCTGGTGCGAGGCCGATGTAGACGGCGATTGGACCAATATCACCGTCTGCGACCGCATCCGGACCCGCCGAGAGGTCGTCGAGCGCATTGCGGC
Organism: Bacteroidota bacterium; assembly: GCA_018266755.1. NCBI lineage: Bacteria > Pseudomonadati > Bacteroidota > Bacteroidota bacterium. The sequence continues at coordinate 1,791,214 of JAFDZW010000005.1, forward strand.
CCTCGATAAGGCAGTTATCGGCATCGATACCCCGCTCAGTTTTCCGAAGGGATTCTTGGAGCACCTGAAAGCAAGCGGCGTCGTAGCCGATCATGCTGCACTAACGAAGCGTATCCGCGAAGACCTCAAGAAGAACACCGACGACGGCATTCGCAAGTGGATCGACCTCATGGGTGTGTATCGTGAGACAAAGACCGAGACGCCGGACGAGGCATTTGCCCGCTTCACGCGAAATGCTCCGCCACGCAATGACGGCCGGCGCCGCCGTCAGCTCGAAGCACACGAGCTTCGTACGATGGTCGAGCGCTTCCGCCGACCTGATAGAATTTTACGCAGAGATTTTCCCGATGCCGTCGCTTCGACGCTCGGCATCCAGTATAACCGCCTGACACGCCGATACGAATTCACATCGGCGAATGCCCGTGGCCGCACGACGCTCGTTGCGATTTCGATGCTCGAGCAGGTGCGCGAGGCAAAGCCCGAAGTCGCGATCTGGCCGTTCCAAAAGCCCGCTGACGTAACGATCGTCGAGGTATTCCCGAAGCTCTTCGAAGACCGGTTCAAGATCAAACCGTCCGACCTGCGCGCCTACTTCGATGCGGCTGAGGATAACGCCCTCTACGTTTCGAAAGAAGTTCGTGATCAGGTGTACGCGCACGAGAAAGCTCGTGAAGCCTGCATCTCGCTCCTGGGTTTGCTATCATCCGAGCGCAGAGAGATCAAGACGCTCCGTCCGCTCCGTGATTATCGCGACACCTTCTACGCAAGCGACGAAGTGCAGCTCGAAGGTTGGATCTACGGCATCGGCTATAAGGAGCCGAACCAGAATGAGCCGAAAGGCCGCAAGCAACCGGCGCGTCAGCATACCATTCCAACTGAGGCACCTACTGCCGTTGCAGAGGTGCCTGCTGAGGTCGCACCAGAACCGACTGCTGTAACAGAGTGAGCATCGCAGACGAACTAGCTGCTCAGATCTCTGGCTCGGTCCGCGAGAACGTCCCGCTCGCACCATTCACGACATTTCGCATCGGCGGTAACGCCCAACTCTTTGTAGAGCCGGCAACGCCGGAGGATGTTGTCCACACCCGTGCGTTTGCGGCCACACATTCGCTACCGTTCTTCATTCTCGGCAACGGCTCGAACGTCCTGATCAGCGACGAGGGTATCGCCGGCGTCGTGATGAATCTGGAAACAGGATTTTCTAAACTGAGCATCGAAGGCAACATCATCACGGCGGGCGCAGGTGTTCGAATGGCGACATTCGTCGACTTCGCGATCCGCAACAACCTTGCTGGTGTCGAGATGCTCGCAGGCATCCCGGCGACGATCGGCGGAGCGGTCTGGATGAACGCCGGATGCTACGGCGGCGAGACGAGCGATCATTTGCTCGATGTGACCATCGTCCGAGCAGACCAGACGCTTACGCTCACCAAAGAAGAGTGTCACTTCCGATATCGCCACAGTGGCTTTGAACCAGGCGATATTGTAGTGCAAGCCCGCTTCGCACTTCAGGCCGGCAATGCGGCCGAGCTTCGAGAGATCAAGCTCAAACACCTGATGCACCGCAACGACGTGCAACCCGTGAACCTGCCGAACTGCGGTTCTGTGTTCAAGAACCCGAAGCCGCACTTCAGTGCACAACTGATCGAAGAAGCCGGACTCAAGGGGACGCAGATCGGCGGAGCGCAGATCTCGCCCAAGCATGCGAATTTCATTACGAACCTCGGTGGTGCAACGGCGCAAGACGTCATCGCCATCATGAACCTCGAACGCAAGACCGTCTTTGAGCGCACGGGTATTGTCCTCGAACCCGAAGTACAGCTCATAGGATTTTTGAGCAACCCGATCGAGCCGCTTTTATAGGTTTAGCGGCGCATCAACTCTGAATCTCATTTTTCAACGAACGCCGGGCGGCGAACGGCTGCGCGCACTTCACTCTTGGAAGAACGCGTGCAACTGCATATACGCAAATCTGGCGAAGAGCCCAAAGGCTACGCACCGCTGCATGAAGCGAAGCCGCTCGACGAACTCGAGCAGGCGGAGCTCGGCGCGGAGTTCGTAGCCGAAGAGGACGACGAGCCGAAGAGCTGGAAAAGCTCGCGCTATGTGCCGTATATCTTGCTCGCGGCGGTACTGCTGCTGGGCGGGATCGTGTTTTTCGCGCGCGAATTCCAATCCGCCGAGGGGCTGCAGGCAATCCGTGTCGAGGGTAATCGTCAGCTCATGACGAGTGAGGTGCTGTTACTGGCTTCGATCGATAAGTCGCAAAAGTTTTATGATATCGATCTACGCACGATCGAGCAGCGTATCGCAAAGCATGGATTTGTCCGCGATGTTTCGATTCGACGCGAGACACATCCGAACACGATCGTCATTCGCGTTAACGAACGCATGCCGCTTGCGATGATTCGTTCGTCGAGCGGCGAACCCGTACTCGTCGATAACGACTACCGCTTCTTTCTACCGAAGCGACTCTCGGGATTAATGGACCCGAACAAGCTGCTCGCCGTGCCTGTGCTCGGCGGTGTCAACGAAAAAGATACTGCTGCCATCATCGAGATGTCGCACATCGTCCGTCAGATTGTTACAATGGGCGACAGCTCGCTTCGCGAGGCGCTTGGCGAACTTCGGCGCACGCCAACCGGAGCATATGTGATGTACACCTCCGTCGCATCGACGCCGATCTTTATCGGCTCGCCATCGGACGTTCGCTTCACGACAACGCTCGAACGCGAGACCGATCCGTCCGCTCAGAAAGCCGAGAACGAACGTCTGTTCGATCATCAGTTACATTTACTCGCCACGCTCTGGAAGCAGAAGCTTCGCGCCGAGATCTGGTCGCGCAGCACGCTCTATGTCGATGCCCGCTTTAACGGACAGATCATCGTCCGCCATAAGGGCTACGGCGCATCGCTTGCCAAGAACGCGACGCCTGCGGCCGATTCGGCGCGCACAGTGCGTCCCGACTCGGCGATACAACGATCGTTATCCACCACGTCACCAACTACTGCAGTACGATAATGGAGTACAACGAACACTATCCGTCACAGAAGGCGTCGCCGCTCTCGTCCGCACCGATGATCGGCGTGCCCGCAGGACTCGAACCAAGCCGCATTATTGTCGGCCTCGATATCGGCACGACGAAAGTCTGCGCGATCGTCGCTGCGATCTCGCTGCACGAACCGCATTCCATGACGGTCCTCGGTGTGGGCTCGGTGCCTGCCGACGGCCTCTCGCGAGGCGTCGTAACGAACATCGAAAAGACCGTCAAGTCGATCGAGCGAGCCGTCGCCGAAGCCGAAGCGCAGTCCGGCGTGAAGATCCGCGAGGTGGTCGTGGGCATTGCAGGGGACCATATCCAGTCGTTCCAATCGCGCGGCGTGGTGACCATCTCGAATCAAGATCGTCAGATCCGCCCAGAGGACATTGCTCGGTTGCTCGAGGACGTTCGCCGCATTCATCTGCCGAGCGACCGCAAGATCTTGCATGTGATCCCGCAGGAGTTTATTGTGGATGGTCAAGACGGCTTTTACGAAGAGCCGGTCGGTGTCTCGGGCGTGCGGCTCGAGTCCACTGTACATGTGATCAACGGCCTGGTGACGGCCGTGCAGAATATCTATAACTGTGTCGAACGCGCCGGGCTGCGTGTCAACGACATTGTTCTCGAACCGCTCGCATCGAGCTATGCAGTGCTCGACGAGAAGGAAAAGGAAGCCGGCGTTGCGCTCGTCGATATCGGCGGTGGCACGACCGACATCGCTGTCTTCGAAGAGAAAACGATCCGTCACAGCGCTGTCGTCGGTATTGCGGGCCAGAAAGTCACCGATGACATTCGCAAGGGCCTAAACATTCTCGGCGATCAGGCAGAACGCCTCAAGCGCGAATACGGCTGCGCCGTCGTCTCGCACATCGTACGCGACGAGATCATCCAGCTTCCGGGTATTGCCGGCCGCAAGCCGCGTCAGATCCAGCGCTCGCTGCTCGCACGTATCATCCAGCCGCGCATGGAAGAGATCCTCGAGTTCTCGTACAATGAGATCAAGCGCTCGGGCTTTGCGCGCAACCTCGGCGCCGGTGTCGTGCTCACGGGCGGTGGCTCGATGATCAACTCAACACGCGAACTTGCCGAGGCCATCTTCGATATGGATGTCAAGATCGGTATGCCGATGAGCTTTGGCGCCGGACTCGTCAAAGAGATCGAATCGCCGGTTTATGCGACAGCCGTCGGCCTCGTGCTCTACGCGTTCCATGCAGGTGTCGCCACATCGAACATGACCTTCATCGAAGAAGAACAAACGCCCGTCGTCGAGCACAGTGAAGAATATTTCGACGATGAACCTAAACAGAAAACCTCGGTGCTCAACCGCATGAAAGGCTGGTTCGAACACCTGTGATCGCGGCAATCCGAAGAGGCATCTTCGCTTTGCGGAATGACACTATCCATTTTGTGACAGAATAGCAACACAGATTATTTGATTCGGAGGATACAACAATGATCGAACTCGATACCAGAGAAGAGTACGGTGCCAGGATTAAGGTCGTCGGCATCGGTGGTGGCGGCTCGAACGCCGTCAATGCCATGATCGACCGCGGACTCGTCGGCGTGGAATTCTGCGTGTTCAACACGGACATGCAGGCATTGCAGGCATCGGCTGCCGCATTAAAATTACAAATCGGCCGCAACCTCACACGCGGCCTCGGTGCAGGTGCGAACCCTGACATCGGGCGTCGTGCCGTTGACGAAGACCGCGAAGAAATCGCCGAGATGCTGCGCGGAAGCGACATGGTGTTCGTCACCGCGGGTATGGGTGGCGGCACCGGCACCGGAGGCGCAGCTCGAGTTGCACAGATCGCCAAAGAGAACGGCGCCTTGGTCGTCGGTATCGTGACGCGTCCGTTCTTCTTCGAAGGTAAGCGCCGCCTCAATCAAGCCGAGGACGGCATTCAGGAACTTCGAAAAAATGTCGATACGCTCATCGTCATCCCGAATCAAAAGCTATTGGCACTCGTGACCGAAGGCACGTCTTTGCTCGACGGATTCGAGATTGCAAATCAAGTGCTCTATAACGCAACTCGCGGTATTAGCGAACTCATCACGCGTCACGGTCATATCAACGTCGACTTTGCCGACGTTCGCACTGTCATGACCGACATGGGCGATGCGATCATGGGTGCGGGTGTCGCCAGCGGCGCACACCGCGCAGCCGTCGCAGCCGAAAGCGCAATCAGTTCGCCGCTGCTCGAAGGTGTGTCGATCCAGGGTGCACAAGGCGTACTTGTGAATATCACCGGCGGTCGTTCGATGACACTCCTTGAGGTCAGCGAAGCGACACAGATCATCCACGATTCCGCCGGCGACGACGCGAACATCATCTTCGGCGCTGTGCTCGACGAGACCATGGACGACGAGATCATGGTCACCGTCATCGCAACTGGTTTCAACAACAAGCCGACGTTCACCGGTCTGTCGGTAGATGAGAAGCCTGCGGTGCCGTATGCTCCCGCCGAAGAGGTCTTCGCGCAGAAGTCGAAGCCGTCGGTCGTTCGCATGACACCGCCGATGTCGATGGACGAGTACGAAGTCCGCAAGAAAATCATCGCACAACAACCACCGCAACGCGAGCGCTCAGAACCTTCGACGCACTATGAAGAGGACGTTCAGCTCCCGAAAGTGGAACGCATGAGTCGCGGGACGCTCACCGAGCGTCAGGAGGATGCAAGTGCATTCGATCGTCTCTCTGCCGGTGCGTTTCGTGCATCGAGCATTCGACTTTCGCCGATGAACGAGACATCGCATGTCCCCAGCGGACCACGCGATCTCAAGGAATACGATACGCCGGCTTATTTGCGCCGCGGCATCAATATTCCGTCGGTAGACGAGCAGGAAGAGATCGAAGCACTCGAACGCGAACATGCACCCGAGACCGTCATGGCCGGTAGTGGTGGTGGCGGGGTCAATCACACCCGCGAACGTGACGATCGTCCGACGTTCCTTCGCAAGATCATGGACTAACGTTTCTATTTTCACGAATCGAACTGAGAATGATCGCTCATTCAATGACCTCAACCACCTTCGACCTACCGGGATATACGGTAACGAAGAATCTCGGTATCGTACGCGGCATTGTCGTGCGCTCGCGCTCGGTATTCGGGAACATGGCCGCCGGTATCCAGACACTGTTCGGCGGTAACATCACGATCTACACGAATCTTTGCGAACAAGCACGCGAGGAGTCGTATGCACTGTTGCTCGAACATGCCGAGCGACTCGGTGCGAATGCGATCGTCGGATTGCGATATGACGCAACCGAAATCGCAGCCGGTATTGCAGAAGTGCTCTGCTACGGAACAGCCGTAGTGGTCGCACCGAAGTAACCCGGGACCCAGAGTCTATCCTGCGGCGATGACGCTCCTGTCAGCGCCGCAGGCATAGAAGCAGAGGCTGCTCTGCCTACCGATAGTGTGCCTAACAGCCATCAACATCCATTATCGTCACAAGCCCCGCACTGTATCCTGCGGGGCTCTTTATTTTAAAAAGAACAGACGCGCAATATAGCGCGTCTGTTTATATCCTCTCGTCTATGGTATAGACTACTTAATCACAAGCACATTGAATCGTTCGCCGACGGGCATGTTTGTTTGCTGATCCTCGAGGAAGATCTCCCATCGATTATTAGTACCGTTCCAGGTCACACCGTATGCAATCCCGTCAAATGCGCCGCCGCCAAGATTCTTTTTGAGAGCGTTACCCGATAATACATGAGTAACGATCACAATATCGGTCAGCGCCATACCGGGGTAATTCAGGAACGTGCTCCACGGTGTGTTTCCGTTGATGTTTGCTTGTGTGACCGCATGCACATACGCGGTGCGCGTCGTCCCGGTCGCTTTGATGTATCCATTATCCACTGTAAGTGCGACGGAGCCGTTTGTATTACCGGTATACGATGCCTTGACCCCTGCACCACTCGAACTTTCACCCACCACGCCAAATGCACCCGCACCGTTATTAGCGATACCGTGTACGCCTGTTCCACCTGAAAGAGACGATATACCTTGCACACCATCACCTGCGCTCGATGTGCCGGCAACACCGGTAGAAGCGTCAGTCGTCCCGAACACACCGATACCTGCATTCGGACTCGGGCTCGGGCCTGCGTTGCCCGAAATCCCATATACTCCATACCCAGAGCTATTACCCGCTCCCGATACGCCGGTCCCTCCGGTCCCTTTCAATGCGATTGCACCGGAAGAGTTCGTGATATCGACCGATGCCGAGTTCGAGTTATCGGTAGCCACGAGTGGCAGTGTGATCTGGAAGGTCGCCGGTTTCCACGTGCTATTTGCCGCATCCCAGGCAAGCACCTGATTATTTTGCGGTACGTTCGCACTCACGTTATAATTCTGAATTTTTACGACATTCGGATTCGGGTAGAACCCATTGAGATCGCCGCCTGCCGGTCCGGTCGGAGGCAATTCTGTCGGGATGACCCCTTGTGCGAGCTTATTTGCAGTCACCGCGCCGTTCTGAATCCGGGTATTCGATACCGCACCCGGTGCGAGTTTGCCGGAGTCGATGCTGCCGGAGGTCATATTGATCGTAGCAACCGGCCCGGTTGCGTTCGTGATCGTCAATGTGCCATCTCCGTTTTGAACTCCACCGATACCCGTACCGCCCGATCCGCCAATAGAGCTGATCGTGATCTTCTTGGTGGCTGGATCTTTGTTAATTGTCGTCGAACCACCGCTAACGAGTGTGATATCGCCGCTCATTCCGTTAATGCTCGAAACACCTGCGCTGCCGCTTCCTCCGCCACTTCCTTTTGCTGCAGAATCGGCATAGACGGCATGGAGTGCGTACGGAACGGTCACAAGTGCCGTCCGAGGAGTGAGCTCGGGTGTGCCATCGACCGACACCCCCAGCCAATACTGCGTGCTAAACGTAACCGATGCTGGGATCGGTGTTGTCGCGCCGATGATAATACTATATACACCGTTCTTCGTCGATGCAGACGTTGTTTCGGAGTAGAGCGCCGTTCCACCGGTCGGAGCGTTGTACATTGATACCGTGATGGTATGTTGTCCGTCAGCAACCGGCTTCCCTGTGTTATCCGCGAGAAATCCCTGATAGCTGATTTGACGCGGTACTTGCGCATTCGCGCCGAGCGCTGCGAACAGGAATGAAAGAATGATATAATATGAGGAAATACGTCGCATGGTCGTCTTTATATGTTCTGTATGATCAATGACTGAACGAGAATATGAACTCGCATTTGCGCGAGTTTATTCCTGCACCGCGTGGCAAACTCACGAGGGGGTGGATCGGTGCATGTACCTGACTAACGTCTCGGAGCATACCGATGTGACACCTCAAAAACAAACGAGGCGGTGTGAACCGCCTCGTTTGACTTACTATCTATTTGAAGTTAGGGTCATCTGGATTCATACTGACAGAGTATTTCCCCCGGAAGTCGTACCAATGGCCTTGATCGACCGGCGCACCGGGCGATTTGGCAGTTTCGTACCGATCGATCAGTTGGAGGTTCGAGAGTTCGGTTAACTGGTTGGTGATCGTCTGTTCCAAGATGAGCCCGAACTCGCGAGCAAAGATACGAAGGATGTAGGTACTGTCACCGACGGTTGCATCGACATACTTGACTGCTACAGCATCATGATACACTTGTCTGCGACCCGGGAGATAATAATCTGCGTACCGTCCGACTACAGTTGCAGTAAGCGTCCCGGCATCGTCGGCTTTCCACGAAGAACCGACCTGAAGATTTCCTTCCAAAGCGACGATCCCCTTATCCGACCCATTCGTCGAGAGGATACACTTCACGCCTGCTTGCGATTCGTCCACTTTATAATAGTACAGCACGGCACCGGTCGCGGAAGAATCGGGGTTAACGACGAGCTTCGCATAACCATTGTATGTCGTTCCAACAACGACCTGATACATCGATGTGTCGGACACCGAAGGCGTCTGTGCATCGTCCTGGGTATAGACATAGCGCAGACCGTTCGTCGGAGGATAAAAGTATTGGTCAGCAGGAGCGGTCGTGCCGAGGCCTGGGCCGGAAGGTGCAGAGCAACTTGCAAGCACTGCTGCCAGAGCTGCAATGGCGATCAATTTCATATTCGTACCATTTCTCCTTTCTGCCTCAGTAGCCACATACCGAGCATCGTATGGGATGCTTACTATAGCACTAAAACCTTAGAATTGGAAATAGATTCCAGTCGAGAGTTCGAGGTTGATCATTGCCGGATCGTCGGTCGAACCAGGTGTGTCGCTGAGTCCGGGGGTGCCGCCGCCCGGGCTGGTGAGTCGGTCGTGCTGTGCCTGTACATTACTCGTGGCACGAGTGAGTCTCAGGCCTGCAAGCGCACCGACACTTTCGGTAGCCGCATACCGGATGCCTGCTTCTGCGCTGAAGATCGGACCGAGGCTCGAGGCCGCAACCCCGCCGTTAGCAGCAATAGTGAAGTGTTCGGAGATCGGCTCACGGAACTCTGCCAACAATCCGAACCATGCAGTATTACGATGTTCGTAATTCCAATAGATCTGATGGGTCGTCGAATTCGGTGCAATCGGTGCTTCGTACAGATTCTTCTGTGTAATATTCGCAAGCCCGATACCTGCACCTACCCAGAACGAATGCGCGATCATGAATTTCATGGTCACATCCGTATTCGTGACGATCGGGATCGAAACATTCGTTGCCCCGGAGTTCGGGAATTGCTTTCCAATCCCTTCATGGACCGAGAGTTCGAGAAAGTCAGTGAAGCGCGGCCCGCGTTTATGCGTATCGCCGTTGAGGTCGCCGATGCTCGGACGGTTTGCGGATGACGAATTCGGATCGCGGACGAACGATGCGCCCGGCACGAACGCCATTGCCGATGGGATCGAAGCGATACCCGATGCATCGGCAGCAACATCATGATCGGCAATATCGACAAATGACGCAGCGGGCATGTCGATACGGTCGCTTAGGGGCGCTTCGGGGAATTGGCGTGTCGATGCAGTTGCATGAGCGCGTGAACTGACACGACCGATGAGTACATTGGAAGTACCTGCAACATCAGAACTGTGGCGGTTCGATGTTGTACCAACTGTGGATACAGGTTGGTTCGTGGGAATAGAATTCGGAACGACGGCAACGAGATTCGAATCGGCCGACGGACGGTTGCCGATGAAGTACCCGGTAGCAAACCCGATCACGATCGATACCAGAGCGACGGACGCGACTTTCAAAAAGATAGAACTTGCAGCAACCGTGGCTGTCGAGGTAGCCACTTCGGAAACGAACGGCGCTGTGGCGGACGGCATTGCGGCAAGCGCAGCCCACAACTTTTGTTCGGCCTCGTACGGTACCGCGATCGCGGCACGGTCGTTGGCAAACACCGCCTGCTGCTTCATGTAACTGCGAAGCAGATCGCGTCGCTCCGGCGAGACCGATAGCCGGTGCAACAACTCTGCTTCTTCCTCGCCCGGCAAACTCCCGTCGAGAAATTCCTGCAGTTTGATTGTGATGTTATCCATTTCCATTGCTTCTTCCACTCCTATGCTTATATCTCATCCCGATAATATGGCTCGAGGATGCGGCGCAATTCTTCGCGCGCACGATATATTCTGCTCTTGATCGCGGCCACACTCAACTTCATGACGTTTGCGATCTCCTGATATGAAAGCCCTTGATATTCGAACAAGACGAACGGCTCACGATTTTCTGGCGGCACCTGTTCGAGTGCCAACTGGATGCGCTCACCCCAGTTTTCGCCAAGCTCAACATGCTCAACCGTCAGGTTCGTGTGATCGTCCAACCGATCGAGCACCTTGCGGTCACGGATGCGATTGAGACACAAGTTATGTGCGATCGTAAAGATCCAGCCCGAGACGCTTTTTTCTTCCGTGAACTGGTACGAGCGCTGCCATACACGAATGAAGACCTCTTGGAACATATCTTCCGCTTCGACACTCGAGCCGAGCATTCTCAGACAATACGCAAATACGCGCTGACGATACCGCAAATATAATTGCGTAAAGGCCTCGCGCTTGCCTTCGCGAAACTCGCGAAGCAATGCGATCTCGAAGGCTTGGTCCGCATCGTTCGAACCGCCCCGTATCCGCCGCTCCATTGTTTGGGTTGCTTCTGGCATCATCGTGATCGTGATGGCCGTCGTAAATCGGGGATACCCCCTTAGAGGACTAACACGGTGCCTTAGTCAAAGTTGCACGATGGATTAGGCTCTTTTGTGGATTTCTTCTCCAGGAGAACCAATATACTCAAAACAAATACACACGAATTTACACGTGATCTTGTAACATGTTATAAATCAATGGCTTTTAGGCATGATTAATCGCATCGCGCACAAAACCGCCCGAGTCCCTGACCAAGCGCTTCGCTTCGTCGGCGCTGACGTCACACTTCTGCATGACGATCGCACTTTTGACGTGATTGCCGCTTTGCTTGAGCAATTCGGATGCGCGCTCGTATTCGACACCGGTTGCGATCATAATGATGCGCTTTGCCCGCTCGACCAATTTCTGATTCGTCAGTTGAAGGTCCACCATCATGTTCTCGTATGCCTTCCCGAGTCGCACCATCGTCGTGGTAGTGATCATTGTCAAGATCATCTTCTGCGCAACAGCGGATTTCATGCGTGTCGAACCCATCAGAACCTCAGGTCCAACGACCGGACAGATCGCTTCGAAGAGATAGCTTGTATCGACCGTCTCACGAGGATTCGTCGTCACAAGCACAGCCGCAGAACCCAGTTCCGAGGCCTTCTTCAGGGCTCCGAGGACAAACGGGGTACGCTTACTCGCAGCGATGCCGATGACCATGTCTCGATCCGTACACCGTTGCAATGCGACTTCAAGTCCACCCTTCGCTGCGTCGTCTTCTGCGCCTTCTTGCGAACGAAACACTGCCTCTTTCCCTCCGGCGATGATCGCCTGGATCTGTGCAGGGCTTGTTCCGAACGTCGGAGGACATTCCGCAGCATCGATCACACCCATCCGACCGCTCGTGCCTGCGCCGACATAAAACAATCGGCCACCGTTGCCCAGAATTTCCACGAGTTTATTCACGACACGCTCTATTTGCACGATCTCGCCCCGAACGATGCCCGCCACTTTTGCATCCTCGTCATTGATGAGCTCGAGGATCTGACGGGTATTCATCGAATCAAGCTCCATCGAACGTTGATTCCGCTGCTCCGTCGCCAGATTCTGCAATTCGTCGAATAGTTCTGTCATAAATCAGTAATAAACTTGTTATTATTGCTATAGCATTCCACGTGGAAATTATCGAAGCGCCCCGACCAAAATCGCAATGTCCGTTGGCGCTACACCCGGAAGCCTCGAGGCTTGACCGACTGTCTCAGGTCGAACTTTTTCCATCACCTCGCGAGCTTCAGTGCTAAGTGCTCGGAGTGCATGGAATGAGAAGCCGTTCGGGATCCGCTTCTCTTCACTCGAACGAAGGCGCTCGATCTGATTGCGGTGCTGGCGAATATACCCCTCGTACTTGATCTCGATATTTGCCAGTTCGACGATCTCCGGGGTTGCACCGGTGGAACCATCGAAAAATTCTGAAACGGACTTCCCAGTAGAAATAACCAGAGATTTCACACTCTGTCTCATTCCTGCTGCAGAGGGTGAAGGGACTTTCTGCCGTTCAGACCATGCAATGAGGTTCCGAACTGCTTGTTCTTTTTCCTGCACCCTGCGATATTGCTCCGAGGAGATCAACCCGTACTCAAGCGCTTTCTTCGATAGCCGAAACTCGGCATTATCCTGCCGAAGGATTAGGCGATGCTCGGCACTCGCTGTGAACAGCCGGTACGGTTCTTCCTGGATCTTATTAATAAGGTCATCGACAAGCACCCCAATATATGCCTCATCTCTACCAACCGAAAACTCGGGCATACCCTTAATCTTGGCAGCGGCATTCACACCTGCAACAAGTCCCTGAGCTCCTGCTTCTTCATAACCGGAGGTCCCATTCACTTGTCCGGCGAAGTAGAGCCCATTAACGTGCTTGCTTTCGAGGGTATGATATAACTGGTACGCGGGGAAATAGTCATACTCGACCGCATAGCCTGGGCGGAGCATAACCACATTCTCAAGCCCTGGTACAGTTCGCAGTGCTTTGAGCTGTACTTCTTCGGGCAGACTCGTTGAGAACCCGTTGACATACACGACATCACCATCGGCTTCTTCCGGCTCAAGGAAGAGGTGATGCTGGGTCTTATCACGGAAGCGGCTGATCTTGTCTTCTATAGAAGGACAATACCTGGGTCCTTTGCCTTGTATTCTGCCGGTGAACATCGGGGACTCTGCAAAGCCTTTTTCAAGCTCTGCATGGGTCACCTCAGATGTATATGTTACGTAGCATTCAATAGAATTCGTAACACCGGTGGTTGTACGTGTAGAGAACGGACGGGCATCGTCATCACCTGGCTGAACTTCAAGGCCGGAACGGTCGATGCTCGACAGAGATATTCGGGGTGGTGTACCGGTCTTCAGCCTGTAGGAAACAAGCGAGAGCGCTCCTTCAGGCTCAGTGCGAAGCGATGTTGGCGCCTCGCCGAATCGCCCGCCCGAAGTCTGGAGCAAACCGGTATGCATGACCCCATTAAGGAAGGTACCGGCACAGACAACCACCGCTTGGGAGCGAAGTTTGCTACCATCAGAAAGCACAACCCCAGCAACTCGCCCTTCTTCGATCCAGATCTTTTGTACGTTTGCCTCAACTATTATTCCTGGGTCGAGCTCCCGCAATTTCCTCTGGGCGATCAATGGATATTGGCTTCTCGAGACTTGTGCTCTGGGCGACCAAATTGCAGGACCCTTAGACCGATTGAGCATCCGAAAATGGAGTCCCGCTTCGTCTGCGATCTCCCCCATTAATCCACCAAGCGCATCGATCTCCTTCACGACCTGGCCTTTCGCTGTGCCGCCGATCGCCGGATTACACGAAAGCTCACCAACCCTACTCGCATGCAACGACAGGAGCCGGACCTTGAGCCCCATCCTATACGCAGCGGCGGCAGCCTCTATTCCGGCATGACCGCCACCCACTATTATGATATTTGCGAAGAGTTGTTCCACGTGGAAACCTAACGAACGCGATTTAATGGTTTAATATTAAGTTTATATGTCCTTTATTTACATATGGCATATTAATAGCTATTTACCAATGCACATTTTATTAAATATGTATTGCAAGCTATCTTCCGATATATTCAGCCCTAAAAGCGAAGCAACGCGATCTGCAGCAATTCGAAGCTCTTCGGCGACGATTGATAATTCATTGTTTAACAATGACTTATCAAGTATTGCGGTGATGGACTGAATAAGCTCTTTTTCCGTATCGGCGATCTGATACCCAGTACGTTCTGCATCGAGGGTCATCACTTGTTCTTTGATGAACCCAACGAGTCGATCTAATCCCTGCCCTGTTGTTGCGGAGAATGCGATTCCGTCCGTGTACCCATCCAGATCACATTTATTGTGTACGAGGATCTCCCCGCGAGTTGCATGCGTAGCACGTCGTTCGGGATCGGTAATGCGCAACACAATATCAGCTTCTTCTGCAATGGCACTACCGAGCGAGATCCCCTTCGACTCGATCGTGTCCGTAGCGTCGCGAAGTCCCGCCGTATCGATGATCTTGACTCTAAACCCTTCGAATACGACAAAGGCTTCGACATAATCGCGCGTCGTGCCGGGGGTGTCGCTGACGATGCTCCGCTCGTAGCGCAGCAATGCATTAAAGATACTGCTCTTGCCCACATTCGGCAGGCCGGTCAGTGCAACCGAGAAGTATCCTTTATTCGCTTGCACGTTCGCTGCTCGCGCGATGAAGTCGTCGAATTCTGCGCAGATACGATCGAGATCGTGTGAGAAACCGGTAGTATCGACATGGTCCGACTCGCCGAAATCGATCTCGGCATTCACTTGTGCAAGCAACGAGATGATCGCATCGTAGATTGCTCGCAGCCGGTTGAACTTTGCCGAGAGCAGTGTCTCGATCTTGCCGAGCGATCCTTCGCTCGAAGCATCAAGCCGCATGATCGTCCGCTCCAGTGCTTCGAGACCGAGTTTGCCGTTCATAAACGCGCGACGCGAAAACTCGCCCGCCTCTGCAAGCCGCGCCCCGCTTGCAACACAGAGGCGTTGAATGGCATCGACAATCACAGGTGAACCGTGTGTATGAAACTCGACGATATCCTCGCCGGTGTACGAACGCGGTGCTCGCCAGACGGTGACAATGACATCGTCAATATGCGCACCGTCCGCATCGACGACGTTCGTATAGATCGACATTCCGCCGATGGTCGTCAAGAGCTTCTTGGGCGTGTCGGTACACCGAGCGGCGATGGCAATCGCCTCGGGTCCGCTCAGACGCAACGAGGCCAGCGCGCTCGTGCCGAGCGGCGTCGAGATCGCCACGATCGTATCATGTAAGGCTGCGAGCGTCATTTGGCCGAAGCGATGCAAACAATCGTGTCGTAAAGAGGGTGTCTTCGTAGGAGCCCGAATGGCAGCCGACTTTTGAACGTGGCCGTTTGAAGCACATAAAAAAAGGCGCCAAACGGGCGCCTTTGAATACACGATTGACAGGATACTGTGATCTACTTTTTCTTCCGTCCAGGAGCTTGGCCCTTGCCAGCCATCTGTGTCTGTCGCTGCTGACGAGCCGTCGCTTCCATTTCCTGCATCCTTGCCATGAAGCCCTTCTTGCCTTTGGCTTCTTCTTTCAGCTTCTCGAGATCGAGCGGCGGCAAGAAATTCTTGTTGTAGAGCTGCTGTGCAATACCGAACAGGTTGAACATGAAGTAGTACAACGCAACACCCGACGGCAAATTATTGAACAGCACCGTGAAGAAGAGCGGCATGATGTATGCCATCGCCTTCTGGCGAGGATCGGTCGTCTGCAATGCAGACTGGATCAGCATTGTGGCAGCCATCAAGAGCGTCAGACCCGAAAGCTGGTCGCCGAGAATCGGTACATGCGTCCCGAACTTGATGAGTGCATCCGGAAGCGAAAGATCGGTGATCCAACCGAAGAACGGCGCCTGACGCAGCTCGATCACGTTTCGCAACACGGCATAGAGTGCGAAGAGGATCGGCATTTGCAGGAGCATCGGCAAGCATCCGCCCGCGGGGTTAACGCCGTAGGTGCGATAGAGCTTGAACGTCTCTTCCTGCTGCTTTTGCTGATCGGCTTTGTGCTTCTCGCGGAGCTCCGTGAGCATCGGCTGCAGGGCTTGCATCTTACGCATCGCCGCCATTTGGCTGCGCGTGAACGGCATCGTCACAAGCTTGATGACGATCGAGAATAAGATGATCACGATGCCCCAGTTCGAGATGAAGCTGTGCAGCATCATGATAAACGGGAACAGCACATAGATACTGATCGGACGTACCAAGAAGCGCCACCCGAAATCCATCGTGTTATCGAGTGGGGGTACCATCGTCGAAATACGGTTGTATTCGAGCGGCCCGAGATAGTAATCGACCGTCAACGAATCCTTCACCGGCGTCGAGATCGCCGTCGAAACAGTCATTGCATACCGCTCCACACGTCCGTTCTCGCCGAGCGGGTAGGAGTTGCCGCTCACTTCCGAGTTGAGCGGGCGCGGCGACTGCGGAATCATCGCGGCAAGGAAATATTTCGTACGTGCGGCGACATAATCCACATCGCCGTTGACTGCCTTGTGCTGTGGATCGTTGTTCTTGTTCGCATCGATCTCTTCACTGCCGGACTTACTGACAATGAACGCTTTCGCTGCGGCTGACTCGTCATCCGGCCGCGATTCGTTATACGGCACCGGATTATCGACCGAAAGTACATAGCGATATCCGCTAATCTTCGACTGCATGCCGAGAATGCGGTAGCGGATCGTTACTTCGTACTTATCGCCATGAAACGTAAATTCTTTTTCAATCGAAGCGGCGGAATCGATACGAGCGACCAAACGGATCGTCGCAGAGTCTTTCTCGCCGAGCGTCTTGTCGGACTTATCCTCGACGACGAACGGCAAGTCCTTCGTCGAGACCTTTTTGCCGTCGCCGGCGACAAACGAAAGGTTGACATCTCCGCTACGGATCGACTGATCGACCAATTCCAGTGGCTTATGCTCCCACGTTTTGTAGTTCTTGAGCACCCAGCTAACGATGTTGCCGCCATGCGAGGAGATCACAGCGCTCACGAGCGGAGTCTCGACATGCTTGCTTGCCGCCGTGGTGCCGCTATCGACGGGAAAAAGTGTCGAATGGCTGCCGCTCGGTGCGGCAGCCATTGTCGCCGCAGCCGGCGCAGTCTGGGCCGGAGTCTGCTGAGTCACCGCAGGCTTTGCGGGCTGCGGGGGCCGCTTCGGCTGATTAAAGATCATCCAGCCGAAAAAGACAAGCAGGATCAGCATGATGCCGATCGTCGTCGTACGAGAAGAATTCATGTCGTTCTAACCGGCCTATTGAGCCGATAGTGAGATTTTAGCCCGCCTGTAACGCCCAAACACGGCGAAAGGTTGTGCGGCCCCAACTTCGGTGTCAGTGCGTCGGGCAACAGGATAGACGGCCCACACAGGCAATTATTGCGAAGCGCGAACCGAAAGCGACTACACTTCGTAACTTTGTATATTATATCCTATTTGGACTAATGGCATTACCCTTGTGGCTGCTCTCGACGATCATGGGCATCGTCGAAGGACTCACCGAGTTCATCCCAGTCTCTTCGACCGGACATTTGATTATTGCCGACCATTTTCTGAAGTTCAAGGAAGCCATTGGCGACCCTGACAAAGCGGAGCTCTTCGAGGTCGTGATCCAACTCGGGGCGATCCTCGCCATCGGGTTCTTGTACCGAGCAAAACTGTGGAATGCACTCAATGCGAAGAACGCAACCTCGGGCCCGGGTCGGCTGCGCACACATTTGGTCGTCGGGTTCATTCCGGTCGCGATCGTAGGGTTTCTGCTCCATTCTGTGATCAAGACCTACCTCTGGTCACCGATGACGGTTGCGCTCAGCCTGATCATTGGCGGTTTGATCATCCTCTATGTCGAAAGCTTCATCAGCGTGCACCGCCAGAAAACGGACATGAAGTCGATGTCGACGAAGGACGCGCTCGTTGTCGGGTTCGCGCAGCTCCTATCGCTCATCCCGGGTGTCTCGCGCTCCGGTGCGACGATCATCGGCGGCATGATGGGCGGCTTGACACGCGAGGCGGCAACCGAGTTTAGTTTTCTCCTGAGCTTCCCCGTGATGATCGCGGCCAGTGGGTATGAACTCTACAAGTACCGGGCGCTGCTTTCGTCGGATATGTATGCTACGCTTGGCATCGGCTTTGTCGTGTCGTTCATTGTGGCGCTGGCCGTCGTACGCTGGTTGATCGGGTATGTTCGCAAGCACGACTTCATCATGTTCGGTGTCTGGCGCGTTGCGTTCGGCATTATTGTTCTGGTGCTGTGGTTGCAAGGGGTCGTACAATAAAGCATTCGTTCACGTTGATCGTATTCCAATGAGCGCCACCCAGACCATCGGCTCTGTTACACTCGAACTCCGCAAAGGCAACATTGCCCTTTCGGATACCGACGCGGTTGTCAATGCCGCGAATGAGTATTTGAATCTCGGCGCCGGCGTGGCCGGTGCATTGCGCGAACTCGGCGGTGAACAGATCCAGCGCGAGTGCAACGAGATCGGCTTCTGCCCGGTCGGTTCGGCAGTGATCACGAGCGGTGGCAACCTCAAAGCAAAGTATGTGATTCATGCTGTCGGGCCGATGTATGGTGAAGGTGACGAAACGAACAAGCTTCGCTCGGCAGTCACATCCGCACTGAAGCTTGCCGACGAACGCTCGCTGCGATCGGTCACACTGCCTGCGATCGGCGCGGGCTTCTTTCACTATCCGCTTCCGGAATGTGCCGCGACGATTGTCGGCGCCATCCGCGAAACGGCTGCAACCCTCAAGAACGTCCAGCGTGTCGTAATCTGCCTGAAGTCCGACCGCACATACGACGCCTTCGCGACCGCGATGGCCGCTTAGCCTTAGGTCTTTAGCTTCTTCTTCTTCGCAGCGGGGAAAAGAATGTTGTTGAGGATTAGCCGGTAGCCCGGGCTGTTTTTGTGCAGCTTCAGATCGGTCGGGGGGTCGCCGACGAGATGCTGATAATCTTCCGGATCGTGCCCGCCATAGAATGCGAAGAACCCGCGACCGAAGTTCGAGTATAAGTACCGCACCTGATCGGTCCCCTCGCGCTCGCCGAGGATCGTTACCGTCTTCTTGATGTATTGCTTGTGGAACATCGTTGTTTGTCCCATGAAGCCTCGAACGACGTTCACATGATCTTGCGTGAGCATCGTCGGTACGGGATCGAACTTCGCTGAAAAATCGAAGAGGGTAAAGTAGTCGTTGTCCTGCGAACCGATCTCGGCTTGCTGTACATCGATCGACGAGTATTCGTAGATGTACGGATTCGTTTCGATCTTGAAGTTCTCGAATGCCAACGTGTTCTTGAAGTCGAGCTTCGATTCGTAATCCGGGTCGATGGGGTCACCGTCGAAGACCTGATCGCAGATGTCGGTCTTATCTGCCGCAAGCGCAATGTCGTAACTATCGGTCGCCGAACACATCGCGAAGAGATAGCCGCCGTTACCGACGAACTCCTTGATCTTGCGGACCGTCGCCTTTTTCAAGTCACTCACTTTCGAGAAGCCCAGTTTCTTCGCTTCGGCCTCGAGCATCCGGACCTGTGACTGATACCACGCTTCGTTACGCGCGGTGCTATAGAACTTGCCGTACTGCCCGGTGAAGTCCTCGTGATGTAAATGCAGCCAATCGTACTTCGCGAGCTTGCCCGATTGCACTTCATCGTCCCACACTTTATCATACGGCACTTCGGCGTAATCGAGCGCGAGCGTCACGGCATCGTCCCACGGTTGGAAGCCCGGCGGAACATAGACAGCGATCTTCGGCGCTTTCTCGAGCCGCTCGACGTCCATGTTTTTATCTGGCGATTGCACGAGGTCGAGAATGCTCTTGGCGCTTGCGCCGTCGATCTGTTGGAACGACACGCCGCGAATACGACACTCGGCGGCAAGCACATCGGAATAGTCAGCCATGAACGAGCCGCCCCGGTAGTTGAGCAGCCAATCGACTTCCATCCCTTTCGTCAGCGCCCAGAACGTGATGCCGTAGGCCTTGAGGTGGTCGTTCTGCTCGAGGTCCATCGGGATCAAGATCTTCGATTGCGCCGCAGCCGAGACGACCGACGCAACCACGAGCAACAGCGATAGCAGGAAATTCTTCATTCTGCAAAATACGGTGACGCCACGCATTTGATACAGCATCTCCGCGCCGCGTTGGTCCGGCCGCTTTCCACAAACCGTCGAAAGCAAGGTATGGTCCGTAAATCCCATAATTATCATCCGAACCCGCCTACCCCCCGCGAACTTCGAACCAACAAAAAAGCCGGCCGTTAGCCGACGTTCCAATAGCCATGATACCATCATCAAGCCTGTCATTCTGACCCTGAGCAGAGCGAAGGGGAAGAATCCCTTCAGGATTGCCACGAGATTGAAGCATGCGGAATATCATCCCACAAATCTGCAGAATTAGGTCCTCTTTAGCAATATGCTAACTCCTCATTTTAGAAAATTAATCTTATGGGCACCTATATTTCTTATAAATTAGAAGTCTATTGCTATTGCATACTATGAAAAATCTTCATATATTTGCAAAGCCTACGATATTGTCCGACATTTGCCGAATGCCGCTACTCTATCAGGTCAGGAAAAAGCTAATTCTATCAACTCAATAAGGAATCAAGTAATGGATCCTATGAATTCAACACAGAGCCGTGTTGTGACTCGTAATGTACCGAGGCCGCAACACACACACACAAGTTAAGCCGAGCGATGTTCTTGCATCTCATTGGCGCACTCTTTGCAATGTCCCTGCGGCCGGCAACCACGGCTGCACAGCCGTGGTCATACACATCAACACCAACCGAGTACCAGAATACCGTGCAGTACGAGGTTGATGACGATGCAGCATTTAATACGTCGACTGACCCACGAGTCAATTTGACGATGAACTGTCTCGCAGCCAACGGCTACGGACAATGGACGATGACGACGAATGTTGGCAGCAATGCGAACATCTCGGGGCACGATTGGAATGCGAGCCCCGCGGGAAGTTTCACGAATGGTCAAAGCGGATGGTTCTTGCTCGGCAATACGTTGGCAAAACCTGCATGGAATGCCTCCAGCGGCGCTCCCGATTGCCAGCCGCCCGGAGTCGTGAGTGGCGGTTCGTTCTCGGGTACTTTGGGAAGTCCGAAGGCAACGGCCAACCTTAATGGTGCGGTTCGGTATGTCTGGCCAGCCAGCGATAATTTGAGCTTCATTGTGCAGGGGCTCAGCGACATACGCACGGCCGGAGGTGGACACTCCCCAGAAGTCGATATTACCGTTGCTACTCTGCCGGTACCTGTGTCAACTCGCCAGATTGTCAAGAACGGAATCTATTCCTATCCAAATGCAACTGTTCAAGATCATGCCGTTCCTACACCGCTAAACCATACAATTGACAACACGGAGGCAGACTCGCGAGACGAGTTCGATATTGCTTGCGACGTCTATCACCTCTATATCGTGTGGTCATCCAAGACGAATACGGCGATCGGAGTAACCGAGGAGGTTTGGGCTACTGTGATCGACATGGTCGACGGTACCCAAGTGAGCGGTTTCCCGATCAAAGTCTCGACAACGGGTTCCTCGGGAATGCGCCCCACGGTCGCCTGTGATCCCCGCAATTTCGGGGGTACTCCGAAATTCGACGTCGCATATATCGACAATAGCTCGAACGCCGTCGTCTTGCAGGAGTTTTCCGGCACGACCGTTGTGACCGGGCACTCG